>JAMCYM010000002.1 GCA_023473665.1 Candidatus Marsarchaeota archaeon | reverse complement strand
AAGGCAGGACATTTCAGGTCAAACAAAACTTGCGGCATAATAACTTTGGAGAATACCGAAAGCGTAAGCTTTCGGAAGAGGCTCCAAAGTGGAGGGTTTATAAGGGGCGAAGCCCCTTATGGTTATAGTTGCATACCAAAGAAGGTCCGCCATCTTGAAGCCCTTACTTAATTATTCCTTGCCTTTCTTCGCCCTCTTCTCCTCCTTCCTCGCGCCCTTCGCGATGTCCCGCCTCATGGCGAGGTACTCCTTCCTCATCTCCTCCGGCGTGAGCCTCCTGACCGGTCCAGCAGCCTTCATGGCGTCGATCGCCGTCCTAAGCACCTCCTTCGTCTCTTTGTCAAGCTCCCCGTGCTTCTCGAGGTATTCGTCCATCATTGTGTAGATCGCCGAGCCGTGGCCTGCAGCCGCGGCGGCGCCTGCCGACACCTTCGCCACGGTCATTGCGTTCGAGCCCTTCGCGAGCATCCACATCAGGCTGTCGCCCGCGCCTATGCCGTACAGCCTGCAGAACTCCGCGGGTATCGTGGTTATCAGCGACGAGTACTTCGCCCTGCCCATGCCTCTTCTTACGCTCGTTATCTTGGTCATGCCCGATCTGGAGGCGGCCTTGGGCACGGCCAGCCGGAAATCCATGTCAATGCCTTCAGGCCTGTCTGCTTCGCCCATAATAACCACTGCAATATTATGCACGCCAAGGTTTATATATCTTTCTAATATTAGTTGTAGCAAACCAATATTACTTCGGTAAAAGCTTCTGAGGCAAAGCTATTTATAATATTATATATATTAGTAATATTAGTGAGACTATGTCCAGAAAAACCGCGATAGTGGTATACATAGACTCTGAGCTCAGCGAATGGCTTTCGAAGAAGGCCGCGGACGGCTACAAGAAGGGCAGCTTCGTCAGGCACCTCATGAGGCGCCAGATGGAGTTCGAGAACAAAGGCAAGGTGGCGTCATGAGCGGCAATGGCAGGCAAACCGCAACGGAGCGCTTCGCCAGGGGCGTGGCGTTCTCCGGCAGCGCGTTCAACAGCCCTGTGCTGGTGAGCAGCGGCGCGAGGGTGTGGCGCCTGAGGAACTGGTACATGATCGACAGGCGCCTTCCTGATACCGATTCCTTCGCGTGGGGCTACAGGGGCCAAGGGCCGTACATGCTGGCGTACTCGATGCTCAGGGAGCTGTTCGGCGCCAAAACTGCCGAGAGGCACGGCGAGGAGCTCATGGCGGAGGTCGTGGCCACGCTGGCGAGGCCGGACGGCCCGATGTGCATAAGGGGTGGCTACCTATGGGAGCTGATGGAAAAGACGAAGAGGAAAGGCAGCGGCGCCTGAGCCGCTATGCCGGAGCGCTGGAGAGCGCGCTCGGCAATCCGGACTTCGTGAGGGAGCCGACGCTCAGGGCGTACGTGGACGAGCTGCGCAGGATGGCAGAGGCGGACGAGAGTGATGCGCATGGCGATGAGGCTCCTGCCTAGGATTGGCGCTGGAGGGGGCAGCGCCCCTCCCCTTGCCATGGAGGTCACCGGCGAGAGCGCAGTGGCGGCGCTCAGGGCGCGCATAGGGGACAGGAACGGCACCTGGGAATTGCTGGACGGCGCGCGCTTCGTGCTGAAGGCGTTCGGCCTCGCGCTGCTCCTCAACTTCTTCCTGATCCCGCTGTATGTGGCAGCGGCGCTCCTCTCTAGCCTGGGAGGGGCGTCCCTGGCGTTCCTGGCAGTGAACGCGCTCTACTGGGCCGTTGCAGTGTACCTGCACGCCAGGGGCAATGCTGGCGCCGCGAGCCACGGAATACTGCTCGGCGCCTCGTATCCGAGGCACGTGCTGCAGTACAGCAACAGCTCGTCAGGGCAGGGCTCGCGCGAGGGCAGCAGGGCGCTGGTGCGCGGCCGCGCGGGGCCCTACAGGCTTGACATGCTCTCGGAGCCAAACCAGCACGTGCTCATAGCAGGGAGCAGCTCCTCCGGCAAGACGACCACCCTCAAGGCGCTCCTGGCGCGCTCCTCGCTGGCGTACGGCATAGGCTTCCTCGCCATAGACTGGCAGGGCGAGCTGGAGGGCTTCGCAATGGATAGCGGCGCCGCGCTCTGGCGCGTGCCTGGCAACTTCACGCTCAACGCCTTCAGGCTCAACGGCATGGATGCGGGCCAGCGCGCGGCCATGGTAGAGGAGGGGCTCATGCTCGCGCTGCACCTCACGCAGCTCCAGGCAACGCGCGTCAGGGACGCGCTTACGCGCCTCTACTCGGAGGGCAGGGAGCCCGACCTTGCAGCGCTGTGGAGCGAGCTGCGCCAGCGCCGCGAGAACTGGCTCATAGGCTACAGGCTCAAGGCGGTAGAGCGCGTCATGGGCGCCGAGCCCCCGGCCTTCTGGGAGGGCGCGTTCAGTGGCAACACCGTGCTCAGCCTTGCCGGCCTCAACGACAGCGAGAAGAGCCTTGTCACGTACTTCGTGCTCCAGCGGGTCTGCGAGCTCTTCGAGAAGGGGAGCATAGGCTCCGGGCCGAGGCTCATGGTCGCGATAGACGAGGCGTGGCAGCTCCTGAGCTCGCGGCAGCAGTTCGTCAAGCTCCCGAACGCCCACGAGGTGCTCGCCGAGCGCATAGTGCGCCTGGGCAGGAAGTACGGCTTCGGCATAGTGACGAGCACCCAGCAGCTGGAGGATCTGCCGGGCGCGTTCCTGAACTCGAGCTCGGTGATAGTGCTGCACAGCTACAGGCAGCCGTGGAACAGCCGCCTCGGCCTGGACAGACTCGACGCGGAGTACGCGAAGGGCGCCGCGCAGGGCGAGTGCCTTGTGATGGACAGGCTGCGCGCGCAGGGGGGCCAGACGTGGATGGACTACGTGAAGGTAGAGCCCGCGTCGCCAGGCGAGCTGGCCGCGCTGAAGGCGAAGGGCACGCGGGAGGTGACCGAGGCCGGGCGCGCGCAGACTGGTGCTATAACATTCGAGAGGGCGCAGCGCGCAGTGCAGGCCGGGCGCAACGGAATAAGAATACCCGCCGGCGCGCCCTCGCCGTCGGAGCACGCCGCACTGCTGGCGATACTCTCGTCGCCTGCGAAGGCCAGGCCCGAGCTTGTGCAGTTCGTGAAAAGCAAGGGATGGGTGCGCAGCGACGCCACGCTCTACGGATACGAGGGCAAGCCCGGCATCTTCGAGAAGGTGGTGGCGAACGGGATGGCGGGCATTTCCAGCGGCGCATACTCGCTCACCGAACAGGGCCTGAGATGGGTCGAGCCCGGGCGCATACTCGCCGCGCAGTCCGACAAGCTCGGGAGCGAGGAGCACAAAAGACTCCTGGTCAGGACCGTAGAGAAGCTGCATGAAAGCAACGCGCTGGTGATATCGAGCAGCGCGAAGCACTCCCCGGACCTGATCGCGTGGCCCGTGAACGGCAGCAAGCGCTATCTGTGGGACACGTCGAAGGCGAAGGGCTACGAGATACAGACGAGCGCGAGGACCGATGCAGTAAGCATGAACGAGGCGAAGAAAAAGATTAACATGCCTATAACTTGGGTATCAGAAAATGAAAAGGTACTGGAGGAAATAAAGAGGCTCACGAACAGCGAGGATAGGTATGAGTTGGTTTGAATGTCTGTACGCATTTTATACATTATTGAAGAACATAACTACGGGCTATACAATTTTACAAATAACTTTTTAATATTTTGACTATAATTAAATTGCCATTAATTGGTGGATACATGAGTTCATATCCGGTTGGTGTGCCTTTTGCCAGCTATAACACAGACCTTATAATATTACTTTTAGGTTTTATATTTTTAGAGTTAACATACAGGCTAAGAAGAAACAAAGGCAAATCCCTTAAGGGATTGTTCTTCTCGGGTAACCATTCAGAAATCGAAAAAGTTCTTTGGTTCTTTTTAATAGGGTTGTTCATATATATTCTATCAATCCCGCTAATGGTAACCATTATCCACTTATTGTCAAATTCTTCGCCATACTCCAGCATATCGTTTTTATTAATTAAACCTACAATCTTCTCCTATTTCCTAAACATTGACAAGTTAATAAGCAATTTTAAGTATCTGGCGATTCCTGTTTTAATTGCCATTTCATCTGTATTCATAATAACTACTATAATATCTATCATAAATGTCAAATTTCCAAAAATTCCAATTAAACGCCTAGGATTGTTCAAAAGTATCTTAGGGTTATCTATTATTTTTATTTTATTTGCTGTTTTCTATTATAGGTTTCTCACACCACCATTTAATGTAACTGACAGTGTTCTATTAACTAATAGTGCATATTATATACTGTCTGGTCATCCAACGGACTTTCATGTATCAAATTCTACAATATACCAAAATCTTACATTATATAACGAGACTGTTGCAAGAATGAATATATCCTTCCACTCAGATTTTGCCTATTTCTTGATGGACAGTAATACGACTAGCATACCTAAAAACAATATCTCTAAGTTTATAAACCAATTTACTTTGCCCGGTTCCTTATATCTGCCAAATTATGCATGCGGCAGTTATACAACTGGTTATACATGTAAACAGAAGAACTTGACAATAGACAATCAAACATCAACTTTTCTTTTGATACAAAACGTTACTGTAAAGAATAAAACAATGATTTTTGTGCCGCTACAGTCGGGGCCATTAAGCGATCAAATCACACAAAAGATAGTTAATATATCGAGTATAAGTTCCTCCTGCGTATCTAATTTGTGTAGTCTGGAATTTTCAATCAAAGACCTCTCAACCAGAGGTTTAGAAGTAAATGGTTTAGCCATTCCATCTTATTATAATTACAATTTGAGTGAGGTAAATGCTTCTATAAATGGAATTGAAATTAGTTGCTATCACATGCCCAACCAAATCATTTGTAATGGCCCAGATGGTAGTCCAACAATAGTTGTTTCGTCATCCTTTCGATCTTTAAATAGTGAAATGCTTGCGATAGACATTGTTACTATGGCCAAACACTCAGAAATAAACTTTACTATTTCTCTGAGTAAATAGTTAGTCTGTAACTTCCACTGATGGTTGGATTCTTAAATTTTTTGCTTTGGATGTAAACTAAATCTGTGGAAAAGCGTGGGTTTTTCTTTCGTTGGTAAACCCTTAAAGAGAATAAGGGATGAGAAGAGGCGGCGGGCTCGACCAGAGGCACATCATGGCGTTCGCCAGGGAGTACATGCCTAAGATCGGGTATGGCAAGAGCGTGGAGCTGATGATGCCGCTCGTTCCGTCGCTGAAGGGGCCCAGGGTAAAGATGAGCTCTTCCGTGGCCGGGCCGAACATAAAGGTCAACGCTTCTGAAAAGGAGATAAGGAGCACTATAGAGATGGCGTACTGCCCTCCCGGAGCCGTACAGGACAATCCAATCATAGCGATAGCCTCGCTGTTCGTGCTCCCGAACAGCGGCGGCAGGTTCATAATAGCAAGGGATAACAAATTCGGCGGAGATCTGGAGATAGATTCTTCTGAGCAGCTAAACGACCTTTATACCAGAAAGCTGCTTCACCCCGCGGACCTAAAGAGAGCCGTGGCGGACCAGCTTATCGAGAAACTGACGAAGGTGCGCGAGTATTTTGAAAGCAATACCGACCTGTTAAAAAGGCTCGGTCAGGAATTTGAGTAATGCGATTTTGTCTGTAACGACCGAGCCGCAGGCACGAGACGCCGGAGGCGTCGAGTTGCGGCGAGGTCATGCCTGATTGTTTAAGGTACCGATGCCAAGGGCGAGCGCGGCGAACGGCCGAGCATGGCGAGGCCCATGCCGCCGCGCGAGCATATGTGGCGCAGCAAACCCGGGGCTTGAGTATGCTCCGCCGGCTACGACGCTTCGTAGCCGCTCAAGCTGGAGCTAGTGCTGATGCTATTGCCGTTGCTAGTGTTGATGCTGATGCCAGTGTTGGCGGGGGCGCCGTTGTCTTGGCAGTCGGGGCCGGCGATGCCGGAGTCCAGCCCACTACGGTGGATGGCTAGGCTCGGGCGGCGCCGAGGTCTCGCTCCGCCCTCGCTCGCCAGCTCGGCGCCGCAGGTATTGACATGACCATTCTAGGAAAGTCGTTGCAGCGCAGCTAAAGAACTTTTCCCTCTGTGGTACCCTTCACTTCACTCGGCGTTTCTTTACATCGTTTGAGTGAAGTTTTGAGTGAAGTTTCAGATAAAGAGCGTTAGTATTAGCATAGGCAATAATTGACAAGTGTCTAAAATGAATTTTAAAAGGAGCACTATCTTAGTGTCTAAAAATTAAACACGACATAAGCATTTTAAGGCTTTGGTGAGATGAGCAATCTGGGGGTTCGATGGTAAAGAAGGGCCAGAAAAAGCCAAATCTAAAATTTTTATGGATCGGAATTGCTGTTATTATAATAATCGGTGTACTTTTTATAAGTGGCAGTACCTTGTTCAGGTGGAATAGTAATACTCCAGCAACATCGACAATTCAAAAATCGACTACAATAACCCCAACGACAGTACAGAATACTACTGTTTCTTCAACCACCACCATAAACACTACAGTTGCGCTAGAAAAATGTACCTCTAATTCTGGAATGCTATACAAAAACCAAAGTCTATCTTGTGGCGTATTTACCGTTAGTTTAACTAATGTGAGTATATTTGTTAATGGCACCAAAGCCATTTCGACAACAAATTATCTTCCCGGATTGAAAGTATACTACAACAACAGCCTGATTAAAAGTGGCTATTTTTCTCCCGGCATAGCCAATCAAACGAAAGTAGCTGTCGGCAATAATACTATATATATATTGATAACATCCTCATTCGCAAGTCTTACTGGCACACGGCCTTCCTACGCTGCAATTTCACTAAGTGGAACGCCATATGTGAGTCATGCTTTAAACTATAGCTCTAGTGCTGCAACAGGATACAACAGCCCTCAGATTTCCCTACACAATGGTTATCAAATGTATATATGCGGAGGAGCCGCTCCGGTTATCAACGGGTTCAGTTGGAAACAGACTACGGGATTCGGCACCTACTCTTCAATAGGATACAATAGCAATGGCACGTGTTTCATATCAAGCCCTTACGAAGCGTCTGAGGTGGGCATTGGCGTCAATTCACGAACCTTTACAAACTATACCCAAAGCAGCCAAAACCCAATCCAAGCTAACTACTACGTATCCGGCTACAATTCAACTGTGTTCATAATTATTGCAGGCTCAGATTATAGCACATACCCGGGCACTGATGTGGGTGGTGTACCATATAACCTAACATATACAGGGGGTTATCCAATTTGCAACGAAGTTGCAGAGACTGGAACAGCTACCATTAAATTAAATGGCACATCAACCTATGGAACTGATATATTTCAATACAGCGGTGCCGACACGGTGGAATGCACATCCACGGCGCCGTATACCATTCAAATATCTGCTTCAATTTACAATGGCTCAATAGGAATATTCAACTTTAATTGAAATAGAACACGCTTACAATTCTTTACTATCTATTGTATATATAAAATATCGTTTCCGCAACCCATTTGTCGTCGGAAAAACCGGCTCCCCAATTCTGCTTTTCGGGAAGCAGAATCAACGAGACACACCTAGCGGGGAATATTGTATTAATCTTTAATAAGTTAAGCAGGTTCAGAAGATAAAAGTTAATATTTTTAGACTTTTCCAGCGATAACTTAGAATGTGCAAGAACGGTTGATAACTAAGATAAAGGCACTAAAGGCGTTCGAGAAGAACGTAGATTGGTTTGAAAATCACTACGAAGAGCTAAAGGTAAAGTATAATGGGCAGTTTGTGGCAGTGAAGGGAAGAAGAGTAGTAGGCCACGACGAGAATGCTGAAGAGCTCTTGAAAAGGCTCAGGAAAAGCGGAGAAGACACACGACAGCTGCTTATAGAGCCAATCAAAGATATAAGATACGTTCTTCGGGCGGCAGCATAAGCAACCCGATTCTGAAAATTGATATACGCTTTGTTAGCGCGCTCTTTGACATGTAGAACCTCGTCGGCCGGGCTGCTTTACGGCAACGTGAACGACTACAGCAACAACTACAACAGCAAAGCTACCAATGTTATTTGCACTACTTTCTGGACTAGCGGCTACATGCAGCCTTGAGAGCTGCATGGTGTGGTAGGCCGGTAGAGAAATAAAAAATTGGATAATGCCGCTGAGGGTCTGCCTAACGTTGCATATAAATATTTGGTAAGCATAATGTTGCATGGTGGGCAGGTGCCGGCAATACAAAAATCGACTAAAGCCAAATCACAGGAATTCCAGAGGCTTGTAGACAAAGTGAATACCGAGGACATACAAGCCGTTTACCATCTGCTGGAAAAGAAAGGATACGGGCTTCTTCTGTACTGCATAGAAAATCCAGAGAAGCTGAAAACAGGTGATGGATCAGGGTGGTGGATTGCTGATACCATAGCCAGCTATGCGCCAACTAGGGTGGTCAAGCTACTGCTCGACACAGCTAAAGCGAACGACGAGATCAAGAACATAATCTATGAAAATCACGACTTGGAAGGCGGCATTACTGTAAATACGTTCCAACTGGCCATTGCAACATTGAGGAATAGAGAGGAAGATATCGCGCCTTATTTATGATTAGAACACTTCAAGAAATAGGGGACCACTCCTTCTGGTAATCGGATGAAAATCCAAAAAGAATCAAACAACATTCAGCAGCCGAGCACGAAGAAATCCAATGCAGAGCGAGTTCCCGGGCAGAGCAGAGCGGACGCTGCTGCAATCCGCAAGGAGGGGGCCAACCTAGCCAATGAAGCGCACAGGTACTCGATGCTATTCAGCGATAGGCTGAATGTTGATCTAAACGCAATCGTGTTGCTCAGAGGTTTCTCGTCTGAAAAGAGAAAACGCGAGGTTTCTGACAGAGACATGCACAGATTCACAGAAATGCAGAACAAAGTTTACAACGCTGTACTTGACTTAAGGGAGTTCCTTGAGAAGCACAGGCAGATACTGGATGGAGTTATAGCAACAAACAATATCAATGGAGACCGCATTATTGTGCTTTCGTCAGGCAAACCCAAAGCTGCAGATACTAACGAACATATCGAATGAGTCAGTAAATGCCGAGGCCCGAAGGGCCGAGAACGGCGCCGAGCTCAATGATTTTTTTACGTATTCAGCCTTCATGTTTATTGAAGTTGCTGACCATTTAACGGCTTCTTCCCTTTTCCCCTGTTGCACTCCCTGCACGCTGTTTTCAGGTTGCTTATGTCGTTTGAACCGCCTAGCGCTCTAGGGATTACGTGGTCAACCTCAAGTTCCACTTCTGGAGGCTTGCGCCCGCAGTATTGGCAAGTAAAATTGTCGCGACGAAAAACATCAAAACGGATGCCTGTGCGGATAGTTTCCTCATCGCATTCTTGTGCAGGCAACCCTTCGAGCCAGGCCTTTCTCTTTTCTTCATTGTCTATATAGACCCAGCCCTGCCTGTATGCCCTGGCCTCTGGATAGATCGGCTGCTTGATCCATTCCCCTCCAGATAGCCTTATCACTATGAAATTGATTTTGGGCCCTTTCTTCCTCAGGTCATCCCAGTATTTGCTGTTTTTGAACAGCCCTGTACCCCTCGTTAGCTCTCTTATCCTCTCTACGTTTCCGTCATCCACGCTACCTGCCTGCCAAGAGCTTATCCTAGCCCTCGCGGTTATCGGGCCGCCGTCCCATTTTAGCCACACTGTCTGGCCTACTTTTAACTTTGATGCATACGGCATAGGCATCCCCTCTTTCTTTGTCTGCACGAGAATGTCCAAGCCAGGATTTTCACGTGTGCCTGAATGGTACTCCAAGCGCCTCATCACAACATGCTCCAGTTCCATAAACACACCTATCTCTTATTGCAAACCAAATTGTAAATATCCTCTGCCGGCCGAGCCGCAGGCTAGAGCGGGCGAAGGATGAGCCCGCGAGCTGCAGCGAGGCCCTAATCGCTTAACCTGTCTGCCGCTTACAGCCCAGCTTGAGACCCAATCCCGCTACGACGCTTCGTAGCCGCTCAAGCTGTGTCGCGGCCATATTAGTCTTGCAGTCCTCAACTTATCGCTTTATATACTTTAAACCTGCAAAGCATACCGATAGCATGGTGGATATGCGCATTTTCAAGAGCGAAGGCTGGCTGGTTGCAGAAATACCCTCGTTGCACGTAGTCACTAGAGCGAAGACCATGGCCGCCTTAAGGAAGAATATCAGGGAGGCTGTCGAGGTAGCGATAGACGGGATGATGGCCTTAAAGTCTATGAAAGTCACGGGACTTAAGAGCGAAAAGCAACTGGCCTATGCTTAAATCTTGAGTTGAGGGTATGCCGAGGCTCGTTATAAAACCTGCCAAACTCCTTGCAATACTGGTAAAGTACTATAACTTCAAACCGATAAGGCAGAAGGGTAGCCATATTTTTATAAGCAATTTTGAGCGTTCCACTACAATACCCATGCATGGTGGCGATTTGGATCAGGGAACTCTCGGCGCAATCCTCAAGCAAGCCGGTCTTACAAAGGACGATATAAGAAAATACATGTAGGCGCCCATGCCGAGGCCCGGAGGGCTTGGAACACGCCGAGAGGATAGTAATATCTTTACAGCTAAAAATCGCGCACTTGCATGCCGTTTTACTGCGATTACATATCATGCCAGTCGTCGCTTATCAAGTGGGATAGCACGACGTCCACCACTAGCTCGTCGGTGTTCTCCGGCACCAAGACATCGTTGAGCTCTGCTAATATCGAGTTTCCGCTCTCCACGCTCGGCGAAAAGGTGTGCCATTCGTCCTTCTCTGAGATGCGCGTGCTGCCGAGCTTGCGCTCCTTGCTATCCGAATAAAGGGTGATTAGCGCCTCAGTGCCATCCATCACTGGCTGTATCTTGAATACGTTGAACTCGTCGTCTGCGACGAACCTGTCGGATTCGGTCTCTGGTCTGCCGGTTACACTATAGGTGGTGGCTGTAATCGTAGATCCAGTTTGCAGTTTGCCGTGTATGCCCTTGAACTTTATCCTTATATAAGCGTCCATCGCATCGCCCGCATGACACATATACCCAAATGTTTTTATTGATTTATGTGTTGCTATGTACTGGCAGGTATCGGACTTCCTGTAGCGCGGTTGGCGCGTTATTAGCTTTAAATTTTCAGCAAACTGCCGATTTCAGCGCCTTCGCTGCACTTCCGCACCTCTATCTTCAGAGAGTCAAGGTTCTTCTCCATCTTGGGATTGAGATTGAAGCACACCACCCTGTTGACCTTGTTCTCGACGAGCATCTTCAGCAGCTTGCCGTGGCCGCTCTGCTCGCTTTGCTCCTTGTCGTGCGGGTTCTCGACGAGCCTGCGCTCCAGCTCCCTGCCGTCCTGCATGTCTACTATCATGAAGCGCTTTGACCTGCCGAAGTGCTCGGAGACGTGCTTCCCGTCGTCCGTCGGTATTCCAATTATCATACAATCACCCGATAACTCGCAATGCATGGCCGTCCACAAAACGAGCCTGCTACTTCTTCCTTATATAGAGCTCTTGCAGCGCAGATATGACTATAGGTGTCAGGCCGTTCATCGGAAGCACATCACGGTGCCTTTCCAGAGCCTCGCGTGCCTGCCTCCCAAACTGCTCTGCTACATTCTGTGCATACGCTATGCCATTGTACTTCGCAATCATCTCCTTAAGGAAGTCTATCTCCTCTGCGGTCTTCTCGGAACGCTTCTTCCTGTAGATGGCCTCTATCCTCGCCTTCTCATCAGGCGTGGCGTTCTTGTAGGCATGCACTATCATCAGCGTGACCTTGCCCTCGTACAGGTCGCCGAAGTTCTTCTTGCCGAAGAGCTTCTCATCTGCCACCATGTCCAGGACGTCGTCAGCTATCTGGAAGGCGACACCGGCAGGCCTGCCTATATCCTCAAGCGCCTTGAGCACCTCCTCGCCTTGGCCTGCGGCTATCGCGCCTATCTGCATAGGTCCGTATACCGTATAGAAGCATGTCTTGCTGTCAGCAATCCTGTAATAGAGGGCTTCGTCGGCATTCTTTATGTCCTTTGTGTAGTGTATGAACGTATTCTCTATGTGCTGGCCCTCTACCGTGTATTCAAGCATGTTGTAGAACTTCTCGTACATGCGGTTGCCCTTCTCCGGGCCGACCTTACGCATGTAGTCCTTGAGCATGCGCCACATCGCCATCTGGCCGATGTTCGTGGCGTTCATTGCATGGACCCATCCGTAGAGCCTCTGCGCCGCTGGCTTGCCGCGCCTGAGTTCAGAATCGTCCTCAGCATCATCCTGCATCAGTATCCAGTCCTCGGATAGCTGCTGCGCAGCTGCGGGCAGAAGCAGCTCCTCTGTGCTTGCGCCGAATAACTTGCCCGTAAGCATGACAAGGCCAGGCCTCCTGTAGCTGCCCTGCCTATCTATATAATCGCGCATTACAGCATGGACTTCGGGCTTCTTGGCTGGCACATATTCGCAGATTTTGGAGTAGACCTGGCTCTTGTACATCTCTATGAACTCCTTGAACGAGGCCGGGCCGCCATGCCCGCCAACTGCGGTCAGCTCGTCGGTTTTCGCTGAATGTTTGGATGCCATTCTAACACGGTAAAAAACACTTCTCACTCAGTATTTAAAAGCATGGCGTATGGCACGTCAGATGTCCCTGGTGCCATACCGTTTGCTGTAAATGCCGCGTTCCAAGTTCTTATGCCTTGCCATGCCTTCGCCGATAGGCGAACTGTAATGAGGCATGGCAAGTTAAGTGCAGGCTTCACCGCTCCTCGTCCTTGCTGTAGCCTATGTAGCCCCTAGCCCAGGCGTAGAAATCCCAGTAGGCACCGTCATAGTCCGTCCATCTGCTCATAGCGTCCCTTGGGGTGCATAGCTTTAGGAGCTCAAAGACGAAATCGTTTATGCGCCCGGCTCCCTCGGCATACGGGTTGTATTCGGCTTTGTCTACCCCTTCCCCATACATCTTCACATGCAGGGCGTTATTCAGCGCCACCAGGAAAGACAGTTTAACTTTATCCGTGTACGTGGGTATATCGTTTGCAGAGAGTGCATTTATGGTTTCGTTTAGGCTGCCCTCCAGCTGCTTGGCCCAATAAAGCGGATTTTTCGTGTATGGCATAAAGTTGCGCGCATTCGTGCTGGGAATTGCTCCCACTCTGACGAATTGCATAAGGGCTGAAGATTCAAGTGGCTCCTTTCCCTTTGGTGACCTCTCATGCTTGTAAAGCTCTGGCAGGAATCGAGCTAAATCCTGAATCACGGCCAGAAGGGAGGCGTCGCTCTGGTTCGACCTGTTTTCTGCATATGCATAATCCTTGGTTCCGTCAATAGCCAAAGATATTTCGGCATTATTGAGCTCTCTCACCATGCGCCTAGCCATAACTCTTGGCGAAACTGTATCTCCCTCTAAGAGCTCTGTTATCTTGGCATCCAGCTCGCGGACCGCATTCTGGTAGCGCCTCTCCTTGATTTCATTTACATCGCTATTGTAGTTCCCGACCTTCATTGGTTGCCCTAAAGATTTTGGTTTGCTCATTCAACCACGTATAATCGCTCTACTCGTCAAGATATATAAACATTTTGTGGAAGGGTTCCTGCGCATCGCGCTACGGCTCCGGTCTGCCGTTCTCGAGCGTGCCGGTACGAGCAGCGCCCCAAGGCCGCAAAAGGTCTACTGTTTTAAGCAGGTTGGTCTCATTCTGCTTGATCTGATGCGGCTTGTCGGCTATGGCGGATAGCGTCCTCTTCAGGCTCATGCCCGCGCTGGCCTTGCCCTGGACTATCCTCGAGCTTATCTCATTGCTGATTTTGAGCATGCTGAGCTTTTCGGCCTCGACGGCTTCCTGCTCGATAAGGGGTGCGAGCTCCGCCCTGGCCAGCTCGAGCTCTGCCACGGCACCGACATAGTCGCGCGCCTTCTGCAATATCGCGCCGGCTTCAACATGGGCGTTGCAGGCTCCAAGCAGCTTTCCCTGTTTTACGGCTTCTTTTGCCGCCTCTTTCCATCTTTCTGCAATGTTTGCGTATTGCGACGCTATGCTCAGGCTGCCGGGCGATTCCTCAAGCTTGCTATGGCTCAGCATCTTGTACCTGCCCATAGCCTCATTGTTCATCACGGCAAGGTCCGGCTCCCTAACTAACATGTAAAGCATGTTTCTGTTGAGACCTATATCCTCGTCAAGCTTCCTTTCCCATTCCGCGTAGACCTTATCTATGCTCCCGTGCTTTTCGATGGCCGCGTGCAGCTGCCCTGCAAGCTCAAGTGCTTTGGCCGCCTCTTTGGCCTTGGCTATCTCAGCCTTCCATGCGTCTATGGACTCCTTAAACGGAAAGTACCATTCCATCAGGTCGGCAGCCGTTTCTTCCAGGTTCTGGCCCTTTGACCTGTATAACCTAAATATGTAGCCCGGCGGCCTTTTTGAGAGCATTATCGCACCCCCTATCTCGCTGTCAATGGTGCACATCTGCGCTATCACTGCGAAAGTCAAGACGTCGAATGCGTTCGTGTCTTTGTCGGTCGCAAGGCCGCGGAATCTCCTAAGGCTGTCACTGCTGTTGCCGTAGCCTTCGTGCACGCCAATGAACCTTGCCAGGAAGCTTGCAGTCCTTTCAATGTCACCATTAAAGACGTCGTTGTGCATGCGGCATATGTCGCGACCCTTTATGCCGCATCTGGCCAGTGCTTCCGCTGCGTTCTTGTATCTGCCTTCCAATGCCTGGAGCGTTTGCAGTGCCTCCCTGTTGCCTGCAGCAAGCTCTCTCTCGAGTCTGCTGGCGTTATTGGTAGTTGCCACTTAACCAAGGAGCAATGCGCTTCCCAAATATTTATACGTTGCCAATAAACCTGCGGCCGGATTATTTGTCCTCCACACGGCCAAGTTTCGCAGGCAGCGGCAGTACTTCAAGGTCGTACTCGTCCATAATGTTTTGGCCCTTTTGCATTCCCTTCTGCGTAAGAATATATCCAGTCGGATCGCCGAAACCGTCAACGACCCGATCGACCAAGCCTTCTCCTACGAGTCCCTGGAGAATTCTAGACGTGTCGAGCATTTCCTGCTTCTCCTTTTTTACATACGCCTCGAGCGCCTCCCTGAGCGCTTCCTTACCTTTGTTGAAATTCTCCTTCAAGACACTATCATATCCTGTGTCTCCGTATGGGCGGCTGGCCTTCCTGAGTATGAGGTGCTCCATGAGCCCTTCTTCATTGTAGGAATCCGCAGCGCTGTAATTCAGGGTTTGGTGGATGTACAAGAATGCAATGATGCGCTCTCTTATCCTGTCATCGTTTGGCATGTCAGATTTCTGGCGTTCGGCAAATCGCAGGTAATAGGAATCCACAGGGAGCCTGGCATGTATAGGCCCTGCATCCTGCCTGATTTGCCCGCTTCTATCCAGATCCTTTGTTACCACTCTATCACCAAAAGCTGCGCATATCTATCTGTCGCTATTCGTGGGTCAGCTCGTCCGCTTCAGGCTGGGCTTCCACAAAGCCGACCTCTCCGTTTTCAAGAGCACGCTTACCATTGTTTTGCGGTCCTGATTCAGTGCTGCTGCCAGATTCGCTGCCATCCATGCCGATTGGCTCCCTGCGCTCTAACCGCTCCTCATTCTCTATGACTCTGCGCTTGTAGTGCAGTTTCCTCATATGTACCAAGGCAGATTTTATGTTTCCAAATATAAATACCTTTGGCGGCCTGCTCAGTCCCAGAGCTTGCTCAGCTCCTTGTCCTTGAAGAGTATTTCCTTCAGTTCCTTGTCGAGCTTCGCATCGTGCCGCCTGAGCCATTCCAGCAGGAGCGTCGCATGCTCCTTCTCGTCGTCGCGGTTGTGGGCCATCACGCCCCTTAGCGACTCGTCCTTGCTGGCGCTCACGCGCTCGTCGTATCACATCATGGCCTGGAGCTCCTCAATGAGGGATTGCCTGGCTCTCGACAGGTCAAGGGTCTTCCCGTCTACGGAATTCCTATCTTCATATTCAGGCATTTGAACACCATATACAGTTGAACGTGAAACTGTAAAAGCATGTCGTGCAGTTTCGGCAACATGCTGTTTTTTAGTTTGTTCTGCACAAAACAAAGCATGGAAACCTATGCTATTTTAGTTCTTCTCATAATAGCCATAGCCAGCATTACTACCGGCGGCCTCTTTAGCAGCATATCCAGCTTTTTCCACAGCCTGTTCAGCGGCGCAAAGACAGCATTGTTCCAGGCGCCAGGTACAAGCAAGCTTACCGTATACCTGACCAGCGCCCACCAGTACCTGCTCGGCTTGGACAACCGCACCGTAATAAATGCAAGCAATACCACGCTGGAAATACCGCCGGGCACGTACCAGTTCCAGCTCGGCTACACCGTAACAACGAACAACACTGCCAAAACCAGCATATACCAATACAACATGACCATAGACAATACTACCGCCATAATGGCGTTCAAGCCCAACAACACAGTTCAGTGGCTCAACATAGGCAACGGCACGTTCAGCGTCAATCTCGCGGCGCAGCTGCTCAGCCAGAAGGGCTGAGGCCGAAGAGCTGGATGATGTTCAACCTGTGATACTATGGCGGTTTGTGCGAGCTGCGGCAAGACCGTAAAGAAGGGCGAGCCCGGCTTCTCGTGCAACGAGTGCTATTCGTTCTATTGTGAGGACTGCGGCTACCAGTACACGGACAATAACGGCGACTACGTCTGCATGAACTGCGGAGGAGACCTCACATATACCTATGCGTCATACTGAGCTGCGATCGGTTACAACAGAGATGGACTTGACTGCGCTTCCAACAAAATTGTAAGTCCCTTCCTGTATGGCTATATTTGTATCTTAGGTATTTTACTACGCGGTATCCTCCTTACCTTGACGGTATCCATACCTAACAATTTCGCTTTGGCTAGCCTGTGCAAGCCGTCAAGTATCAACCATCTGCCCTTGTTTTGCATTACATCTATCGGATGTTTTAAATCTGATCCAATAACTCTGTCATATTCGGCTTTGTATGTTTCAGGATTTTCCATGACCTCATTTGGCTTTAGGTCATAGTACCCGCCCGGCTTATTCCAGAAAGGTATATTGAAATGCCATTGTAGTTCGCTCATTTGCATACCCGTAACTGGTATGTCAAGCTTCCAGACCTTTTTCGAACTCCAATTAAAGCCGAATCCGACCTCCCTTATAATCTGTGGCATCTCATTAGACCTGTGCATATAGGTAGTACTCTTGTAGTCAGATATAAATTGTATTCGGTGAGGATATGCGCATACCAACGAGGGACACGTAGAATGGACTCGGCGGGAATCGCACCCGCAGTATCGGAGAACCTCGTATGGGTCCAAAGCCACCATAAAGCATTTAAATATGTAAGTGCATATTATTACATAAAATTGTAATAAAATGTATTTGTGATTTGATGGATATAAGGGATGCATCGCAGACGGAGAAGGCAAAGCTGGAGGATGCCCTGGTAGAGCTACTTTATAGCAAGTATGCGGGGCTGGTATTCCACGGAGGCACTTCGATATGGAGATGCTATGGCGGGAACAGGTTCTCACGCGATTTGGACTTTTATCTAGATGCCAAGACCTCTGAAGACAAAATGCGTCACTACAAGGAGCTTTCGGACTTCCTGAAAGAGTCAGGGTTCAGCATGAA
The DNA here is from genome assembly GCA_023473665.1 of Candidatus Marsarchaeota archaeon. NCBI lineage: Archaea > Thermoproteati > Thermoproteota > Candidatus Martarchaeota archaeon. Next base: position 353,645 of record JAMCYM010000002.1, on the reverse strand, counting down.
GGAGAAAGGATACGAAAATGCAACAGACACGATGCACTTTCTAGTGGAATCCAATACTAAAATGAAAATTGACATAAATTTCAAGTACAAAAACGGCAAGGAATCGGAATATACAAAAATCGATGGCAGCAAGATTGTTGTGCTGTCGCTTAGTCCTCTGGAATTGCTAAACGAGAAAATAGCTACCTACGAAGACAAGCTGGACAACGCGGGCAAATTCAAGCATCCGGAGGCGAATGACCTATACGACATTTATTACCTAACATCATTGATTGACAAGCGTGACGCCACAACCGTAAAGAGACTAAGGTCATTGCTTAACAAAATAAATGGCAATCCGCCGCCGGACATTGGCAGCTTGGGTCACCTTATAATTGCAGGTTTGCCGCCATCATTTGAAATGATGATCGACAGGATAAAGAGGTGGTTAGATGGCAATAGTTAAAGAGATAGCAGAACATTTTTCAAGCTATCCGGTATTCACGAATAGAGACCTTATGCTTTACTTCAAGAGCAGAAGGCTTAAGGCATCAAACATCTCCAGACTGGTCTCATACATGAAGGCCAGCGGTAAGCTATACACTGTGAAGAAGGGGGTATATACTTTTAGGAAGGACATAATGATTGCAGGCTTCGCATACGGTCCTTTCTATTACGGGCTGCTGTCCGCACTGACAATAAGGGACCTCTGGACGCAGAATTCAAAGCCAGACATTTTAACTATAAGGAAAGTTCGCAACTCAACTATAAGCATATTCGGGGATAAGAAGGAGCTAGTATTCGTCCACCATATACCTGCAAGATACTTCTTCGGGTTTGACATAGTCAAATACGGCACACTTAATGTTCCTGTATCGGATCCGGAGAAAACCCTGATAGACCTTTTCTATTACAAGGTAAAGCTGCCAATCCAAAACTACAGCGATCTTCTCAGGGCAATAAGCAGGGATAAGATCCGCGAGTACCTGAAGCGGTATGACAAACGCACTGCAAAAATAGTGACGAACTTCATAAAGAGGTATAAGGGACCTGCGTCCGCAGGCAAGCTCAGAAGCCCGTATTAGTGGGCTCGGCGGGAATCGCACCCGCGGCCTTTCCGTTGCGAACGGGTGAGAATTCCCTAGCTTGTCGTCAGACATTTTTTTCATATAGCCACCGCAGATTTTATTTTCGTAAAATGCGAACATCTGTGTCTTTTATGCAGAGGATATACCATATGGCTACATTTATTGCTATTTAGTAGTTTGTAGACATTATGACCACAAAATTTAAATATTCTAATGTTGTAGACATACATATGCCATTCATAGAAAAGCAGCTCCACGGGAAACATTATTACTATTACCTAGTGAAGAGCATCAGAACTTCTGCTGCAAAAGTTAAAAAAATAAGGATATTCCTCGGTAGGGAAATTCCTAAGCATGAAGAATTGCAGCAATACTTTCTTGAAATAGAGAAAATGGCGGCAAGTCAATATAATAGCAGATGGCTATCTAAGGAACTGATGGAAAAGCTGGATGACTTAAGAGCTTCTATAATCGTATTTAACAAAGCGCCAGATAACGCGCTTCCAAAGGATTTCCTGGTGCGTTACACCTATAACACTAACGCGATTGAGGGCAATAAATTAACGCTTAGGCAAACTGCACTGGTCATTTCCGACAAAATAGCGCCAGAAGGGTCAAGAACCGAGGATGTGGTTGAGGCATTGAACTCTCTGGATGCATGGGAATTTGTTAAAAAACATAAAGGGGGGCTCAACAAGAAGTTTTTATGCGAGATCCAATATGAAATAACAAAGAATACTTCGTGCAGGATTCAAGGCGATTATAGGGACGGCGGTGTTAGGATAATGGGATCAGAGTATATCCCTCCAAAAGCTCTAGAGATAGCTGGCCTTATGCAAAAACTGTTTGAAGAATACAGGAAGCAAAAAAAGGCATTGCATCCAGTAGAATTAGCGACATTGATGCACAACAAGCTGGTGAATGTACACCCATTCACAGACGGCAATGGCAGAACCGCCAGGTTACTGATGAATTGGATTCTGCTGAAAAATCATTTTCCTGCAGTGGTAATTGAAGTTGCAAACAAAGAAGAGTATTACAGATGCATCGAGTATGCAGATAAAGGCGACCAGAAGCACTTCGCCGTTTTCTTGGCGGAACAGCTGCTTAAGCAATATACAGTCGCGTTGCAAAATTAGGGTTTCACGCTTATAAAGGGCATTGTGGACTTGGCGGGATTCGAACCCGCAACCCCCTGCATGCCATGCAGGTGCGCTACCGTTACGCTACAAGCCCGCAGCAAGCACAGCGAGAATCAGACTGGCGACACGAATATTATGTTGCCGCCCCTGAGCAGTATCGTGCCGAGCTTGGCCTTCAGCTCCCCGTCATCGAGCTCCTCGGCGTTCTCGAGCACAAGGTTCATGTGTGCGTCGAAGCTCGTGACCTTGCCCCTCACGCTCATGTTGTTCTTCAGCCTTATCAGGACCTGCTGCCCAACAGACTTGTTGAGCAGGTCGAATGGCCTTTCTTGGGTCATTTCCACACCAAACACCAAACAAACGCAAATGCGTAATGCTACTATTAAACGCGTTTAGAAGTTGAGAGCAAACATATTTATGCGCATCACTCGCTGGCAGCCTTTATCTTCTTCAGGTCGTCCTTCCTTATCGTGAGCTTTATGCGCCCCGTGCCTACATTGACCTGCTTGCCTATGAGTATGTTCTCCGCCACGCCCTTCAGTATGTCGCGCTCCCCAAATACGCTAGCGTTGACGAAGTGCTTGACCGTTTCCTCGTATGCGGCCCTCGCGAACACCGAGCTCTTGTCGCCCGTGATGCCGTGCCTGCCCACGCTCCTTATCTTGCCGCTGTACGTCATGGCGTCAGCTATGAGCGCCACATGCCTGAAGCTCACGGTAAAGCCCTCGTCGCTTATCGTCTTGGACAGCTCATACGCGATGAGGTTCCTTGCGGCCTCTATGCCGTAGACCTTCTCGATCTCGAAGATGTCGTTCGAGTAGATCCTTTCCTTGTTCACGCCGGGCACGGCAGCTACGCCCGCCACGTTGCTGCCTGCGGTCATTATGTAGAAGTTGCCATTGTCGTCCTGCTGTATGACAGCCTTGCTTATGCCGTCGAGGCCAGCAACGGTCAGGCCCCTGATGCGTACAAATGTCATGCGCACGCCCTTTATGTCGCGCTTGCCCTTGTACTTGAACGTCGCCCTGTCGCCGTCGCTCGACACCTCTACGGTTTCGAAGCCCCGCCTTATCCTATCAAGCACCGCCTTGACCGTGAGGTCGTTGGCCTGCAATTTCTCCCTGTCAAACGCCAGTTCCATGGTCGCGCTCCTAAGGTTCTCCTCGAACGAGCTGAGCACCGAGCCGAGCCTCACTCCCTCTATCTTGCGCTTGACCGCCTTGGCCTTCTCGTAGCTCTTTTCTGAGCCCTTCTCCATGAACACGTGCATTATCGGGAAGCCGAGCTTCTTCCTCGCGTCTATGATCTCTATGATGCGCGGCAGGCCAGTGGTGGTCACTACAGACGACATTCCTGCTGAGTGGAACGACCTGAGCACCATCTGCGTCGAGGGCTCTCCCATGGACTGGGCGGCGACGACGCCCACCGGCTCGCCGACAGCTATCTTGGCTTCGTCTTTCCCTTTCGCCATCAAATCACCTGCTCTTTCCCATGACTACCGCCATGGCCGGATCAATGCCGTCGCCTCCGTATATGGTCTGTATGAGCGCTCCGCTCGCGTCCTTGACGCTGAGGTTCGTGTCGATGTAGAAGTCCTGGAGCGCGTTTATGAGCCGCCTTTGCAGGTAGCCGCTCACTGCAGTCACGAGCGACTTCGTCATTGTGGAGTCGCGCGATCCCATGGCGTGCATGTACATCTGCAATGGCGTGAGGCCGCTCATCAGGCCCTGCTCGATAAAGCCCTTCTCCTTGGGGTCCTTGCTGTTCCTCTTGAAGTAGGGCAGCACTCGCCCGCTGTAGCCCCTGGAGGGGCGCTTGCCGCGCACCTGCTGCTGCCCGAGCAGCATCTTTATCCATGCCATGTTGAGCAGCGCGCCCCTGGCGCCTATCGTGGCCATGAGGTAGGCGTTGTTGCTCTCGTCGAGCGCCTTGTTGAGGTAGCCGACCGCGCGCTCCCTGGCATGCGCCAGCTCTGCTATGACAAGTATCTCGAACGTCTCCCTCCTGGTGTATCCGGGCAGGCTCTCGAGCTTTTTGCCCTTGTAGCTGTCTACGAGCGCGCTCACGCGCTCCTCGGCCTCCTTGTTTATAGCGTCGCGCTCGCGGTTCATCTCCGGCGTGTTGTAGTAGTCGCGTATGCTGACCGTGAGGCCGTGCTGGTAGTCCATCCTGAGGGCCAGCGCGCCTGCCTTGAATAGGAAATCGCTGGTCGCTTCGGCCCCGTATTCGATGAAAAGCTTTGAGAGCAGCGCGCCCCCGCCGCCGACAGAGGTCGTGCCTACTGCTCCCTCAATCAGCTTGCCGTCCTTTATCACAATCCTGCCCTTGGGGCTCTTCTCCTCGTAGTTGAAGCCCTTCGGCAATGTTACAGAGAATATTGCCTTGCCGCTGTAGAGCCCGCCCTTCTCGGCCTTCGGCAGTTCGTGTATTCCTATGCTCGCCAGCATGAGGCATGCCTCTTCCTTGGTCAGCATTGCGCCGTCCTTGGTGAGCAGGTATATGCCCGCGATCTGGTCCTCTATGAGGAACGATATCGGCCTGCCGTCCCTTGAGGAGAGCAGCAGCTCCTTGGGCTGCATGAGGTACTTCGCCTCGGCCTGGGCCTCGAGGCTCTGAGGCACGTGTATGTTCATTTCGTCGCCGTCGAAATCGGCGCCGTACGGCATCGTTATATTGACATTGACCCTGAGCGTCTTTCCCGGCAGCACCCTCACCCTGTGCGCCATTATCGAGAACTTGTGCAGAGTGGGCTGCCTGTTGAACAGCACAAGGTCGCCGTCCATGAGCTGGCGCTCGAGAATGATCCCTGGCTCGACCGCGCCGAGCAGCTCCTGCCTGTTCAGCTCGGTGATGCGCTTGCGCATGCCGTCCCTGCCTATGAAGTTGAGCACGCCAGGCCATTCGGTACTTGACAGAAGCTTCTTTCCTGCCTCGAGGTTCCATTTCGTGACGTAGAACGGCACGGTCAGGTTCTCGGCAAGGCGCCTAGGCAGCCCTATCTCGTTTATGCCTATGCGCGTGTCGCACGATATGACGCTCCTGGCCGAGAAGTTCACGCGCTTGCCGCTCAGGTTGTACCTCAGCCTTCCTTCCTTGCCCTTGAGCCTCTGCGCAAGCGTCTTGAGCGGCCGTGTGCTCCTGTGCCTTGCGACTGGCACACCAGGCGTTTCGTTGTTGAAATACGTTGTCACGTGATACTGGAGCAGTTCCCAGAGGTCATCTATTATGATCTGTGGCGCGCCCGCATCTATGTCCTGCTCAAGGCGCTGGTTTATGCGCATTATTTCTACAAGCTTGTGCGTCAGGTCGTCCTCGCTGCGCTCCCCGGTCTCAAGCGTTATCGACGGTCTCACGTTCACGGGCGGCACGAGCAGCATGGTGAGGATAAGCCATTCCGGCCTCGTCGCCTTCCCGTCTATGCCAAAATACGCCAAATCGTCGTCGCTGACCTTGCTCAGCCAGTCGCGTATCTCATCTGGCTTCAGCTTGTTGCCGTTGATGTAGAAGAACGTCGGCCTCTCGAACTTTATCTTCTGCTGCGGGGTGTCGCAGTGCGGGCATTTCTTGACGCTCTTCAGCTTCTTCGTGAGCATGGCGAGCTTGCCCTCGGTCTCGATGTTGTCCTCGATTATGGCATCTGTCGTTATAAGGTTCCTTACTATTGGCTTGAACTGCTCCATCTGCTTCTCGTCGAGAAGGATGCGGTGGCAGCTCTCGCACGTCGACTGCAGCAGCAGGTATACCGTCTTCGCGAATTCGGGGTGTATGACCGGCCTGACGAGCTCTATGTGCCCGAAATGGCCTGTGCACGTCTTCGCCCTGCCGCCGCAGGTCTTGCACTTCAAGCCAGGGTCTATCACGCCGAGGCGCTGGTCTACCAGCCCTCCGTCTATCGGGTAGCCATCCTCGTTGTAGGTGTCGGGCACTATGAGCTTCGCTACGCTCATCTTCTTAACCATCTCTGGACTTATCGTCGTGAACCTTATGTGGTCTATGGCTTCTGCCTGCATTCTCACACCTAATCGCTCTTGAGCCTTATCCTGGCCAGGATATGCATCGATTTCAGCTCGTCAAGCAGCAGCTTGAAGGCGTAGCTCATCTCCACTTCCTCGACGTTGCTGCTGCCGCACGTCGGGCATACGGCCGTGTTCTTGGTGTAGTCGTAGTAGCCGATGTCGCCGCACTCCTTGCACACCCACACAAAGGCCCTGTCGCTCTGCTCCAGCATGCGATCCTTTATCAGCAGCGAGGCGCCATGCCCGACAAGCGCATCGCGTTCCATCTCGCCGAACTTGAGCCCGCCGCGCCTAGGCTTGCCCTCGGTTGGCTGACGCGTCAGTATCTGGACCGGTCCGCGGCTCCTGACCTGCTGCTTGAGGCTCACCATGTGCCAGAGCCTGTGGTAATACACAACGCCAGTGAATATCTTGGCAACCATCTTCTTGCCGGTGCGGCCGTCGTACAGCACCTCGTCACCGAACTTGTCGAACCCGTGCTGCTCCAGAATCTTGCCGTACTCGTCTATGAGCTTCTCGCCGTTTGCCGAGAATGGCGTGCCATCAATCTGCCTGCCCTCCAGCGAGGCTGCCTTTGCGCCAAGCATCTCAATCATGTGCCCGAATGTCATCCTGTTCGGCAGGCCCAGTGGGTTGATTATCATGTCAGGCACCAGGCCGTCCTTGGTGAACGGCAGGTCCTCCTGGTTGACTATGAGCGCTACGACGCCCTTCTGGCTCTGCCTGCTGGCGAACTTGTCGCCGGGTTCAGGCACCTTCTCGCTCCTTATCCTTATCTTGACTATGCGCGTCGCGCCCGTGGTCTCGCTGAACATCACGCTGTCCACTACGCCTAGCTCGCCGGAGCGCAGCATCGTCGAGTTGTCGCGGCGCTTCTCCTCGCCTATGCCGAAGCTTGTCTGCTCCTCTAGGAACCTTGGCGGCGATACCTTGCCTATTATGACATCGTTTTCGTCAGCCACGAGCTCGGGCTCCACTATACCGTCCTCGCCGAGTTTCGAATACGCGTGCTCGCCCTTGTACCCCTCTATAGTTGCGGCAGGCACACCGAAGTGGTCCTGCTGGCCGCCGGGGTACCTGCGTTCCTCGTCGGTGTAGGAGCGCAGGAACAGGCTTCTGCCGAGGCCCCTGTCAACAGAGGCCTTGTTGAGCACCACAGAATCGAGCATGTCGTAGCCGTAGTACGTTACCAGCGCCACGACCATGTTCTGGCCGTTCGCGTGCCTGTCGAGACCGAGTGTGCGGTACGTCACGCTGTTGACTATGGGCACCTGCGGATAGTAGAGTATGAACGCCCTGGCGTCGTAGCGCTCGCCGAAGTTCGTGGCGTAGAGCCCCTGCGCCTGCTTCATGAAGTTCCATGCTATAGGGTGCCTTCCCATGCTGTTGAATTCCGGGAATACGCTGGCGTTGACCGTCAGCCCGAACAGCGACGTGGGGTCTATCTCCAAGTGCGTCGTCTTGTCGGTAATCGAGCTTTCGTCTATCACGGCGCTGATGTTCTCCTCTTCCTCGGCATCGAGGTACTCTATGACGCCCCTCCTTACAAGGTAGTTGAAGTCTATCTCTCCGCTCTTGAGCTTCTGCTTCAGCTCGTCGGTGAACGCGCTCTTGCCATCGCTTACCACTATGTACGGCTTGCGCACGCGCCCGCGGTCGGCGTTGATGTGCACCTCGTTGAGCTTCTTCGCATAGGAAACGTTAATCTCGTTCGATATGACGCCCTTGCGCCTGTTCTCGCGCATCTCGTTCGCGAATGCCTGGCCGTCATCGACGGTGCCTATCTCCCTGCCGTCGAGGTATATGCGGCATTTCGCCTCTTTACCCGATGAATTCCTATCGTCAGCCAACATACTCACCAATAATCTGAAAGCGTCACAGCAGCTTGAGCTCCTTCATCTTCTGCTCCAGTATCTTATGGTCGGCGCCAACCGTTACCTTCGCCATGAGCGCCAGGTAGCGCGTCAGGCCAACCTCAGTGCCCTCTGGCGTCTCGCTCGGGCAGAGCTTGCCCACGTGCGTGCCGTGCACGTCCCTCGCCTTCAGGTGCGGGTGCTTCTTTGCAAGTGGCGACTTTATGCGCCTGAGGTGCGCCAGCGTGCCGAAGTAGTTTATCCTGTCGAGAACCTGCGACACGCCGGTCTGGCCTGCCGGCCACGAGCCCGTGCTCATCGAGTATAATATCTTCTCGGTGAGCGTATCCGGGTTTATGTTCGTCTTGACCGTGAGCCTGCGGCCCCTTGCGGTCGTGCGCTCGACGTGGTACTTTATGTCCTTCACGAAGGCCTTGAAAGCGGTATTGAACAATTCCTCGAGCAGGTCGCCGGCAAGCTTGACGCGCTTGTTCGCGTAGTGGTCCTTGTCGTCGGGCTTTATGTAGCCGTAGGCAACGAGCGACGCGCGCTCGGCCATGCGCACGAGGTAGCGCGCCTTGTCCTTGCGGGATTCAGGCGTGGTGCCGAGGTGCGGCAGTATGTAGGTGTCCAATTGCGTCTCGGCCCTCTTCTCCTGGTAGGTCTGTGCCTGGTTCGGCGCCGTTATGCGGCCGAGCTCCATGAGCGCGTCCTTGGGCTCCATCTCCTTGGCCTTGCTCATCTCTATGTTGAAGAGCATGTCGTTCTTTACCTCGTCGTTCTCCACGAGCGTGTGCGCGTCCTTGAGCTGCATGCCCAGCGCCCTTAGTATGAGCATGAGGCTTATGCCCTTGCTCAGCGTAGGGAAGAGTATTGTGTAGAGGCCGTACTCGTCGCGCGATATGCTGCACCTCGCCCTGAAGCTTACGGTAGTCGAGAACACCTTCGTTACCATCTCTCCCTTCTCCTTAGTGGTTATCATCCTGTTCGGCGCCAGGTCCTCTATGCCTACGAGCACGCGCTCCGTGCCCTTTATTATGAAATAGCCGCCCGGGTCGTCGGGATCCTCGTGCTCAGCTGCAAGTTGCTGCCTCGTCATGCCCTTCGCGTAGCAGAGATTGCTTTTGACCATCACCGGCAGCTCGCCGACATATGCCTCACCCATGGCGTCCGTCTTCTCTATCCCGCTTATTATGGGCGTGTACGTTATGTACATCGGCGCCGAATAGTTAAGGTTCCTTGCAAGGGCTTCGTGCGGCATTATGCGCCTCGTGGAGCTGTCGCTCTCTATCACTATCGGCTGCTCAAGCCTTATGCTGCTAAGCTTTATCGCGAAATCAGATACCTCTGGCTCTATCAGGCTCTGGCTCTCAACTATGCGGTTTATGCCTGTCATTATGAAGCGGTTGTAGCTGTCGAGCTGCTGCTGCGCTATGGAGCCGGACTTGAGGTAGGATTCGACTAGTTCGTGGGTGTTGCTCATTCAGACCACTGGTTGGGCCAGCCAGCGCGCATGCGCAGTTATCTCTCGACAACGTAGCGGTAGTAGTCGTAGGAGCCCGTCGGATCCTGTCTGTGCACGAGCACAAGATCGCCGGGTTTCGCGTTGAGTTTCAGCACCTGGGGATCGTCACTGAATATCTTCGGGAACTTCTCAAGTGGCGCGCCGAACTTCTTTGCTATCTTCAGCGCATCGCTCCCGCTGAGCAATTCGTGTTCTACCAACAGATCCTCTCCGAAAACCAACAGCTCACCAGGCACAATGAGCCCTACTGCTACAACTAACGCTTGCAGGCCTGCTAACTATTTATACCAAAAGTAATATATAAGTTACTAAGAATGCCGGTTTTTCGGCTATGTAACCCAGCTCACAGAAATCAACCAATGCGCTGCCTATTTATTGCTGAATCCGCAAATCAGTCTGATGAAACTTTTTGGCAAGGGCTTCAGGGTATACCTGTCTGAGCTGAGCACAGACGACGCAGACGAGATGGCGCGCCTGGCCAGCAATCCTAACATAGCGAGGAGCATAGCCTCGCAGGGAGAGTTCCCGAGCCCCTACACAAGGAGCGATGCGCTTTCATTCATACAATTCGCCAGGGAGAGCCTGCTCGCAATGCGCGAGTTCCATCTCGCCATGCGGCTCGAGTCAGGCAACGCGCTGATAGGCGTGGTCGGCTTGAAGAACGTGAAGTTCATCGACAAGAAAGCAGAAATAGGCTTCTGGTGCGGCGAGGAGCATTGGGGCAAGGGCTACACGAAGGAAGGCGCAAGGCTCATGATGCACCTGGCGTTCAACGTGCTGAACTTCAATCGGATATACGCTACAGCCTTCGCGACAAACCTGCGTTCCATAAAGCTTCTGGAATCGCTTGGAATGGTTCGCGAAGGCATAGCCAGGCAGGACGGATACGACGGCAAGGCCTTCATCGACAATGTGCTGCTGGGCTTATTGAAAGAAGACTACAGGGAGAGCGCGGAAATCTCTGTAGAAGGCACAGCGGCCGTCGGGCAAGGGCTTTAATACTATAATGCGATATGCTTCAGGCGCAAGGTGCGTTGATGTACATAAACAAATCCATGATTAGGCGCATGCTCAAGGAAGCCGGCGCAGAACGCGTAAGCGACAGCGCGGTTCGCGCCCTCCAGGAGAGGCTCAACAAGAACGCGTACGACATAGCCAAGAAGGCCGTCATGCTCTCGAAGCACGCGAAGCGCAAGACCGTTGAAGAGAGCGACGTCAGGCTCGCGATGCAATGATCCCTATACTGGCACTCCTGCCAGCCTGAGTATTACCATAGTGCCTACGGCCGGGAGGCCGAAGAGCGCAGTGGCGAGCAGCACATACGCGTTTATCAGTATGCCCATGCCCATGAAGTAGTTCAGCGCGAATATCGATATAATGCCAAGTATGCTGTTCGCTATTATGCCGAATATCACCTTCAGTATGAGCCTGCCAAGCTTGAATATGACGAACACGACGAGCGCTATCAGCGCCACGAGTATTATCTCGCTCACGAGCGAGCCGCCGAAGCCGAACAGCATCATGCGATCACACCATATAAGGAATAAAGAGCTAAAAAGGCGCGCGACGTTCCGCAGATTCCACGCATGCGATTCGATATATGGCTAGCCTATCTCATTCACCAGCCTTTTGACCAGCGCATATATCTTGTCCCTGTTCCTGGACTGCGCCTCGTACATAGAGCTTGCATGTTTCGCGTTTGCATCCTCTATCTCCCACAGCCTGAATCTTGGGGAATTGGTTATATACTTCGGCAGATCTTTCTTTGCCCTCTCGCTCGACATGATGGCGATTACCATATCGGCATCTTTAACCATTTTCTTATTGGCCATCTTTATCCTGTTCCTAGATACATCTATGCCCTTCTCGGCCATCACATCGACTACCCTCGATTTTGGGTAATTTGCAACCTTGGCATTGTAGCGCTTTACGTAATACGGGTCGATGCCGTAGCTGGTCGAACGGTTCCTCTTTGACAGCTTGTTGAAGAATGCTTCGGCCATTTGGCTCCTGCCGACGTTGAATTTGCACACAAACAATACCTTCACGGTTTCGCCCACTTTCCAATCAGACCTGTGTGTCACTAAAGTCTAAAATACCTTGCGGAAAGGGTTTAATATCTTCGATGAGCAGTTCTATCGTAGCGGGAGGCGGGCAGCTTACCGAAAGGAGGAAGCTCCCCTCATGCAGAGTGCGGATGTGCCCAAGGCATAATTCGGAACAGAAACGATACCCTGAAGTTGCAATTGCGATGACGCGACGAGCGCAACCAAGGGCTGAAACGCGCCGATGCGCCGCACGGTGAGCATGCAAGGCTATAATGCCGCTCAGTTGAATGCTGCCTAAAACAGAAAGGGGGCTACGGCCTCTCGCTACATTTTGCTTCTCATGTGATGGCATGGACTATGCGGAAAAGGAGCTGCTTACCGGAATGTGCAACTGCTACGAGACGTGCCACGAGGATTTCGAGGGCACTGTGCGCATGGTGGCGCGTGCAAGGAACTTGACGGAAGATGAGGTCAGGAGCAGACTCTCGTCCATCAAAGAAAGGTACGGTTCGACAAGCGAATATTCAGAGCTCAGGGTGCGTCTGCCCAAAGCGTTTCCGCTTTGATAATGTCATGCATATATTATTCTAGCCTAAAATCCTATCTAAAGTAATCTCTCTCGGTGAGCACCCTCTCTGGATCATAAACCCTCCTATCTTTGAAACAGCGCATTCTTCATGGCCCGTTACCTTATCCGGGTATTCTTTCATCTCCATTGCTACTCCAAGCACTTCTGAATCTTAGCCTCAATCCCGGGGTTTATGTTGCCTTCCTTGTTATCTAATCGCCGGGTTTTTATCATAATCTCACTCTTCCGACTCCTCTTCCGACCCCCTTTTCCTGAGCGGCTGGAAGGCCTCGATCAGCTTCTTCTTTGTATCATTTGCCTCGAAATTATCGTTATCTGGGAGCCATAAGACATTAGTCAATAGCTTTATGCTAGGGTTTATATCTGCATATTCTGCATCGCCGTTCTTATTGGCTATTGCAAAACTGCATAAGCAAACCAATAGATACTCGAAATTTTCACGAGCTACATCATTACTAGTTTTGACAGCGTTTTTGTATTCATCTATAGAGAGTTCCAGAACCCTATTGAACTCAGAAGGATGTATTTTGACAAACGTGTCAATATAATGGTCATCATCACTAACCGATGGCGAAACGGGTTCGCCGTTGGCTGCGTCCAATTCTCCGAGTGCCTTTACCATATCAACAAATCTTTCCGCAGTAAACGGCGTCGAAACAGCTTTGCTGTTCTCGAGTTTCTTTCTGTCTGTTGGTTTTCTCAGTGTTGTCGGTTCCATTTTATCACGTTGCACAAATTTATCGTTCATTATTTAACGCCGGCTTCCTCCTTCCTCTTCAGCGCCTCTATCCTCTTCTCATTTATGCAGTTATTCATCTCAGTCAGAAGGAACTCATCACGGACACTTTTGAGGATACTCCATACGACAGGATTTTTTCCAGAACTGTTGTACATTTCATTCAGTTTCACATCGATATCCCCGCGTCTCATTTGCCATAGCATCCCTCCCATCTCCAGCATTTTGCCCAATGTCGATTCTAAACGTTCATGTTGATCAAATGACTGGTAGTTTGGTATGTCTTGCCTATCATGGTGCAATGGCAGCTCAATTTTACCCGCTTCTAACCTGTTCGCTTTGACTGTCTCAATATTCAACTTTAACTCGTTAAGCAGAGCAGAAAATGTCGGAAATTCTCTTAAATAATCGAAATCTCCTATTCCGTTAAAGTATCCAAGTCTGCCTAGCTCGTCTTTCCAGTCATCGTATAATACTTCCTTCTGAGACGGCTCTCCATAAGAACTCTTGTTGTACTTTACCTCCAACGCCTTAAACGCCTTTTCCCTAAGCGCTTTTTCTAGTGGCGCGAAGCCGTCTGCAAAAACCTTGCCTGCACTTTTTGCCGTCTCTTTCTCTGATGTTTTTGGTATCATTTTATCACGTTGCACAAATTTATCCGTTCTGGTATAACCTACTCTCTTTCCTTAACGCCGATAGTGCTAACGCCTTATCTTGGATGTAATTTACCTTATCATTACGAAGGAGTGCTAATGCTTTCTTCGGCAAGCTATCCCTATCACTGATCCAGCTTCTGACGTAATCTGAAGGGTCATTAGAGAGCTTTACAAGCAAATCTGCTGGCACATTAGAGTTTCTTGCGACTGCTGCTCTTACCCCATCGTCGTCGTCTGTTGCAAGCTTAACGAGGGTATCGTAAGGCGTGTTTGGGTTTTCTGCTGCAACTACTCGGTAGGCGGCATCACCACTATTTGATAGTTTAATCAGGGCACCGACAGGCAGGTTTTTGTTATAGGCTAGCCTCTCAATAACTGTAAAATCCTTATCGCTTACGAGGCTGTCAAGGGTTTCTTTTGGCGTGTTGGCATTTTGGGCCACGCCTTCTCTAACCCGACTATCAGAATCCCTTGAAAGTTCAGTTAGCAAATTACTTGGCGTCTTAGCATTGTAGGCGACGCCTGACCTTACGTATGCATTGTAATCTTGAGAAAGTCGCCTTAGAATACTAATTGGTGTGTGTTCATTCTGCGCTACGCCATCTCTAACGTCCGAATTTGGATGCCTTGAGAATTCTTCTATGGTTTTGGCGTCGAGGCTCGGATTTCTTCCTGCGTTTACCGCGATATTGGGGTTGCTATCATAACGATTTGCCAAGTTTCTTATTGTTTCAATTGGCGTGCTAGCATTTTCAGCCACATCTGCTCTGACACTGCTTTCTGGATCTTTAGCTAATTTCTCAAGGATTCGTGCAGGAGAATTTGGATTTTCTCCAACGCCGCTTCTCACTAACCACTCTTTATCCGAAGATAACACCTCTAGAATTGCTTTTGGTGTCTTCGGATTCATGGCAAGATGCCAGCGCACGTTAGGGCTTTCATCATGCGCGAGAGACTCTAAAACTGAAACTGGTGTCTTTTCGTTCTCTGCAACCTCTTCCCTTATAATTTCCGATTTGTAAGTCGCGAGCTTAGCAAGTGCCTTCGATCCAACGTTCTTGTTATGAACTATATCAAATACTATTTCAAATTCCTTTTTGTCTGCGAGCTTTTCTAAAACTTCTGGATCTGTCGTTGTCCTTGCTATTATACTGTATCTGAGGATTTCTTGCTTTGGGCTTAATGTAAATATCTCTGGTGCACCACCATTCTTTCTTCCGTCTTTTGCCGCATCAAGTTTTTCTCGCGTTTCTTTTTCCATACACACACCAGTACTATAGCGTTTATTCAAATATATATAATTTGGCTATATAATATATATATACTAACATATAGTATATATAATATGGAGAAACATATCTTCAAGTTCGGCGACAGGAGCTGGGCGATGGTGCTGCCAAAGGCATGGGTCGAAGCGAGCGGCATCTCAGCAGATAAGAGCCTGTCGGTATATGAGGATGATTCCGGGAATCTCGTAGTAGCTGCCGGGTCCAAGATAAACAAGGAGGCGGAGCTGACCTTAGATTCAAAGGTGAGCCCCGAGGTTGCGGGGCGCTGGGCCGGCCTGTACTACAGGTCAGGCGTCAAGAAGCTAACTGTCCGTTCAAAGAGCGACAACGCCGACGAGCAGTTCAAGTCGATACAAGAGACTGCAAAATCGTTCTGCCCAGGATTTGAGGTAATGAGCAGGTCAAGCAAGTCCATCGTGCTTGCCGACTTCACGGAGATGAAGGAAGTAACCCCGGACAAGATTCTGGTTAGACTGAAATCAATAATAACTGACGAGTTGATGCAGATGGGCAAAGGCGAGAGGGCAGGCATCGCGTACGCAGAGGAATCCGTCAATCGGTTCTTTACCCTGGGAGTGAGGTATGCCAACATAGCCGAAGGCAAGAATGCGGTAAAGTACTTCGATGTCTTCCAGCTGCTGGAACTGGTCGCAGACGAGATATATGAACTCTCGCAGAGGCCCGTTGCGAGAGCCAGCCTGGGGGTGTTCGACGAGCTTGACAAGGAGCTGGAGCTGTGCATGTCTGCCTTTGAAGGCAACTTCGGTGCCCTCGAGTTGGCAATAGAGGAGCGCGACAAAATATTCAGTGCCATAACGAAGGGGTTCGACAGGCTGGAAGTCTACCTTATAACTGAAATGGCAAAGAACATGGTGAAGGTGGCTGAGTTCTGTCTGGAAACCAGGCAGAAGGGCTGAGTGTTGACAAGATGATGAGTAGGGCCCTCAGACTAAGGAACGGCGCACCTGTTCGCCAAGGAACAGACTAACTAGAGCGCTGCTGCTAAAAGCATTCCTTATCTAGGCGTCTGCATGGGGCATAGAAAAATATTTATAACTTAAGTTACATTTAATTGTAACTTAGGTTTTCATATGGACCTACCAATAATAAAGCTGCTGAAGAGACGCGAATACCAAGATCTCGCGAAGTTCCAGGACATGGTAGTAACAGCGCTGTACCAAGCCGACAGCAGGATTGTGCTGCATGGAGGTACGGCAATATGGCGTTGCTTCTCCGGTAGCAGGCTATCATATGACATAGACGCGTACGTTTCGTCCAAAAAAGAGCTCAAGGAGCTGAAGGGGAGTATTCTATCTGTCGCAACCGCCCAGGGCGTGAGGGTGGAAAAGATAAAAGACACCAGAAATCTGATTTTCATGGCGTTCTCGTTCGAGGGCGCATACCTTAAGGTGGAAATGAACTACGCGAAAAAGGGTTTGCATCCCGTAGCAATGAGATTCGAGAAGGTCGACGGCACGTACACCGAGGTGCTGGCGCTCTCTGCAGAAGAGCTGATACTCGAGAAGATGGCAGCGTACTCCGACCGGAGATTCATACGTGACATCTACGACATGTATATACTCAGCGATTACGTCAAGGACACACGCAGCATAAGGGGCAAAGTGCTTGCGTTTACCGATAGGATAGAGAAGCCCGTCAATGAGAAGGACCTTGCAGCGCTGATCTATGCCGGGCCCGTGCCCTCGTTCAGGAACATGGTTGAGCACATAAGGGGGCGTTTCTCTTGAAGTATATAAGATTTGTTTTGGAGCATTTCAGCGACCCCGGCTTTCCAGTAGCGACGCTTACAGACATCAGGACAGCTCTAAAACCAAAAGGCATAAGTGACGCATACCTCAAGAGGCTTATCAACTACCTGATGCATGACGGCAAGCTGTCCAGGATAACAAAGGGGGTATACACGCTCCACAATGACATGACTACGGTCGGCTTCGCCTTCCAGCCCTTTTACTACGGCCTTGAGAATGCCCTCACAATAAGAAAACTATGGGAGCAAGGCACAAACCCTGTCGTCATAACCCCTAGGAAAGTCAGGACTGGGTTAAGGACGTTCTTGGGAAACAATTACGTAGTGCAGAGGATTGACAAGGAGCTGTTTTTTGGGTACGAGCTCGTCAAGTACTATGACTTTTGGATTCCTGTGTCAGACATTGAAAAAACACTCATCGATTTCGTATACTTCAAGCACTACCTTAGGAAAGACGTTCTCAAAGAGCTGAAGCGCACTGCCAACCGCGAGAAACTCTCAGGCTATTTGAAGGCGTATGCGCCCAGGTTCAAAAGCCTGTTTGCCAAGGCAGTTAAAATGAAATTGCCCTGACGTATTTTGGCAGGGCTGCATTAGACTCTGACACCTTGACGTCGGAAGTGTTTTTTTGGCCATGGCGATACAAGGAGACGTAACATGCCTGCAGAATCAATTGCAGCTCGGTAAAAACTGACCAACCGCTTTAAATATTATTATGTCCATTAAGCATGACGGAAGATGGTGACTATGGCGAAGGTGCATGACTGCCGCTGGCTACCGACAGCGCATATAGCTGCATCCAGCCTAAGCGCTGTCGCATAAAAAAGCTGAAACCGAAGCAGGTCCTTATCCTACGGCACGTTGCCTGTAATTTTTCGATGAGCGAAAGCGCTGTGCTAAGGCGCATAAGCGGCGATTTCAGAATACCGCTGTCCACGCTGAAGTTGAACATGGAGGCACTTTTCGAACGAGGTTTCGTGGCACGACGGAGAATCGGTGAGCCTCTAACAATAACTCACGCTGGCAGATCTGCGCTGAACTATAATGCGAAAGTGATGGAATGACAACCAACACAACTAGGAAAATAGAAAGCAAGGACATGGATGAAAAGTACTACGCGTCCCTAGTCAGGGGCGCAGAGCGGAAGGTAATGGTCCTTCATGCGCCTTTACGGTGGCGAGCTTACTGACGAAATGCTTAGCCAGCTCATCAGCGCCGCGAAGGACGGCTTCGGATCGCACATGACTGATGACGATGCAAGGAACCACATACTCAGCGCTGAGACGCTGCACCTGATTTACTACGACAACGAACTTGTAGGTTTCGGCGCGTATTCAACGTTCAAGGTGTTTGGGCTCAAGGTACTATACCTTGGTGGAATAGTGCTGAAGACTGAGAGCCAGGGGCACCACCTGTTCGACACATCGATGGAAAGGGCACTGCATGACGAAAACCCCAACATGCTTGTTATGCGCACGCAGAGCCCTGTGGTCTACCATTGCGCAAGCAGGTATGTATCTGCCATCTACCCAAATACCAACACCGATGCATCGCTCCAAACGGCGTACGAAAAGGCGCTGGCAATGGCCATAGGCTCTGAAATAGCGAAAAGGCTCAAGGCAAAGTCGTATAACGCCAATACATTCACAGACAGGAAGACGTACGGCAGGCCTCTGAACGACTCCATACCCAAGATTAGCGACAGCGAAGCTACCGGCTTGTTCAATTCTTTGCGCATAGACAGGCGGCGCGGTGACTCTGTGCTAATCATAGGGTTTGTGCAGGGCGCGTATCGCCCGAACACGGCCACAGGGCAGAAGTACGGATATGAAGGGTGCTACTGGTAAATAGATAGGGCGACTGCATGAAGACATACGATATCGGATCTGGCAATGTCAAGATAGCAGTAGTGGGGTCAATACACGGCAACGAGCTTGTCGGGAGCAGAGTAATCGCTAGACTCGCCATGAATCCGCCAGCAGGCGTCTGGCTGAGACTCATCGTGGCCAATGAAGCAGCCATCTCACTGAACAGGAGGTTCGTCGACGTGGATGGCAACAGGTGCTTTCCAGGCAGCAGGAATGGGAACACCGAGCAGAGGATGGCATTCGAGCTACTCGAGGCGATTGAAGGCTGCGACTATCTGATTGATATACACTCTACATTTGCAAGGCAGCCTGACATAATAATAGTCACCCACAAGCGCGCGATGGCGCTTGCCAGAAGGATTCCAGTAAAGAAGATTGTGGTCATGGAAAGGGCCATAGCCAATGGCGGCTCACTGATAGACTACGCTGACTGCGGCGTCAGCCTGGAGTTCAGCAGGAGCAGAAGCACGGCCTACGTAGAGAACATAGTGAGAACGACAATATCCAACTTAGTCACTCACAGGGAAACCAGCGGCAAGGAGATGTACCACTCAATAAGGTTCGTCCCGAAGCTCGGCACGCCATCAGGCATAAGAAATTTCATCATGGTTAAGAAAGGGGCAACCATACAGGTTGCAAATGGCAAGAGGATCAGGAGCGCAACCAGCTTCTATCCATTGTTCTTCGGCGAGAAAGGATATGCCGGGCTGTGCATGATGCTCAAGAAAATCCCATAATGCATTTTGGCGGGGGCGAGATTTGAACTCGCGGCCTCTAGATTTCTCGTCACAGCCATAAGGCTCGTCACTCATGATGCTATGCATATGAGTCTAGCGCTCCACCAGGCTAAGCTACCCCGCCGCCAACACCACTCATTTCTGTGCTCATACTTATATGCGTTGCTGTGCTGTTGCGGCTCGCTTGCCGCACCCATGCACAGCGGTTTGTAGAGAAGGTTAAAGAAAGCAATGCTAATTTTCCATTACAATGTTAGAAAGTTCCGCAAAAGACTTAAATACTTACAATGTGGAAAAGAAGTATCAGACCAAAAATGGATAGGGGCTATCTATGCCGAAAATAGATGTGGAGAGGATCAGGGGTGGCGGCGCGAAAGCCGCCGAGCGCCAGAAACTGCGAGCAAGCGCAGAGCAGAGTCTGGAAGACAGCGACCTCAAGGGGCTCTTCAAGATGGTGGGGGCGAAGGGCGAAGAGACGAAGAGCGCAGAGGCGCTGCTGAAGGGACTGCTGGCAGAGAATGCCGCGGACTACCTGATAAAGGCAAACCGAGTCAGGCGCAAACGCGGCCTCAGGCAGCTCGGACCTGCAGCACTGATAATAGCCGCAAGGCAGTAAAGGCCTAGCGGAAGGCGCCGGCACTGGAAGTGCCGGCCCTTTACATTGACTTATCTTTTTCTCTTGTTTTTGAGGCACGGCCGGCAAGCTCTTTTAAACCTTCATGCCAATTCTAACGTGCGCGATCGTAGTCTAGCCTGGTAGGACTTTGCCCCTCCAAGGAGCTTCTTGGAAAGAAGCTCCAGCAAGAAAGGAAAGGCAAAAACTCGGGTTCAAATCCCGACGGTCGCATTTTCGCTAAATGTGGTTATACCTACAATCCAGACAGGCGGGCTTCGAGGTGGTCGAAGAGCCTCTGCTCGAACACGAGCGTTCTTTTGAGATATGGCCGGCCCGGCTTCCCATCGCCCCACTGCCATCCTGCCCCCAAATCTCCGGTCAGTGTGCCAACTACCCTGTTGAGCAATGCCAGCACTATCTTCTTCTCGAAGTCAGGGTCCTTCCCGGCCGCAGGAATGCGCCCGTAAGCATCAATCCACGCATCGACATACTCTATAACCCTCTCGGGAGTGGCGTCGGCGCTCCTCACGAACAGGAGCGAGTGCCAGATATTCGGGGACAGGTCCGCCCACTCTGGCATGTAACCCCAAAGTATGTTCGCTGTTATGGCATAACCTCCATCGGTCTTTATTATCTGTTCTGCGGTGAGCTCCCGGTGCGTAAACTCTAGCCTGGTGCCTGCGGCATGCCTTTCCATGACGGCAAAATATCTGTCTACGTAGGGTTGGTAGTCTTCGGGACGCAGCCTGCCGACGGCCTCCGAAAGCCTTATCCAGCCTTCTACTGTCTTTCTAGTCCTCTCCAGCGCTGTGCCGGCAAGGCCAGGCCTCGGCTCCCATGGCTCAGTAACCGCTCTCGTCTTGAATTCGTTGTAGAAGCTGCAGAAATCCTCCATCTCCTCGGCCGTGGCAAACTTCGACTCGTCGTATATGTGTTTGCCGTCCTCGAGCTCTGTAACCGTAAAGCCATATTTGCGGTCCTCGTTCCAACCCTCATGCAGCAGTATCTTAGGTACGTGAATTACATTGCTCCTATTCTGGGCCTCGAACAGGGCCGTGATGTCGGCTTCGTCCCGCTCCTTCAGGCCGCGGACCTTTAGCACTGCTGGTTTTCCGTCGTATGTCCCACTGAAATAAATGGTACCTGGAAGCTCCCTCCCGTCCTTTGCCATGTATCTGTATTCAAATAATTTTTCCTTAACGATAAAGCCTGTCCGTTCCACGACCGCGGAAGCGAGATTGGGATTGCTCGCAAAACCATTCGGCTTTTCCGCCAGATCGAGAGATGTGTTGCCCTCCATGCCAACAGGACGCGTCCGCCTCACCATGCGATAACTGCCCATTAACATCTATTAACATTAATGTCTCAGGCATATGCTGTCGCACCTGCCGGCCAGAGCTACATCCCGGTTTGGCCGTCTAATTGTCAAAGCTCGACCTCCGCTTTGCTCTCAATGCCGTCGACTACCTCAACAGTCACACGCTCGTTCTTCGGGGCTGCACTAGTTGTTTTCCCCTTGAAGTGGTTTGAGTCCGATACCTCTATTACGCACGAGCTGCCTCGGTGTCCCTGGAGCTTGCCCTCTACCATGGCCACATATTGTGCCTCATTTACATACTTCAGCGCATTGTTGTAGATCTCCTCCTTTTCCTCCGTCTTGGACGCTAGGCGATTTTGAATGGCCCTGAACGGCGAAACGGCCGCGGCCCCAGCGCTTTTCAGCGCTCTACTGGCCTCCCGCCAGCCCCTGATAGTGTACTCCTCATCGTAGGAAACGCTTCCATCTTTCCGCAGCTTCAGACCGCCCGCTTCTACTAGAGCAGCGAGCGGCTCACTAGAAACTCTTCTAAACCCAGTAATATAATATTCATCGCCCCTTATCTGCGCTGTTGCGTCGATACTTCCTGTCGAGTATATTGCGTTAATACTGCCGCCGTAGCCATGAAATCTCTCCTCTAGTCTCAGCAAAAGGCGGACTGGCTTTTCATCTAGCAGCGTCGCCAAGCCGTCGCCTGTCAGTTCTCTTGACCCGAGGCATGCCTGCTTGACGTGCTCATTGCCTACCTTTGCATATGTCGTTCCGATGAGTTCTCTCAGCTGATTGGCAAGCTCTATGGTTTGGTCATACCTATTTCCGTCCATGAAGCCCGCGCTGCCTCTAGGCAACGATTCGCCCCCCTTTGCTATGAAGTCCGGCACCATCGGCTCCAGCAGGAAGACGCTCTTCGCGATGTCCTTGTCACAAAAGTCATCGTACCTGCCCAGGAACATGCCATTACCCTCATACGCTCGCTCCTTGACAGTAATGGGTACCATATACAATCTCTTCTTGTCACTAACTGTTACATTCATGCCAAGTTCCAACTTAACAGTGGTGTCGTCGGGAAAACTGCCAAGTAAATCTTTAAGCTTGAACTCGAGCATTTCGAGCACCACTCTGTAGGATTCTATCGTGCCGAGCTGCGCCTGGACCGTAACAGATACATTTTCACCAAATCCTTTCTTTGCTGCTAGCTGTCCCCCTTCCAAATCAACATGGAAGTTACGCATGTGCGTTGCTGAGAACATATGTTCTACTCCAATATCATTTCTCTTCAGCATCTGCGGTAAATTCTTATCCGACGTACTCATCCTTACATTCTTCCATGCCATGAAACCACACCTTGTGCTGTGGTCGTCCAAATATATAACCTTTTTCCTGCCGGGATCTTGCCTGATAACCGCCGGAGATCATACGGCCCTCTCCCAGAGCTCCTGGAAGTGCCGGGTGAGGGTGCGTATCCTTACAGGGTCGCTCGTCATCTCGAGATGCTCTATGTTCTTGTGCATGCCCGACCACGTGAGATTCGCGCTGCCTGTTATCGCCTGCCTTTCCGATATGTAGATCTTCTCGTGCACGAAGACCCCCTTCACGAACCTCACCTCGATGTTGTGCTTCCTCCTCGCTGCGTTCACGACAAGGAGCATCGAATCCACAGCAAGCACCTGCGCCGCCATCAGGGCGATGAGCTCCGAGCCCGCCAGCAAGGACAGCGCGATGAAGAGAAAGAGCGCCGCAAATGCCTTCAACCATATCGAATGGCTTCCCCTGCTGAGGTACTTCCTGAGCTCGTGCTCCTCCCTTGCCGTGCGCGACGTGGTTATGAGGCGCACTCTCTTCCTCCTCGCTATGGCGGCGAGCTTCCTGATATAGTACCTGCTGAGATAGGGCGAGACGATGCTTAGGCCTCTGCCTCTGCCGTAAAGCAGCTTCTCGACTTCGCGGTAAGAAGCGCTGCCGCTGTAGAGGGCGTTGCCGTCTGAAGCATCTCTGGACATGGCCGTCTCTATAGATGCTCAGAATAAGTTAAAATTAGTTTATCTGCGCGCCTCTTTGTTGGTCACGAGGAGCTCCTTGCGTTTGTAGGCGCCGCGCTTCTGAAGGTTGGTCCAGCAGTCCTTGCATATGACAAGGCGGAGCGTCTTTGTGGCCGTCTGCGAGCTCTTCTTGCACGAATTGCATATGTTCCTGCCGCAGTAGTCGCACTTCTCGTAGCGGTACACTTCCCTCTTGCATCTCTCGCAAAGCATAATGGCACCAGATAGGCAGCTCCCGCATTGCGCCGAGCGCTGCGGATAAGCTTTACAAACAGGTAGATTGCCGCAAATACATATAAAAAGATATGGCGCACCGAACCATTTTTAATAAGCTTGCGATAATATAGTGGCTTGTTGCGCCTCCTGCGCAGGGTGTTGCACAATGTATCAAGATAAAGTCTCAGAATTTCTCAAGGAAAACGGCATAGCGGTCGGCGACACGATAAAAGTAGAGCGTGCCGGCGCCGTCATAGAGGGCGAGTTGATGCCCGGCACCGAGGCCAACAGCCCAGACGTGCTTGTGGTAAAGCTCAAGAACGGCTACAATGCCGGAATATCGCTCAAGGGCGCGAAGGTGAAGAAACTGGATGGCGCGCGCAAGGAGGCGCGCTCATTCCCGAAGGCGCAGCTCAAGCAGAGCAAGGGCCTGCCGAAGGTCGCGCTGCTCTACACCGGCGGCACGATAGGCAGCAAGCTCGACTACAAGACCGGCGGGGTGTATATGCTCCTCAAGCCGGAAGAACTCTTCTACGAGGTGCCTGAACTGTCGAGCATAGCGAGCGTATCGGCAAAGCAGCTCTTCAGCATCTCCAGCGAGGACATGTCTTATATGGAGTGGCAAAGAATAGCAGAGGAGGCAGCCAAAGCAGTGGACGAGGGCGCCCATGGCGTAGTGATCACGATAGGCACGGACACGATGCATTACGCTTCTGCCGCGCTGTCGTTCATGCTTAGCGACGTCAAGGCGCCTATAGTGCTGACCGGCTCGCAAAGGAGCAGCGACCGCGGATCCAGCGATGCCTTCCTGAACCTTATATGCGCGGTCAGGCTTGCTGCCGAATCTGACATAGGGGAGGTAGGCATCTGCATGCACGCTACTAGCTCTGACGACAAATGCGCGTTCATGCGGGGCACTAAAGTAAGAAAGATGCACACTTCAAGGAGGGACGCGTTCAGGCCAGTCAACGAGAAGCCGATAGCAGAGCTCGGCAGCACAGGCGTCATAAAATACATCAGCAAGTACAGGAAAGCCGAACAA
Source organism: Candidatus Marsarchaeota archaeon (assembly GCA_023473665.1). Lineage (NCBI taxonomy): Archaea > Thermoproteati > Thermoproteota > Candidatus Martarchaeota archaeon. The sequence goes on along the minus strand of JAMCYM010000002.1, from coordinate 329,120 downwards.
TCAAAAAAAGCAAAAGCGCTTCCCGGCTTCGAGGAAAAGGTGGCGTTGGTCAAGGCCTACCCTGATTCAAGCCCCGACATAATCAACTTCTATGCCGACAAGGGCTACAAGGGCATGATCATAGAGGGCACAGGGCTGGGCCATACGCCCGTTTCGACGGAGCATGAGGGCAAGTCGTGGCTCCCTGCAATAAAGAGCGCCGTAGAGAACGGCATGGTAATAGGCATGACCTCGCAATGCCTCTACGGGCGCGTGCACCCTAACGTGTACAGGAACCTGAGGCTCCTGAGCGCCTCGGGCGTCATATACTGCGAGGACATGCTGCCAGAGACCGCATACGCCAAGCTTGGATGGCTGCTCGGGAACTATGACGCAAAGAAGGCAAAGGAGCTTCTAAGCAAGAACCTTGTTGGCGAGATAGCCGAGCGCCGGGAGCATGATGAATTCCCAAACGACGTGTTCGAATGAGCGCCATGGCACCTGAAGGCAACGCTGCCGCTCCTGTCGATTATGCTAAGCTTGGCTTCATGTGCGGGCTCGAGGTGCACCAGCGGCTTGCCACCAAGCAGAAGCTGTTCTGCGCGTGCCCTGCTGATGTCGCGCATGTTCAAAGCTCCAATTCCATATTCAGGTACCAGCGCGCCGTTGCGGGCGAGCTCGGCAATGTCGACCTATCAGCGCAGTTCGAGGAGATGCGCAATCGGAAGTTCATCTACAACCTCTACCCAGGCCATACGTGCCTAGTCGACATAGACGAGGAGCCGCCCCACCAGCTCAACACAGAGGCATTGGAGATCTCGCTGTCGATAGCTTCTTCCCTGCACCTTAAGATTGTCGACGAGCTCCAGCCGATGCGCAAGGAGGTAGTGGACGGCAGCAACCCGAGCGCGTTCCAGCGCACTGTGCTGCTGGGCACCGACGGCATCATGAAGCTTGACGGGCATGCGATAGGCATAACGATGATATCGCTGGAAGAGGAATCCGCAGGCATAAGCGCCGCGGCTCCTGGCTCAATAACCTACGATTCCGACCGGATAGGCATACCGCTGGTGGAAATAGACACGGATCCGCACATAGCATCGCCGCAGGAAGCGAAGCAGGCGGCCCTGCGCATAGGCACTTTGCTCAGGCTTACTGGCAAGGTGCAGCGGGGCATAGGCACGATAAGGCAGGACGTCAACGTCTCGATAAAGGGTGGGGCGCGCGTCGAGATAAAAGGCCTGCAGGAGCTCGATACAATGGACAAGTTCATAGAGAACGAAGTCGTGCGCCAGCAGCGCCTGATATGGCTGCGCGACGAACTCGTCAAGCGCAAGGCGTCTGTGGGGGAGCCGCACGATATGAGCAAGCTGCTGAAAGGCACAAACGCAAAGATAATCGCACCTGCGCTTGAAGCTGGCGGAGTTGTACTAGGTGTTGCGCTGCACGGGTTCAAGGGCGTGATTGGCGCGGAGGTCAACCCTGGCAGGCGCCTGGGCACCGAGATCAGCGACTACGCGAAGATGGGTGGCGTGAAAGGCCTGATACACAGCAACGAGGACATAAGCGGCTATGCCCTTACCAGCAGCGAAGCAGTCGCGATAAGGAAGGAGCTGGAGCTGGGCGCGAATGACGCGTTCATGCTGATAGCGGGCCCGAACGACAGCGCATCGAAGGCGATAAGTCTAGCAGCCGACAGGGCAAGGCAGGCTCTTGTCGGAGTGCCGCTGGAGACGCGTGGAGTTGCGAGCGCCGATGCATTCACCACAAAGTTCCTGCGTCCGCTCCCGGGCGGAGCAAGGATGTATCCCGAGACTGACGTGAAGCCGGTGCGCATAACCGGCGAGATGCTGGATAGAGCAGCGCTAAGTGCGCCCGACATAGACAAGGAGCGCGCGCGGCTCGTCAGGGAACTCGGCAATGAGAACCTAGCAAGCATGCTCATGCTGTCGCCGAGGCTGCAGCTCTACAAGGCACTCGTCTCAGCAAAGAACTCAGACAAGCCGTTCATAGCCAACACGTTGCTCCAGAAATTCACCGAGCTGCGCAGGGCCGGCCTTGATGCCGAATCCATACCAGAGCAGGAGCTTGCCGGGCTCTTCGCCATGTACGGTAAAGGCAGGCTCACCAAGCAGGCGGTAGAAGAGGTGCTCAAGGAGCTCTCGAAAGGCAAACGCGGGGCCGAAAGGATAGCCAAAGAGCTAGGCCTGGAGCGCGTAAGCGGCGATGGGCTCGCCAGCCTTGTCGAGAAGGCTAAGAAAGAGCACCCCGGAGCGAAAGCTACGGAACTCATGCAGCACATAATGAAGGAACACAGGCTTAACGTTGACGGGACCGAGCTCTCGAGAATGCTCAATCCCAAGAAAAAATGAATGTATGTATTGACAAATCTAGCCTTGAAACGAATTCGTCTGCCTTCTTTTCAGATAGTCGCTGTATGCCTTTGCGTAATACTCGCTCTTCTCTTTGAAATACTCTGCATAGCTCTCTAGCTCATCTTCCTTGATGCGCACCGATGTGCCAGGGCCGTCTCTTATAACTATGAAATTGCCATCAGCAGATTTTTCAAGCCCGTCTTGCGCTCCTTTATTGTTTGCGCGCTTTAGCAGCCAGGAACGGAAGCGGTTCATTGCATTACCTCCTGTAGTTCAGGTAACTGACAAGCGTGCCGTACCTGCTGTCTATGTTGTCCCTTATGTATTCCGCGACCTTGTTCGGCTCGCGCTCCCCGTCAAACCTTGCCTTTACCATGAAGCCGGCTTCCCCCTCAGTCACGTATACTTCAAGCACGTCGTCAAGGTTCATCAGCTCTTTTGCCACCTTCCCTATCTCGACGCCGTCTTTCGGTTTCAGCAGGAAGAACTTATGAAAGGTCCTGCCGCTCTCCCTGATGACCCAGGGATTCTTCTGTTTTGCAGAGTCTCCGCTGTGTTTCGCGCTATGCACGTCCCTCCACCTCGTTTTCATTCGTCAGCATAGACGATCTGCCATATGCCATCGTCTATCCTGACCACCTTAACCGGCCTGCTATCGTTATTTGTAGGCTTCTTGCTTTCCCTGCTTATTCCGAACATTACAAGCACCATCACTTGGGAGAGGTAGGATGGAAGGCCGAATTAGGGGCCGCAGCCAAGTTAAAGAAGCACTCGATGCTGCTAGAAATATAAACCATGCCTTCCACCCTGCTTGATTATTATTACGGCGCGGCTTGTATATATAACTATTCAGGCAATATGCAATTACATTTTATGCATAACGCTAAAATAACTAAATATAATTATGAAAATGTGCTATTTATATACTAAAATAGCTTAATACTTAAACTTTTAACGTAGAAAGCCTTTTAAATATTAGGTTTAATATACTATTATGGAGCTCCCGCCTGCCGTAGCGTCTGTGCTCGAATCGCTGCGCAAGAAGTCCGAATACAGCGTACAGGTAGTGTTCCTGCGCGGCAGCTATTACGTGTATGAGTACAAGGTAAAGACCATTGCGGGCAGGGTGCGCAGGTTCTCTCTTTATCTGGGCAAGATCGAGAAGGACGGCACTTTCATAGCCGCAAGGCGGAGGTTCCTGCACACGAGGGTAAGGAACCTTAGCGAATACATGAAGATGAAGGCTGAGGGCGAGAAGCCGGCGATGCTCGACGCGCTGCTCTACCCCGATGAACTGAGCACAAGAATCATAACAGAGCTCAGCATGAATTCTAGGATCGCAGTGGGCGAGCTCGCCCGCATGCTTGGCATAAAGAGGGAAAGGGTGCTGTACAGGGTAAACCAGCTCAGGAAGCTCTACAAGATGAAGTACACCATAGAGATGAAGCCCGATACCTTCGGCTTCCAGAGGTATCTGCTACTGGCAAAATTCCCCAGAGGCAAGCCGGATCCAGAAAGGCTCAGAGAATTGCTGGGCAAGAACCCAAGAGTGCAACTCGCAGCGACAGCAGAGGGCGACTACAATTTGATGATATACGTGCTTGCAGAGAGCAACACGGCACTTGAGGACACGATATACGAGATGCGCTCAAGTTCTGTGTTCGCGAATGCACCTGGCACTTGGAACGTGAGCTACCTCATAGAGCCGTACGGCTGGTACATGCCTTTCAGGGACGAGTTCTTCACATTGCTCAAGGAGCGCATCTGGCGCAGGAGCAAGGATTCGCCGAGGAGGCAGCCAGGCCAGCTATTGCACAGCGAATACGCTGTTATGAAGGAGCTGAACAAAGACGCGGCGACGAACTTCGCGGACATAGACAGGGAATACGGCCTCAAGGAGGGCAATGCACGCTACACCTACGAGAAGCTGCTAGGCAAGCAGACGATAAAGAGGGCAACAATCACGATGGAAGGCCTGCCATTGAAGTACCTCGAATTCATCTACCTCGTACAGCGCAACATACCTGCATTCAACAGCACTAGAATAGAGTTTCTGGAAAACATAACAGACGAAACGCAATATTCAACCAACAAATATGCGTATGTTGCGAATTCGTCATCACCATACGGCATAATACTTGTCACACCAATATTTGAAGAGAAAGAGACAGCCACATTGATGCAGGGGCTTTCCGAAGTAAAAGGTATAAAGATAAAAACTGCTTCAATAACACGCGTGCTTGTTGGAGAATTCGGCCTGAGAAAATTCAAAATGGAAGAATCAAACAGCTTTAAAGTCAAAATTGAACTCTTAAAGAAGAAAGAAACCTTACATTAATCGTAGTTAACTTCCTCCTCCACTTCCACTCATATTATCAACCAAATTTATTTACATCAATAGACTAACCTCCTCCATTTCCGCCCATAAGTCTCGCTTCTTACAGTATTAACTTCCTCCACCTGCTCCGCCCATAATTTCACCTTTTATTAACAATCAGATATTAACCTCCTCCTCCGCTTCCGCCCATAGTTTCACCACTTACTAGATTAATCCGATTACCCTCCTCCTCCACTTCCACTCATACCATCCACCACATTTATTTACATTAACCAGATTAGCTTCCTCCTCCGCTTCCGCCCATGGTTTTGCCTCTTACAGTATTAACCTCCTCCTCCTGCACCGCCCATAGTTTCACCACTTACGCTTGTATCGTAGCCTTTAAATATCTTCCTGCGTTGTTCGTGTGTAAGCTTACCTGGCTCGAAGCACGGTCCGTCGGCTATCATGCCACCGTATGCGCCATCATAGGAACCTTGCTCCGTCTTTCGTCACTAGCACATCGTCCTCTATCCTTACCCCGCCGAAGCCCTGCACGTATATACCTGGCTCGTCGCTCACTATCATGCCCGGCTTGAGCATGTTTTTCTGCATGCCGAGGCCGCCTCCCACATCGTGCACCTCCAGGCCTATGCTGTGCCCCAGCGAATGTATGAATTTGCCCTTGTAGCGCCCGTGCTCCGCAGCGTCTATGAAGTCCGCTACCCTCTTGTGCACGTCATGGCCGTCAACGCCCGGCCTTATGCTGTCCAGGCCCAGCCTCTGCGCCTGCTCCACTATCTTGTGCATCGCGACCATTCTCTCGTATTTGCCGCTTGATTTGTCTGGCCTGAAAATGAACGTCCTTGTCATGTCGGCGCAGTAGTTGCCGTACATGGCGCCGACATCTATGAGCACTATGCTGTTCGGCCTCAGCCTTGTCGAGTCAGGCATGTGGTGCGGGAGCGCGCTGTTTGCGCCGAACGATACAATGCTGTCGAATGCGGGCTTCTGCGAGCCGTAATCCATCATCAGGTAGTTGAACCTTGCTGCGAGCTGCAGCTCGGTCATGCCCTCATTGAAATACTCAGGTATGGCGCCTAGCGCCCTCTTTGTTATGCTTACCGCCTTGCGCATCGCGTCTATTTCCCCCTGGCTCTTGATCTCTCTCGCTTTTGCGAAGAGGGCCCTCGCGTCGCCGATGCTCTTTGCCTTCGCATACTTTCTTATCAGCCTGTAATAGGCATACGGCAGGTAGCTGCCGTTGATTCCGACCCTCTTGCCCTTGAGGTGCAGGGCAAGCTCTTTCTGAAATTTCTCGCGCTTGTCCACGACTACGACCTCCATCTCCCTCGGTCGCTGCTCCGTCGCTATGCCTGCCTCAAGCTTTGAGGTAAGCAGCACCATCCTTTTCGGGAATGCTATAAGCACGTCCTGCTCGAACACACCGCCATAGAAGCCAGTGAGATAGGTGAAGTTCGCGTCCTTCTCCTCGGTGTTCATCAGCACAAGCGCATCGAACCCGCTTTCCGAAAACACGCTATTGAGTCTGTCGCGCATGCTACGCATAATACCACAAACCAGAATGCATGCGCGTGTTTTTATACCTGAGCAGAAGGGGAGGCAACGGACGGAATGGGCCCGGGGAGAATCGGACTCCCGATCTTTACCTTGTGAAGGTAACGTCTTACCATTCGACCACAGGCCCGCGAATAGTCAAGCGCATAAAAGCTTATTAACTCTTGCAGTTTTCGCGAGACGCCGGGCCTGCAGCAAAGGCGTTGGGCAAGCTCAGGGATTGGCCTTCCTGAGCTTTGCCGGCGCTGCCTCTTTATCGCAATTCGGGCAATAAAGTATGTATTCCGTGTCTTTCTCGCTGAGCGCTGCTTTTATTGCATTGATGAACTTAGATGGCGAATGGCTGTAGATCGGTACCTCCACCCTTGCCATTATCGCCGGCGTGTCGCATTCTATGCAGCGCCAATACAGCTCCCCCTCTCCCATTCTCATATAGTAGGTTTTCCCAGTGCTTTTGGGATCGCTCTCGTCCCTGAACCGGTTGTATACGGTCTTGCATGCAGGGCACTTTATCTGGTATGATTCGGTACCAGCAGTGCGCCCCTCTACCCAGTCGGTTGGCAGGAGCGGCTTGCCGTCGAACAGGCAGTATTTCAGGAAACCGTTCGCATAAACCGGCTTTGATTTTTGTATGTGCGGTTTTGTTGTTTGCATAACGAACCAATTGTGCTTTTTGTCTAATCCAAATATATATAGACTTGCACATCCAGTCAATTGGTGTTTGACGAGGCGATGTGGTGGCTTCGCAGTTCTATACCGGCACAGGCGACAGCGGCTCTACGATCATGGGCGGCGGCCGCGTGCTGAAGAATGACCCGCTGGTGCATGCGATCGGCGACATCAACGAGCTCAACGCATGGCTCGGAGTTGCTCTCCAGAACGTCAGCGACGAGATGGTGTCGAAGCAGGTGCACTTCATACAGAACGAGCTCTTCGTGATAGGTGCAGAGCTGGCATCGATAGCCGACAAGCGCTTCACCCCTAAGCGCGCGATAGCAGATTCTGACGTCGAGGCGCTTCAGCAGGCCGTAGAGGAAGTTGGAGGCAGGGCGCACAAGCTGAAATCATTCGTGCTGCCGGGTGGCCCGGCGGGCGCCGCCTATTTGGATTTAGCAGCTACAGTTGCAAGGCGCACTGAACGCACCATAGTGGAGCTGATGCACAAGGCCAACGGCAGGAAACTCAATCCCGCGATAGAGAAATACCTCAACAGGCTCTCATCGTACCTGTTCTGGGCCGCAAGGGCCATCAATGCAAGGGAGGGCGTCGACGAGGAAAGGCCCACCTATTGACCTAGTTGCCTTTGCTCTCGCCAAGGCTGAAGTACTCGCGGAACTTGTCGGTTGTCTGGAGCTTCTTGGTTCGGCCTACGCGCTTTGTGTCGAGGAAATCGTTCTCTACGAGCTCTTTCACGTAATCATATGTCGAGCTGCCGAACGCCTTTACTACGGCGTTCTGGTAGATGGGCTCGTTCCTGCTCACATATGCGAGTATGCGCAGCGCGCCCTTGCTTATGTCCGGCTGCCCGGCCAATCCGTTGACCTTCGTCGCGTATGGCTCTGCCAATCCCATCATGTACTTGTTGCCTATAGACAGTATGCGCAGCGCTCCGTCTCTCGATGCGTACTCTCCCTCAAGCTCCTTCAGCGCGCTGTTGATGTAGCCGAGCGACACCACGCCAATGGCTTGCGCCAGCTCCTCGGCGCTCATCGCCTTGCCGGTCACGAAGAGTGCGGCCTCTATCAGGCGCTTGGTGTCTGCGTCGACCTTACTCTGCTGCATGCGCATCCCCAAGCACTATGAATATCTCGTCGAAGAAGCTGTCCTGCCTCATCGATATGCGCGCCTTGTGCGCGAGGAAGAGCAGCGGCACGAACAGGTCGAGCAGCATGCTCTCCGAGCTGTTGAATCCCTCGGCCAGGCTGGCGAACGTCGTTGTCTTGTAGGCATCGATCTTGCTCTTCACGAGCTCGTATACCAGCTCAATCCTCTCGTCTATGTCATAATTGTTTACGTAGAACTGCATGGGCGTGGCCTCTGCCACGGCGCGCTGCTCGCGGCGCTGCTCCAGCTTCATGGCATCATCCAACGCGTCCATCAGCTCAGCCAGCGTTATGCGCTTGCGGGGCTGCTGCCTCGCCCTCGGCGTAAGAGCCTCGACGCCAGGAAGGACGCGCTGGCCAGGCGCCTGCTCCGCCTCTGGCTCCGCCTGAGGCTCCTCGCGGCTGAATATCTCGATGCTGTCGCTCTTCATCCTCACCAATATCGAGGCGGCAAGCATTATGTTGGCCGGCACGAACAGGTCGAGCACCTTCATGCGCTTCACTACGTCCACGTAGCTTTCCACCATGCGCACTATGTCTATGTCCCATGGATTGAGCTCGTTGCTCTCCACCAGGCCTACAAGCAATTCCCTCCACGTGGCGTTCTTCACAAGCTCCTCTATGTTGAAGTCCGCCTTGGGCGAAGATACGACGGTCTCTACTACGCCCGCCATCCGAATGCCTCTGAACCGGTCAGAGTTAATGCGTCAGGAAGGTATTTATCCCTGTCGCTGACGACACAGATATGGTACGCCGCCTTACCAGGCGCAAAAGCGCAGGCATTTGCCAAACTATTAAATGTTATAACGTGCATGTTATACTAATTACATCTAGCTCTGATTCCATGATTACTGCCGGCGACCTTAGGTTCAGGATGTACATCACGCTGATACTGTCGTTCGCGATAGGCTTCGGCATAATCTATGCGTTGCTTCTGTATGCCGGGGCCGGCATCTATCCGATAGTCGCGATAGCAGCGCTCTTCTTCCTGTTCCAGTGGTACATATCACCGCACATAATGGCCATGTTCTCGCGCATCCGCTACATAAAGGATGACGAGTACCCGCAGCTCCACAAGCTGGTGGAGGAGCTCTCTCAGCAGGCCGACGTGCCCGTGCCGAGGATAGCGATAGCGCCCGCCAAGGAGCCTAATGCGTTCGTGTTCGGCCGCACCAAGAAGAGCGCGACGCTTGTCGTGCATGAGGGGCTGCTGCCGCTGTTAGACGCTAACGAGCTGAGGGCTGTGCTCGCGCACGAGATAGGGCACCTGAAGCACAACGACATCGTAGTCATAACGATGGTGTCGTTCATACCGCTCCTCGCCTACATAGTCGCGCAGAGCCTGCTGTTCAGCAGCATATTCGGCGGCAGCCGCAACAACGATTCGTATCTGGTGCTGTTCGGGCTCATCGCGTTCGTCGTGTACTTCATCTCAGAGCTGCTCATGCTGTCGCTGTCGAGGGTGAGGGAAAGCTTTGCGGACGAGTACTCTGCAAACTCCACCCAGCAGCCGGGCTACCTGGCGTCGGCGTTGCTGAAGATTACAGCATCAAACTCCGCCAACCAGAAGCCAGGCCAGGACTCGACCATAGCAAGGTCGCTCTACATAATGGACTTTTTCAGCGCAGACAAGGACATTGCCGAGATAAGAGAGCACATGCCAGAGCTCAAGCGGCTGCTGCCCGGCGTAAATGTGGAGACACTGCTTGCGGGCTCGAAGCCGAAGCACAGCCTGTTCGGCGGGCTCAATTCCCTCTTCGCCACGCACCCTCCGACCTACAGGCGCCTCATCGACCTTGCCGAGATCAACGACCGGCTGCGCTGAGCGCGTCTCGATAAAACAATATCGAAGACCATCTCTACCTCGTTCCTCGAATATGGGCGCACCATGCGCTCGCCGACAAAACGCACCTTACGCCCCATTGCCAGTGCCTTTGCAGCGATTTCCTTCTTGAGCTCATCTTGCTTGCCCGCACCGCAGAATGCGTACAGATGCACGCTCGCGTGCGCCTTCGCTATCGCGCATATCGCGGACATGAAGTCCAGGCTGGTCTTCGGCATGGGCACCACCACGCGGTCCGCGAAGCCCTTGCGCCTCTCCGCAACTGCCGCGAAATCCCCATGAACGGCCTCTAGATTGGCGACGCGGTTAAGCTTCATGTTGGCTTTCATGTACCTGTATGCATCAGCATTCAGCTCTATCGCAAGCACGCGCGAATGTGGATGGTGCTTGGCTATCTCTATAGCGAACGGGCCCACTCCCGCGAACGGCACGGCAACGGCCTCGCCATCCCCTACCAGCGCGTCTATCCTCCCGCGCTCGAATGAGAGCGCGGCCGAGAAGAAGGCCTTCCTGACGTCGAACGCGAAGCTGCACCCGTTCTCCTTGTAATGGGCCATGTAAGTGCTCTTTCCGTAGATGCGCCTGAGCCTTCTTGTCCTGTAAGTGCCGTGCACAGCACCCGCTTTCGCGAGCACGGTGCTTATGCGCGGATTTGCCTCTGCAATTGAGCGGCCTACCATCTTCTCCTTGCTGCCGATGTCGCCGCGCAACTCCACTATGGCTATATTGCCCAATCCCTCGTAGCCCCTTGCGACGAGCGCCAGCTCCCTCTTCGAGAGCCTTTCCGAGAGCAGGTCGTAGTAGCTAACGCGCCTGGCGTTCGGCACTCCCTGCCTATCAACGAGCTTGGTGCCGCCGCCCAGCCTCTCAAGAACCTTTTTAGTCTTTTGCGCATCTAAAAGAATAGGAAACAACACATAGCGTGCGCTATTCTGGACCATCATCTTCCTGTTGAGCAGGCCGAATTCGCCGAGAAGCGCCTTAGCGTGCTCCGCTTTGGCCTTCTCAACGCGAAGGTGCAGCATGTATAACACAGCATGAATCTGTCTCGCATGCAATAAAAAGGTTCATGCGCATAGGCTATGCGGCCGTGATTCAGTGTATTTCGTAGTGAAGGTAACGTCGGGCCAGGAGCGCATCGCAGCCAGCATGCTCCAGAACAAGGCGAGCAAGACAGACCTGCCGATCTATTCGATAATAGTTGTCGATGGCGTGCGCGGCTACATAATAGTTGAGGCCGAGGAGGAGCTCTCTTGCAGGAGCTTCATAAGCAAGGAGCACAACATACGCGGCATGCTATCGAAGCCGCTGAGCACCGAGGACGTGGAGAAGCTCATAAAGATAAGCACGGCCGTGCAGGAGATAGAGAAGGACGACACCATAGAGTTCACGAGCGGGCCGTTCAAGGGCTACAAGGCTCGGGTGCTGAAGGTCGATGACGCGAAGAGCGACATAACCGTGGAGCTCATGGACGTGGTGGTGCCAATACCGATAACGACGAAGATGAACACAGCCAAGATAATACAGAAGGCGAAGAGCGCAGAGGGCGCATGACGGGCATTGACGTTTCACAAGGCGAGTAGATGAGCGAGATCACAATATCCGGGCTGGTAGAGGGAGGCAAGGCTACTGCCGGGCCCCCGTTCGGGCCTGCCCTTGGGCCTCTCGGCGTCAACATAGGCGCGATAGTGGGCGAGATAAACAAGAAGACCGGGGAGTTCGCAGGCATAAAGATACCTGTGAAGGTCATTGTCGATATGTCGAGCAAGGCCTTCAGGGTGGAGGTCGGGGCTCCGCCCACGAGTGCGCTGATACTCAAGGAGCTCGGGGCTCCTGCCGGAGCAAAGACCAAGGATGAGACGATCGGCAGCCTCACCATGGAGCAGGTCAAGAAAATAGCGAAATCGAAGGAAGCGTCGATATACGGCAATGCTTTCGCCGACAAAGTCAAGCAGGTGCTCGGCACCTGCAAGAGCATGGGGGTGAAGTGCGAGAACGAGGATCCGAGGGCGGTCATAGCGAAGATAAACTCGGGACAGCTGAAGGTGTCGTGAGCGCAGGCGCCGCGCCGATGGAGATATACGCGCTGCTGCGCAGGCGCTTCGGCTTCCTGGACTGGTGGCCCGGCGACACAAAGTTCGAGATCCTTGTCGGCGCGATACTGACGCAGCAGACATCTTGGAAGAACGTCGAGAAGGCGCTCGCCAATCTGAAGCGCGCGCATGCCCTAAACCTGAAAAGGCTTGCGAACATCGACATAGGTAAACTCGAGTCATACATCAGGCCGAGCGGCTTCTACAGGCAGAAGGCATGGAGGTTGAAGGGCGCCTGCTCCTACATACTAAGCAACTACGGCACGCTGGAGCGCTTCTTTTCACGCAATGCGGCCGAGCTGAGGAACGAGCTTCTCTCGCTCAACGGCATAGGCGAGGAGACAGCAGATTCCATAGTGCTCTACGCGGCAGAGAAGCCCGTTTTCGTCGTTGACGCTTATACGCGGCGAGCGATGCACAGGATCACGGGCATTGACGAGAAAATCAGCTATGGCGAGCTGCAAAGGTTTTTCGAGTCTAGAGTCAAGAAGGACGTCGGGCTGTACAAGGACATGCACGCACAGTTCGTGGAGCTGGGCAAGAACTACTGCAAGACCGTGCCCAAATGCTTGGAATGCCCGCTGAATAGCGTGTGTCTGCACGGCCTGAGTGCAGTGCACAAAACGGACTCTAAAAACCTATAAATATATTGAATTGCTCAATATACGTAATGATGCTATGGCCACCACGGTAAACGCGCACGATAAAAATGTAAACGAGCAGGGGAAAGAATATGATACCCGTATGAATATCTGGGAGCAGTATCACTGGAACTTTTTCACTAACTGGCAATCGAGAAGGGCAGGCAAGCTGGCTGGAAAAATTGAGCAAGAAGTGGACTACGTCCATGATGGCTTTTGGACGTTTGCCAAGCACGTAGGAATTGAAGACGAGAGAACAAGAGAGAGTATAATAGAGCTTTCCGCAAAACTAAAGGCTGCAGCCGACGATAAGGCGCGGCATGATCTCTTGAAGAACGCCCCAACCGCATACAAGGAGCTTGAAAATCGCGTCGGCAGTAGGCTTGCAGCTACTATAATGGACATAATGCCACTTATCGAAGGCGTACTGCGCACCGAAAGTAAAGATGCGGGAAACCAAAGTATAGATGATATGGCGTATGAATATCTGTCCAAATTTAAGATGGGATATCCATTCAATTCTGGCAAAGTTGTCACAATATTCGATGCACTAAATGCTATAGCCCACAAGGACCAGCTCGCTGATTCAGATAGCTTTGAGGTCTGGAGAATAATAGCAAATCTTAATGACGAGGCCAAGGGCCTGTACGTTTCGACGCATGCCTTCGGCGCTGCTTTAAGCGCAGTTCCAGAGTGGGAGCGCTTCGAGAATTCTACTGTGTTTAAGGACAGAGCCGGTGAAAAGTTCATCGGCAACCTACAAGACATTCACTCGATAGACGAGAAGTCTTTCATAAATGACATGGCGCACCTTGCGGCGCTTGCCTATCTTGAGCGCATGGCCCACATGATAAGGTATGCCTACCTACACGGCGGCGACCTCGATTATGTCAGGAGAATTGCGGATTTCTTCAGCGAAGGCGAATTCAAGAAGCAGCCGTACAGTGTAATCTCAATGGGGCTCATGGACAAGGTTAGGCATGGCGGCAAAGATTACAGCAAACAAGTAAGCACAGACCTCACTAGCCTGAGATGGACTGCATACAGCAAGAAGTATCTGGCTGAAAACGCCAGTTGGCTCAATGAGGCGCTCAATGAAGCTGCAAAGGATGACGAATTCAAGATTGCACTGGATAAGCTGAGGAACGGCGAACAGGTAACACTTGACAAAGCGCTGGAGATATGGCAGGTGGTGAACGGGAAATGGCTTGAGCGCACTGGCCCGTATGCGATAAAAAGCAGGAAGACGCGAGAGGATCTGCGCACCATGATTGGTAGGGTACGAATAACTTCAGAGGATGCTGACGAATTCTCCAACATACTCATACAGGCCCACCTTTCATCCAACCACAGGCTGGCTGCAAGGATGGGGCTGGACCCGGATGAAATCGCATTCATCAGCAGCATGGAGCCGATGGCGGTGGGAGACCTTGACAACGCGCTGCTCAGGCGACTGCGCTCTACCGCAACCTTTGAGGAATGGGAACAGATAAGGAGCAAGTATCTCAACACCGAGGTCGACGAACTGAAGGAAGAGATAATGTTAACGCCTGACACCGTAGCGTGAACAAATTGAGGTCGCGCTGCGATTCCCTACTTCCTTATGAGCCCTGATATGCGCGCCGTGAGCTCGCGCATCCTGGCGAGCTCCTCCTTCTCTGCTTCGGTGGCCTTGTACTCGCCGCTCGCTATGTGGCTCTCTATCGCGTCTATGAAGTCCAGCCATTCCTCTGCGTCGTCCTTCATGAGGGCTATGACAGTCTTGTCCATGCTCAGCAGGTCGAGCACCTCGAGCAGCTTCTTGTTCTCCACCTCGTCATTGCCCGCCCTGAGCCTTTCGGTCACGCTGGCCCTCAGGCCGCGTATGTCGTCCACGCCAACATTCTTGTTCCTGTCTATGATCGCATCCAGGTCAGAGACGAACTGGCGCACGGCCGAGTGCAGCCTTGACAGCAGTTCGCCGAGCGACAGGCCCCTAGTGCTGTCAGTTGGGTTTGCCATCAAATCGCCAAATGTGCGCGCTCCGCGCCATTCATGCTTGACAAAGCACCACTAAAAACCTTCCCAGACAAAGGTATAAAAAGAATGCAAACGAATAGGTAGCAACGCGGAGTTTCACGACGAGCTATTTTGCCGTTTAGGCACGGTTTAGCACGCAGGCAAGGAGTGATTAAATTGGCAGACGACCACCATCGTATAATCAAGCGCCTAGTGTTCAGGCTTGTCAGGAAGCATGTTGCGGGCACTACAACATCATCTGCCATAAGGACCGCCGCTACGCTGAGCGGCAGGGGCCTGCTGCCCACAGTGACATTCCTGAGCGACCACGTCAACACGCAGCTCAATGCCAGATACAACATCAATGCCTACATAGAGCTGGCGCGCCAGCTGTCCAGGCAGAGCATACGCGCCGACCTGTCGGTCAGGCTGAGCCAGCTCGGCTACTTCATCAGCAAGGACGGGGCGCGCGCAGGAGCAGAAGAGATACTCGGCTCGCTGGGCCCGGGCAGCAAGCTCTGGCTGGAGAGCGAGCAGGGCATAGGGCCGGGCGAGTTGGCAGGGATCTGCGAGGAGCATGCGGGCATGCCTGCAGGTTTCGAGATGCCGGCCTCGCTGCTCTACAATGGCACAGCCGAAAAGTACCTGGGCGCGAAGAACAGGTACATAAAGCTCACTACAAACAACTACGCCATGCCTGACGTTGCGGCAAAGGGCGCTCGCAAGCGCGGCAAGCACTATGACGATATGCTCGACGTCTTCAGCCGCTCGATAGACAGGCTGGCGAGGAAGAACAGGGTCGTGACAGTTGCCGGCCAGGACGAGAGGCTCATGCTCGGGCTCTTCAAGGCCAACAAGGGCCACAGAAGAGATTTAATATTTGAGGTGCCATTGGGCTATAACCAAAAGAGGGTTGGCATGCTTCTGAAGCTAAAGGCCAACGTCAGCGTCTATGTCACGTACGGCAAGGACTGGATACCATACGCGATAAACAGGCTCACCGAGGGGCGCATCCGCGACATTGCTGTGGCGGTGCTGAACGGCGAGCATAAGGTTGTGGGAAATGCCTAACAACAGAGGGGCCGAGACTCCTATAATAGACCTTGTAACCGGGGCAACCAGCGGCATAGGGCGCCTTCTCGTCGAGCTCCTCCTCAAGGAGGGCCACGAGGTAAGGGTGCTGCTCAGGCAGAGCCCTGCAACAAGCGACGAGTGGACTAAGCTGCCTCCGAACGTGGAGCTGTATGTCGCTGATCTGAGGAGCAGCGATGCGTCAGAGACGCGAGTTATCGAGGAAGCGTGCAAGGATGTCGACAACATATTCCACATAGCCGGCGCCACGTACAACTACAGGAACACGTTCGACGAGTTGATAGATGCGAATGTGGTGGGTACCGACAATCTGCTGAGCGCGTGCCAGACTGTGAACAGGCCGCTCCAGAAAAATGTCCACGTGATATTCGCAAGCAGCTGCACCGTTTACGGCTATCGGCGCCCTGGCGAGACTCTGACAGAGGAGTCGGAGCTTAAGCCGGCAAGCCCTTATTCGGAGAGCAAGGAGATGGCCGAACGCGTAGTGGAATCATATGCAGAGACAGATCCGAAGATGCATTACACCACACTGAGGTTCGGCACGCTCTACGGGCTGCATTACACCAACTCATTCTTCAAGATCTTCGAGTTGATCAAGGCGGGCAAGGCCATGTATATAGGCACGGGCGGCAACCATCTCACACTTATACATGAAAACGACGCCGTCAGGATAATGTTCTTGGCTGCGCAGAGTCCGAAGGCGCTGAACAGGGTTTACAATGCAACGGACGGCCAGGCCTACACTGTGAAGAGCCTGTTCGGGTTCGTTGCCGATTATTTCGGCGTGAAGCCGCCCTCACGGCATATCTCCCATACCGTGGCCAAGATAATAAGACCGATAATGGGCGTGAAGTCCGATGAGCTGGAGTTTGTGGCCAGCGACAGAATAATACGCATAGACAGGGCGCGCACCGAGCTCGGATTCGCGCCTAAGGAAAGGATGGAGAAGGCTGGCCTGGAGATGCTCAAGGAGTTCGACAAGACTCACAAGTGACGCTATTGCTGTGATTATCATGAAGAACGGAAAGGTCGAAAGGTACATACACGATACCATAGAGAGCAAGGGCGCGATGCTGTTCTCGCTCATGGACCCTGAGGACTACAAGAACGAAAAGGAGGCAGTAGAGACCGCGAAAGCAGTTACGAAGGGAGGCAGCGACATTCTGCTGCTCGGCGGCAGCAGCGGCGTGCAGGGCACCATGCTCGACGAGGTCACCAAGCAGATACACGAAGCCATAGACGTGCCGCTCGTGCTCTTCCCGGGCAACATGGCTACGATAACCAAGTATGCAGACGCGATATACTTCCAGACGCTGCTCAACTCGCGCAACTCCTACTGGCACTCGCAGGCGCAGATGCTCGTTGCGCCGCTGATCAGGCATCTCGGCATAGAGCCATTGCCGGTCGGCTACATACTTGTCGAGCCCGGCGGCACGGCCGGCTGGGTAGGCGACGCCAACTTAATACCTAAGGAGAAGCCGAAGATAGCGGCTGCGCTTGCGCTTACCGGCCAATACTTCGGGAGCAGGCTCATAGTGACTGATACGGGCTCGAATCCCAGGCTACAAGGCGGCGGGCCCATACCTGCCGATATGATAAGGGCGGTGCGCCAGGCGATAGACGTGCCGTACGTTGTCGGCGGCGGGATCGTATCGGAGCAGGAGCTCAGAACAGCGTACAAGAATGGAGCCGACGCTGTGCAGATAGGCACCGCCTTCGAGAACGGTTCTACCTCATCTGCTTACAAGAAGGCGCTGCTCTTCTCCCGCATCGCAAAAGAAGAGGGTGCAAGAAAGAGAAAAGGGCGCTAGCACAATGCGCGAGATATCCACGCTAGAGCTCTCTGTTCTATCGAGGGAACTTGCGTCGCTCAATGGTTACCATATCGACAAGTTCTACGAGTTGGGAAATGGCTCTTTCAGGTTCAGGCTGAGCAGGCAGGGCACGCAGCTCAATCTGCAGTGCCTTCTCGGCCGCACGGTTGGTGCAACACGCTACGTAGAGGCCGCGGAGCAGCCTACACCATTCGCGCTCGCGGTGCGGAAGCGCATCTCTGGCGCGGTGATAGGATCGGTCGAGCAGTACAACGACGACCGCCTGCTGCTCATCAGGTTGGAGAAAGCCGATGCAAGCATGAACATAGTGCTCGAGATGTTCGGCAAGGGCAATATGGTAATAGCCGAGCAGGACATGCGCATAATGCTCGCTTACAGGGTGCATGACTTCAAGGACAGGAGCGTGCGGCCCGGCGCAACATACGTGCCGCCCCATAACGCTCCTATTACTATGGCAGGAACCAGCGGTGCGCAGGCAAGGCTGGCCGAGCTTGCGAAGGCAGCTGATCAGAACGTCTCAATCATGTCGTTCCTCAACAGGAACGTCAACATCGGGGCGCAGTACGCAGAGAACGCCCTGCTGCACCTGCGCATCGACCCTAAGGCAAGACTCTCGCAATCGCTCGGGTCGCTGCCAGACATCGCGAAGGCGCTTGCTGATGAAGTGGCAGAATCGGCGGCGCCATCGTATTGCATGTACCTCGATGGCGGCAATGCGGTCGACTATTCTGTGGTTCCGCTCGTCAAGTACAGCACATTAGAAAAACGCACCTTTGCGAGCATGCAGGAGCTTCTTGACGAATTTTATTATTCCGTCATGCCAAAGGAAACAATAGAGGAAAACGCGCTTGCCAAGGAGCTCGCCGCGAGCATCGAGAAGCAGAAGCACGCAATCGCGGAGCTGGAGGCCTCGACGGCATTGAACCGCGAGGCAGGCAGAAAGATATTTGAAATGCTAAACCAGATAAATATGCTGATATCGTACGCGAGGGAGCACAGGCATGCCACAGTCGAGGAGCTCAGGGAGCGCTTCCCCGAGCTCAAGATAAATGGCCTTGACCTGAAGGACAAGATAATCAAGCTGGAATTGTAGGCGAATGCATGTTCAGGGCAACAATACTCGGCACATCGGGCTCGGCGCCCACGAAGGAGCGCGGGCTGGCAGGCGTGGCGGTTGAATATGAAGGCATGCTCTACCTGCTCGACTGCGGCGAGGGCACGCAGAGGCAGATGATGCGCTTCGGCATAAATCCCTACAAGGTGAACGCCATATTCATAACGCATATGCACGGCGACCATGTAATAGGCGTTGCGGGCATTGTGCGCACGCTCGCGCTCTACAAGCGCTCAGCGCCGCTTTTCATATACGTGCCCCAGGGCTTCACGAAGAGCCTGCTGGCGCTGCTGCAGTTCGACAACGCCATGATAAGCTATCCAATAATAGTCGAGGAGGTGCGTTCCGGCATTGTGCGTGTCGACAAGAACCTCGAGATAAGGGCGTTCGCGCTCAACCATACTGTAAAGACATACGGCTATGTCGTCAAGGAGCAGGACAAGCATCATTTCATGAAGCGCAAGTGCGACTTGCTCGGGATAAAGAGCGAGATGTTCTCCGCTCTAGCAAAACGCGGCTCAATAAAGATAGGGAACAAGACGGTGAAGCTGAGCGCCGTTACCACGCTGGAGCAGGGCAGGAAGCTGGTGTACGCGACTGACACGCGGCCTGCTGCATCAACTGTTGCAGCTGCCAAAGGCGCCGACCTCCTGATCCACGAATCTGCATACGCCGAGGAGCTGGCAAGGTTGGCCAAGGAGCGCCTGCACTCAACCGCAAAGGAGGCAGCAGGGGTGGCGAAGAAGGCCCATGTCAAGAGGCTGGTGCTGACCCACATGAGCACGCGCTACACGGACCAGCGCGTGCTGGAAAACGAGGCAAAGGAAATATTCAAGAATGTTGAGGCCGCACATGACGGGCTGAGCATAACGCTTGAGCGTGCGAAGAGGGGCTCGTAGTCGATTGGTAAGACGTCACGTTGACAACGTGAAGATACGGCGTTCGATTCGCCGCGGGCCCATTTTCATCTGCAGCTTGTGCCCAAGCACTAACGTCCCTTATACGCCGCTCGCCGAATGCGAAGCAAGCCTTTTAAAGCATTGCCAGTGCACTCCTCTCTGTGATGTAAATGGCTAAAGAAAGAGGAACGAACCCGGCAGCATTCGTGCTGCAGTTCATAGGTAGCATCATCTATCTGGCCCTAGTCTACCTGATCTCGACAGGATCGGTGGCTTTCGGCGCGGCTGTATCGTCGATATGGCTGCCATTGCTCTATGCAGGCGCGGTAGTCAGCTCGATAATCCTGTTCATAGTCAGCTTCACGTACCTAATGGGAGTCGGCCAAAAGTTTGGCATGACTGCAGGGTGCGCGGCTATAGCGGGAGGCTTTGCCCTAGTGGCTCTGAGCCTGGGCAGCACGACGTACCTGCTTACGGCGATAGTCGGCTTCATACTGGCCGTGATCGGAGCAGGACTGGGCAGCAAGTAAGCGTTATTTTTCTTTATTTCCTCTTTTTTATTTTTCATGGCGCGAGGCGCAGCCCTGCACTATCCATTCCAAGCAATGGGTAGTTAACAGCGATTAACGTAAATTGTACAACTAGTAATGGCTTTCAGTGCTTATTCTAGGGAACTTCTTTATTTCGGCTCTATCAAAATTTCTCCTAAGCCATTCATTTAGCTTTGGATCGTCGCTATACCTGCGCAGAAAGTTTTCGACGGTTCTTTGCTCAATCGTCTGCAGCTCGCTTTTGTCAACCCCCATACCAACCAGCTCTTCCACTATTGTGCCTAGATGGTCTGGGTCTGTTATCTTGTAGCCAGGGAATATAGAAAGGCGGATAGGCTTTGCCTCTACTGACTCTAGTATACCATGATAAATTTCCTTTACATGCTTATTATCAAGATGCACTGTTATGGTGTCAAAGGTCGTCGGCGAATCAGGTCTCAGCGTATCGATAGACGGCTTCGTTACATTGTTTTCTATGGCACCTATTATCTTAAGCTCTTCAAAATGGGCTAAGACATAGTTCATTATTATGATACCGTCTTCCCTGTTCTTGTTGGTGTATTCGCCTATCTTCGATTGGTGCCTTGTTTTTTCCTCGGCCAACCTTGCCAGGCCTTGCACGACTTCTTCCAGATGCCGCTGCCCTCCTATCCATCTTTCGTCAACTAGGCTGGTTGGTGCGCCGGCATTTTGCTGGCTCGGTCTGTATTTCTTCGGCGTAGCGTAAAGCCTCATTTCCTATCCCTAAAGGCATTACCTATTATCAGATATATGAGCTTTGCGGCTAGGTAATTCGGGGCATGCTGGCCAGGTATGGGGCTCAGCTCAGTCACATCGAAGCCCAGGAGCTCCTTTTTCCTCAGAAGCATGGCTATCACATCTACAAGTTGCCTGAAGCGCATGCCGTCTGGTTCGGGTGTGCCCACGCTCGGCATCTCGCTGGGATCGAGCACGTCAAGGTCTATCGTCATATATACGCTTTTCTCGGTTCTGGCTGCTATCCTGTCTGCTATGGTCTTGGCGTCCATGCCCCGCATGTCCTTCATATATAAGGTATCCTTGGAGTGAAGCTTCGCGCTCTCTTCGTCAGTGCTGCGCACTCCAACGCTATACACGCCCCTCGCCAGCTCGCGGGCCCTTGCCGCCACGCACGCGTGCGAGTATTTCGAGCCCATGAACTCCTGCCTAGAATCGGCATGGGCGTCGAAGTGCACAACGCTGAAGGCCTTGCCCGCCTTTGCCAGCGCCCCGATCGCGCCTAGCGCGACCGTGTGCTCCCCGCCGATGAGCAACGGCATCTTCCCGTCTGCCACAATGAGCTCAATCTCCCTCTCTATGCGCCGCACTGTGCGCTCTGGCGAGCCGACATCAGGCTCGAGTTCCTCTGTTGTGAATATACTTGCCTCGCTCGGCTTCCGGCCGAGCTCCTCGCTGTAGAGCTCGACGGCCCTGCTGGCCTCTATTATAGCCATTGGCCCGTTCCTGGCGCCTGCCTTGTAGCTGGTAGTCGAGTCGTAGGGCACTGGCACTGCCACGACCTTTGCAGAGTCGTAGCTCTGATCCTCAAGCCCGAAGAGGTTGTACGGGGCCATGCCATGCAACAGTTTCATTGACTCACATTTGCCTGTAGCAGTATGTTTCCGCAAAGCATTAAACATGCACTATGGAACGACTAAAGGAATCTTTATATGACGCTAAACGTATGCCTTACCAACATTTAAAAACCTTGCCAGCTCTCTCACTAAACGTGGTTAAATGGCGAAATTAACCAGAAGGAACCCGGCAGCATTCGTGCTGCAGTTCATCGGCAGCATCATATACCTGGTCGTTGTATACCTGGTATCAATTGGAACAGTAGCATTCGGGTCGGCTGTGTCGTCGATATGGCTGCCATTGCTGTATGCAGGCGCGCTGATAAGCTCGATATTACTATTCATAGTCAGCTTCACAAACCTAATGCCATCGGGCAAATTCGGCATGTATGCAGGCAGTGCTGCGCTGATCGGCGGCTTCACCCTGATGGCCCTGACATACGTGAGCTCATTCTGGCTGTTCGTCAGCATAGTGGGCTTCATACTGGCCATTATAGGAGCAGGCCTGGCGAAGGAGTGAGCGTTGCTCATTCCCTTCTTTTTCTTTTTCTTTTTCCTGGTTCTTGACACGTAGCCGGTGCGCTCTTCGCTGGAGTGCGCAAAGAGCACCGAAATCTTTTTATATGTGATGCATTACAATACTCTAATTTTTCAGTGGGGGTAAAATGGTAGCAGATGACTTAGACTTTCTTGACATGGAGCCAAAGACAACGCAGAGAGCTCCTGAAAGCAGAACGCAAATCGATCCAGATGCTGGCAAATTGGCAGTCTTAATAAGGCGCAACGGCTCAGACGGCATCGAAGCCGTCTCTGGCAGCTCCGCTGTGCAGTTCTTTGCCAAGGAGGGCATTATAACACGAATGCCAAAAACCAGCCGTAAGCCCTACAAACCTAACGAATTGGAGCTACGTAAGACCGAGGTTGCAGAGTATTCGTCAGAGGCCGGGAAGCATGCGAAGCGCGAGATTGCAATCGACAGAAACTTCAGGCCGATGAATTCGCTCGCAAGTGCCAACGTAGACGGCTTCATGGACTTGAATTCCGACAATACGTGGGCCTTCAGGAACACTTACGTTGCCCATGGCTTCTCTGGCGCGCCACAGAATGTCACAGCC
Organism: Candidatus Marsarchaeota archaeon; assembly: GCA_023473665.1. NCBI lineage: Archaea > Thermoproteati > Thermoproteota > Candidatus Martarchaeota archaeon. The sequence goes on along the minus strand of JAMCYM010000002.1, from coordinate 306,275 downwards.
GTGCGTGTTGCCAATAAGCGCTATAGGAGCGATGATGCGCCTTATGCCGCTGGACAGATTAATGAACCTGCAACGCGAAGACGCAGTACGATCAGGCCGACTGGCGACATGGCTGTCATCGCAAAAGATGTTTTAATGGACGGGATTGGGGCCGCTCTTGATTTCAGATCCCACGCAGAGAGCCTGCGGACACTGCTTGCCGGGGCCGAAGCGCAAGGCACGCAGACATCGGGGTTCACGTACAATCCAGAAACTGACAAGCAGTTCAAGATATTCGAGCTCCGCCATATGCGGGCAAAGGTCCACGGGGATGACGCAGCGCGCTGAGCCGTGCAGCATTGCGCGGGCTAGTGGCTAAATACTTTCAAGCCTATGCATATGCTGATGGACGTATCATCAATAAAGGGCAAAGCGCCGAACGAGATACTCGAATCCCTTGCGGCGAGGGGCATACGCAGATTTACGCCTCCGCAAGAGCTTGCGCTGTTGAAGGGCCTTCTCGATGGCAAAAACGTGCTAGTGGCCTCGCCGACGGCCAGCGGCAAAACCCTTATTGCCGAGCTCGCGTGCGTCAACTCTATACTGGCAAAGGGCAGGAAGGCGCTCTACATAGCCCCGATGCGCGCGCTCGTCAGCGAGAAATACAACGAGTTCAGGGCCTCTTACCCCTACATAAAGACAGCCATATCGATGGGCGACCTCGACGCGAGCGACCAGTGGCTGTCGGAATACGAGATGATATTCATCTCAACCGAGAAGCTCGATAGCCTGATGCGCCATAGGATCGGCTGGCTTTCCGAGATAGGATGCGCGGTCTTCGACGAAGTGCACATGCTCGGCGAACCAGGAAGGGGCCCAACACTCGAGTTGGTCATGACAAAGCTCGCCTCGGCAACGCATGCGCAGCTCATCGCATTAAGCGCCACGATAGGCAACGCAGACGAGCTGGCGGAGTGGCTCAATGCCGAGCTCGTCACGAGCGACTACCGGCCAGTGCCCCTAAAGAAGGGCATAGTGAGCGATGGCAAGGTGTATTATGGCGATGGTGACGGCGAGGAGCTCCTAGGCGCAAGCGCCGTGCCCGAGGTGCGCGTGCTCGAAGATACGCTAGACATCTCAAAGCAGCTGCTCCTCTTCTATTCTTCAAGGAGGAATGCGGAAGCCGGCGCAGTAAGGCTTGCCCCCCATGTGCAGAAGCTCCTCAAGCCTGCAGAATCCGAGGCGCTGGCGAAAGTCGGCGACGCAATCCTCAACGCGCTCGACAGGCCTACGGCGCAGTGCGTCAAGCTTGCAGAGCAGGTAAGGAAAGGCGTTGCATTCCACCATGCGGGGCTGCTCAATTCGCAGCGCGCGGCAGTGGAGCAGGCCTTCAAGGGCAACCTCATCAAGGCCATATGCGCTACGCCTACATTGAGCCTCGGCGTAAATGTACCGGCGCACACTGTGCTGGTGCGCGACCTGCACAGGCACAGCGAGTCAGGTGCAGACAGGCTGGGAATCAACGAGGTAATGCAGCTCTTCGGCAGGGCGGGCAGGCCCCAATACGACAAGGAGGGCAGGGCGCTCCTCATAGCAACGTCAAAGTACGCCATCGCGGACCTGTACAACAACTACCTCAATGCCGAAGCAGAGCCGATAGATTCGAATCTTGGCATGGCGCCCGTATTGCGCATGCACATGCTGGCCTTCATAGCCGAGGACTTCCTGAACGACCTGGATGCGATCAACGTGTTCATCGCGAAGACCTTCTACGGCCATCAGTACGGCAACAATGCACACATAAGGCGCGTGATCGGTGAGGTACTTGACGACCTCGAGGCATGGAAGTTCATAGAGCGTGCAGGCAAAAGGGCCTACATCGCGACGAAGATAGGCAAGCGCGTGAGCGAGCTCTACATAGACCCGCTCTCAGCCAAATGGATCATGGACTCGCTAGCTAAAGCGGACGACGGGCTTGGCACGCTCTACATGATATCAAACACCATAGAGATGAGGCCGTACGTGAAGCCTACCGAAGATGCAGAGGCAAAGTTCGTCATGTACAGGAGCATGGCGAAGTCAGGCTCATTGTATGAGTATGCAGGCATGGACTACGGCTCATATGATCCGATTGGTGCATTCAGCACCGCCATGATGCTCAACGACTGGATGGAAGAATTACATGAAGATGAGCTGGTCAAGAAGTACGGCACGACACCTGGTGGGCTATTCACGAAGCTGACAAACGCAGACTGGCTGGCCTACTCGGCAATAGAGTTGGCCAAGATATCGAAGAGGTCGGCACACGCGCTGATAGACACAAGGGTGAGGCTAAGGTACGGGATAAAAGCCGAGCTCCTCGACCTTGTCAGGCTGGAACAGATAGGAAGGGTAAGGGCACGCAGGCTCTTCGACAACGGCATCAAGCGCGTCACAGACATACGCGCCAACAGGGAAAAGGTAGTGAGGCTTCTTGGCAAGGAAATTTCCGAGAAAGTATTCTCGCAGCTCGGCGATACCTGAACTACTCTGCACCCATCTTCTCTTGGCGTTGCAGCTTCATCAGCTGCCTCTTCTTGCCCTCCTTCCAGTCCTGCGCTGCGGCCTGCCTTCGAGCTCGCGCACGGCGTTCTCGAACTCGGTGACGAACTCCTTTGACGAGTTGAACATCATCAGCATGCCAGTGAAGCCGAACACCAGCACCAAGGTCGCGACAGTTATGAAGAGCATGGCGGCCATGTTGCCCTGCTCGCTTGCATAGAGCGCAGCGTTCGACATGGTGGCGGTTATGGCGCCAAGAACCACCACGAACACGACAAGCAGCGCTGTCGCGCCGTACGCAAGCTCCTTGTAGCTGTGCCTGAACAGCAACGTGACAGATATGTAAAGCACCCAGAGTATGCCGCCGAAGCTCAGCAGGAACATCAGCGGGGCTATGAAGCTGTTTATGAACACCACTGGCATAACGAAAACCGCAATTCCCACAAGGATGGCCAGTACCCAGGCCGCCATGTATTTGGAGTGCTTCCTGGATTCAAGCTCGTTCATGAGCCTTACTGACGACCTATGCGCGTTGGCGAAGCTCATGATCAGCATCAGCGCCGCCACTATTATAAGGAGGCCCCAGAAAGCAAACTCGATCATCGGATGGGAGGTGAAGGAAGGCGAGAGCAGGCCGGTGAACATTATCCCGATGGCGAGCGCTATGGCGAACGTCACCATAGATACTCCAAGTGCGCGTCTGTAAGCAAAAATCCAGTACCTCTTTACATGCTCTCTTGCGTATTTCACTCAGCCACCGCTTTACCTTGTATGCATCACAATAAAAATCTTTCCGATGGAAAGTTTGTTACAGCGGTATGATGTAGAGGAGCAGGTTGCCGAACAGCAGGGTTAGCACGACGCCCACAAATATGGCTGCCGCGAACGGCATCGCGTTCTTGTATACAGGGAGCTTCGAGGCGAAGCGCCTCCTTTTCATTGTTGCCATCAGCTTGGGGGTCGCGAGACGCTCGAAGCCGGGCACGCGCTTCTTCACGCTTGTCAGCTCGCGCTTGCTCATGAGGTTAGTGGCTATTATGTCGCCTTCCTCCATACTTTTTGGAGTCACGTAGCGCACCATCACGTCGGTTATCGGTTTCTCGAAGAAGAGCAGCAGCGCAGATCCCGCCATCATAACGGTTATGAGTGCAATGCCCGGCCAGCCCGTGCCTGTCACGTATATGAGGAAAGCGAGGAACAGGGCGTATGCCACTGTCACCATGCCAACCTTGACCCAGTTGTTCTGCGAGAGCATGGAGTCGAGCTTCTTGCTGCCGAACCTCTTGATTGCTAATGGTATGTAGTATAGAGGCACCATTATCAGAACTGCTATGCCGGAGTTCACCACTACGGATGCGATGAAGGGAAGGTTGAACTGCAGCGCGCTTACCAAAAAGGGTGCGCTCTGAAGAGGCAGCATCATCGAGAGCGCAGCCAGTTCCGCCACGTCAGCAAAGCCAAGCTGGCCTATCCTGTAGATTATGTAGCCTATGGCCAGCACAGCTATTGCAAGGAGCAGGCTGGCTACTATGATTATCGTGTTCATGTAAAGTACAGTAAGCGCAATGCCGTAAGCGAGCGTGGCGTATACGACTATCGACGGCACGTTGCGGTTGTTAAACAGATCGTAGAGCATATAGATGAGCGCTATCGCAACTACGCTCCCAAGCCTCAGCGCCAGCAGGTAATCGGCCATGGTACTACGTAATGTATTGTACGTCACAATTAAAAAGTTCTTCTTTCAAGCTCTATGCGGCACCTTGGGCGATGCAAGTGATAGATTACAAAGCCATCGAGGATAAATGGCTAAGGGCATGGGACGAAACCAAGCTTTTCGAGGCCGAACCTACCGATAGGCCCAGCATACTGGTAACGGCCGCCTGGCCCTATACATACATTCCCCAGCATATAGGCCACATGCGCACATACGGCACGGCAGACTTCTACGCAAGGTACATGCGCATGAAGGGCTTCAACGTGCTTTTCCCGATGGGCTTTCACAAGACGGGCACGCCGATACTTGCGGTAGTGAAGCGCATACTTGCCGGCGACGAGGACCTAAAGAAGGAATATGAGCTATACCACATCGGCTGGGACAAGGTCAAGAGCCTTGCAGATCCCGCCTTGCTGTCAGAGTACTTCTCAGGCGTGTACAAAGAAGAGATGAGGCATGCCGGCCTCAGCATAGACTGGCGTCGAAGCTTCACTTCGACCGACGCAATATACAGCAAGATGGTGGAATGGCAGTTCTCCAAGCTGAACGCGAAGGGCTTCCTTGTCAAGGGCAGGCATCCAGTAGGATGGTGCCCGAATGAGGGCAACGCCATAGGCATGCACGATACGCTCCATGACGTAGATCCGAAGATAGAGGAAATGACCGTGATAAAGTTCAGGGACTCGGCCAGCGACGCGTTCTTCGCCTGCGCGACATACAGGCCTGAGACTATATACGGCGTGACCAACCTGTTCATTAATGACAAGGCGGAATACGTAATTGCCAAAGTTGAGGGCTCAAAGCTCTACATCAGCAAGGACGCAGCAGCGCTGCTCTCATATCAGGCGAAGCTAACGGTAGAAGAGGAGATAAGCGCGGCGGAGCTTTTGTCAAAGAGAGCCATAAACCCCGTTACAGGTGAAGGCATAGCGGTGCTTCCGGGCTACTTCGTCAAGCCCAATTTCGCCACCGGCATTGTCATGTCGGTGCCTGCGCATGCACCGTTCGACTATGCGGCGCTCGAGAGGCTAGGAAGCGGCAGTGCGCTGCCGGCCAAGGTAATAATTACTATGGCAGGCGAACCAGCAAACGAGCTGCCAGCAGCGAAGTACCTAAAGGCTGTGGGTGCGGATGCGCATGCGCCGGACGAGAAGGTCGAGGAGGCGACGAAACTGCTTTACAAGACAGAGCAACGCAACGGGATTATGGCTGTAGGAGAGTACAAGGGCAAGCCGGTTGCCGAGGCGCGAGAGCTGGTGGCAAGGGAATTGCGAGGAAAGGGCGACGCCACAGGCATGTACGTCCTGGCAAACGAGCAGCCTGTCTATTGCAGGTGCGGCTACAAGGCAGTGGTGAAGGTCATAGAGGACCAGTGGTTCATAGATTACGGCAATCCCGCATGGAAGGAGCAGGTCAGAAGCTACATGCCCAAGATGAAGCTCTATCCCGAGAAGATGCGGGCCGCATACAATGCCACAGTTGAATGGCTCGAAATGAAGCCCGTCGAACGCGCCCAAGGCCTGGGCACGAAGTTCCCGTTGAACCCATCACACATAATAGAGCCGCTCTCAGACTCAACCATATACATGGCGTTCTACACGTTCGTGCACGTATTGCATAGCTATGGCGTGAAGCCCGAGCAGCTCAAGCCGGAGTTCTTCGATTACGTGCTGCTGGGCGAGGGCAATGTCGACGCGGTCGCGAGAAATACAGGCATCGATCCAGAGGCTACGAAGAAATGCCGTGACTCTTTCGCGTACTGGTACAAGTACACGTCAAGGCATTCCGCACACGAGCTCATACCCAGCCATCTCACTTTCTACATATTCAACCATCTTGCAGTATTTCCGGAGCCCTTCTGGCCGAAACAGATAGTCACGAGCGGCATGATAAACCTCAAGGGGCAGGAGATGCACAAGAGCACAGGCAACGTGATGCCGCTTGGAGACGCGCTCTTGAAATTCGGCGCAGACACGGTGCGCTTCATATTGATAGTAGGCGGCGATCTAGAATCTGACATGAACTTCATGCCTGACAGCGCAATTGGCGTCATGACGAAGAACCAGTTCCTGTATGACATGGTGGGCGCGCTTGACGGCGAGGACAGCGGGGCACTCGGCCACATAGACTACTGGCTGTACTCGAAGCTCAACTCCAAGATAAAGAGGGCCAGCCAGGCAATGGACAGGCTATCGCTGCGCGAGGCATACATAGACATCTACTACAATTCGGTCAATGAGCTGAAGTGGTACGCTGCGCGGGGCGGAGCGAACGCGCTCGTGGTGCGCGATTTCATAGAGAAGGTTGTGCTCATGCTCGCTCCGGCCATGCCCTTCCTCGCCGAAGAGCTTTGGCACATGCTGGGCAAGAGCAATTTCATAGAGAAGGAGCGCTGGCCGGAATGCGATGAGAGCATGATAAACATGGCAGTGGAGCGCGCAGAGGAGATGGTGCAGCGCACCATAGAGGACGCAGAGTCTACGCTCGCACTCACCGCCAAGATCGATGCCAACAAGGGCAAGAAGCCGAAGTCGGTCACAGTGATAGTCTCGGAGGACTGGAAGGCCGTGGCATACAACGTGCTGTGCAATGAGCGCGACATCGGCAAGGCGATGTCCAGCGGCAAGCTCAAGGACATCGACAGGCAAAAGCTCTCCGCGTTCCTGACGCAGTTCGCAAAGAGGTTACCTGAGCTGGCCGAGCTCGGGGAATACGACGACGCCGCCATATTTGACGGGCTTTCGCAGGCAGCACCTTACATGAGCAGCAGGCTGGGCGTCGAAGTGAAGGTAGAGCGCGAAGGCTCGTCAGGCTCAAGCAGGGCGCAGAGGTCGCTGCCTGAAAGGCCTAGCCTCGACATAAGGTGGGAGTGATGGGCCAGCTCTCGCCATACAAGACATTCATATTCGATTGGGACGGCACGCTCAGGGGCGTGAGCACTGCGCGCAAGCTCAACGCGGCGCTGAATCCTCATTGGCGCACTAAGAAATCACTTTCAAGAGGCAGCGTCAGGAAGTACACTAAAGATGAGATAGCCGCAAACATGCGCCACGTCCACACAGGCCGGACGCTGGCCGAGCTCCACGAGGCCGAGACTGCTTTGCTGACCTTCATCGGCGACCTCTCGCTTGCTTTCATAGTGCCGAGGCTGAGCTACGGCTCAAGGGAAACGCTCGAAGCGCTCAAGGAAAAGGGCAAGGAAGTGGCGCTGTTCACGGATGCCGCACTATGGCGCGTATACAGGGAGCTCGATCGCCTCAATGTCATTGGATACTTCGACGCCATACTGAGCGCACAGTCAATAATGCGGCTCAAGCCCGACCCTCTTGGGATAGAGATACTGCTAAGGGTGCTTCGCGCGAACAGGCGCACAACGATCTACGTCGGCGACTCGATCGACGACATAAAGCTTGCGGAGAATGCTGGAATAGCATCAGCGGCAGTCACGAACGGGTTCGACAGCGCGTCAATGCTCTCGAAATGGCGCCCCGACTACATGTTCACGAGCATGGAAGAGTTCGGGCGCGCTCTACTATAAGATCAGAAAAAGCGCCAGTTTCCAATTCCGCCGATAGAGCTAAATATCCTGCCAATTCAAAAGAATAAAGCAACGATGCAGTGATACCAATGATAACCGGATTCACAATATCCAACGTGGAAGGGAAGATAAGCGACGTCACGGCGCTGCAGAAGCAGCGGTTCCCGAGGCTCAACATAAGCCTCGACAACCTGAACGTGAAGAGCGACAAGATAAACATAACGTACACGTTCCTTGCAGACTATTTCGACGGCGACGGCAAGGACGCAAAGAACCTGGGCCAGATCAAGCTCGGCGGCGTCATAGAGATACAGGAGAGCAAGGAGGTCGTGAGCGCGGTCACGAAGAAGTGGAACGAATCGCACAAGCTTCCTGTGCAGATGGCCGAAGAGGTCGTGAATGGCCTGAACTTCAGGTGCAGCGCGACAGGCACGCTCGTAGCGTACTCTCTGGGCCTCATACCTCCTCTCGTCATAAGCACTACCAAGATCCAGGACGAGGGCGCCTGAGCGCTTTCCGGGGAAAAGCATATAAGCCTCAAAAGCCACTGATGGCTATGCGGGGCCAAGCCGGGAAGAAGCAGGCGCAAGAGCCGCTTGTTTTCGAGGGATTCCTTCTTGAAGTCGACTACCTTACCAGCGATGAGCATGCGCTGATAAGGCTAGCAGTTAAGGACAGCTCAGGCAATGCGCGCGAGGTCTTCGACCCGGCGTTCAAACCCTACTTCTACTTTGTGCCCAGAAACGCTATGGGCACCGATGAGATGCTTGCAATCCAGGCCTTTGACGGCAACGAGCGTATTAAGGCTGCTGATGCGGTAACGGAAAGGCGCAGCATCTTCGGGAAGGATGTCAATTCCTACAAAGTATACACGAAGCTGCCTATGCAAGTGCCAAAGCTCAGCGAGGCCTTTGCAGGGCACGGGGAGCGATACGAATACGACATACCGTTCGCCAAGCGCTACCTGATAGACAAAGGCCTGACGCCGCTGTCGTACTACAAGTTCACTCTTGGACTCAGTGACGGTCTTCTCGTGCTCAAGAGCGCGGAGCCGGTCCCGGCTGCAGAGCCTGTCGACTCGGCGTTGAATGTCATGTGTTTCGACATAGAGGTCTACAACCCTAAAACAATCACCATACCAGACCGCGACCCGGTGATAATGCTCAGCTATACCTACACCTCGAACGGCAAGACCGGCGAGGGCGTAATAACCTACAAGAAGATAGACAGGCCTTTCGTCAGAGTTGTGAAGGATGAGAAGGAGCTGTTCAAGACCTTTATGGATCTCGTCGACGAGCTTGACATTGACATAGTGACTGGCTACAACTCAGCCAACTACGACGTCAAGTACATGCTCGACAGGGCGAAGACGCTGAAGGTGAAGTTCGACCTCAGCAGGTTTGAGGGCGAGACGAAGATAGAGAGGCACGGCCTCCTCGACAAGGTGAAGATAGCCGGCAGGGTTCATGTCGACATGTACAACGTCGTCAAGTTCATATCCACGGTTGGCGCAGCTGAATACATACTGAAGCTGAACAGCTATACGCTGAAGAACGTCTACGAGGCCGTGACTAAGACCGCTAAGACAAACGTGGAGAAGAAGGACATATACAAGATGTGGGATTCCAACGGCAAGGAACTTGAGGAGCTCGCCGACTACAACCTGAGCGATTCGCATGCGTTGAACAAGGTCTACGACACGTTCGCGCCGATAATGACTGCGCTCACGCGCGTCACGGGCAACACCCTGAGCGACGTATCCGTCTCTACAACGGGCCAGCTGGTCGAGTTCATGCTGATGAAGTATGCGCACGGGTTTGGTGAGCTCATACCGAACAAGCCGTCGGAGCGCGACATGCGCGCCCGCGAAGCCAATCCGATAGAGGGCGCATACGTCAAAACCCCTGAGCCAGGCATATATACGAATCTCGTCATGTTTGACTTCCGGGGCCTGTACCCGTCAATAATAATATCGCAGAACATAGACCCATCGTCGATATGCGCGGACTGCAAGGAATACAACGAGTCGCCAACCGGGACGCGCTTCTCCAAGACAAGGAAGGGCATAGCGCCCGCAGCGCTCAAGGTGCTCGTCGACGAGAGGGCCAAGGTCAAGCAGCTCTACAAGAAGGACAAGTCAAACATATACCTCGGCTCGAGGTCGCAGGCGTTGAAGATAACATCCAACTCGTTCTTCGGCTACATGGGCTACGCGAGGTCGCGGTGGTACTCGCGGGAGTGCGCAGGCAGCATAACAGCATGGGGCAGGCAGTTCATCCACAAGGCGATAGACGAAGCCGAGGCGCACGGCTTCAGGGTCCTGTACGCAGACACTGATTCGCTCCTCATGCTGCTCATGGACAAGAGCAGGGACGATGCCCTGGCGTTCGTCAAGGGATTCAACTCAAGCCTTCCGAGCGACATGGACCTTGAGCTCGAGGACTTCTACTCGCGTGGCGTGTTCGTCGGCAGGAAGACAGAGACCGGCTATACGGGCGCGAAAAAGAAGTACGCGCTCATATCTGAATCGGGCTACATAAAGATACGTGGCTTCGAGCTCGTAAGAAGGGACTGGTCGAAGATTGCAAGAGAGACGCAGCGCAAGGTGCTCGAGGCCATACTCAAGGAGGGCAGCGCAGAGAACGCGGTAGCGATAGTAAAGGAAGTAGTCGGCAGGCTCCAGGCAGGCAATGTGCCCCTCGGCGAGCTCGCCATAAGCACGCAGCTCAGGAAGGGGATAGACGGCTACGACTCGAAGAGCCCGGAGCTTGCAGCCGCGAAGAAAGCAATAGAGAAGGGCCTGAAGAGCAGGGAGGACGTGGAGCATGCGGTGATAAGCTACGTGATAACCAGGCACGGCAATTCGATATCAGACAGGGCGGAGCTCGAGGAGTACGCGCAGGACTATGATTCCGATTATTACATAAACCATCAGGTCATACCCGCTACAATGCGCATATTGAAGGAGCTGGGCCTGAGCGAAGATGAAGTCAAGGGCATGGGCAAGCAGAAAAAGCTTTGAATGGCGAGCTTATGGACGAAAAAGAAGAGCCGAGCAGGGAAGAGATGGAGAAGGGCGCGAGGGAAGCGGGCGCGGTGGCGCGCGCCGCGCTGGAGATGGCGCACGGGCTTGTGAAGCCCGGAGCGAAATACCTCGACGTCGCGAACGCGCTGGAATCGCTGATCAGGGAGAAGGGTATGGAACCCGCATTTCCTGTAAACCTGTCGCTCAATGCGCAAGCTGCGCACTACACCCCGTCGCTGGACGACGCTCTCGTGTTCCCTGATTCAGGCCTCGTGAAGGTGGATTTGGGCGCAGCAAAGGGCGGCATACTCAGCGACTGCGCGATCACAATTGATTTGTCGGGCAGCATGCAGGAGCTTGTCACGTCTACAGACGATGCGCTGGCGGCCGCTATAAGCACGGTTAAGGCCGGCGTCAGCGTATCTGCCATAGGCAAAGAGATAGAGACCGCGATCTCAAAGCACGGCTTCAAGCCCATCATGAATCTCGGCGGTCACGGAGTGCGCTTCCATGACCTGCACGCATCGCCATTCATACCCAATTATGACAACGGCGATGATACTGTGCTGGAAGAAGGCGAAATAATTGCGATAGAGCCATTTGCAACCACGAGCGAGGGCAGGGGATCGGTCGCTAACACCGACATATGGGAGATATACAGCCTGGCGGGCGAGGCTTCAGTCAGGCAGCCTGATGCCCGGGCTGTGCTTAAGGAGGTGCTTGCCAAGTATCCAAGCGAGCCATTCGCCGCCAGATGGCTGGCCGGAGTCGTAGGGTCGCGGTTCTCGTTGTATTCGGCGCTTAAGGCGCTGGTCTCGGCAGGCGCGCTGGAGCCGCATCCAACGCTTGCAGAAATGAACGGCGCAACGGTAAGCCAGAAAGAGGCCACGCTTCTCGTCACTAAGGATTCGTGCGAAGTGCTTACATGACACTTCATGCATGCTTAGAGGCCCACTCTGCCGCTTTCCTTGCCAAAAACTTGCGCTTGCCCGCAAAACCGTGGCCCTCGCCTTTTATTATCAGCGAGTCGACGGGCTTGGAGCAGCTCTTTCTCAGCTTTGCTATGGCGTACGATGGCTCTATTCCTGCCACATTCATATAGCGATCATCCGTTCCGAAAACCGCTAAGATAGGCACCCTGATCTTTTCTATGTAATCCATGCGCGGCCTGAGGTAGTTCAGCGTCTTCGCCTCTCTGTTCTTCGGATCTGCAGTGCTGAGCAGGCGCGCAGCCCCAACAACCGTGTATGGATCCTTGCCCAATGGCATGAGCGCGTACCTGCCGCGCCTTGCCGTGGAGCGCGCCAGTCTGATGATTGCATTGTATCTCTTGCCGAAGTTCGCCCTGTCGAAGTTGGTGTCGTCAACGGGCGTAAGCAGGATTAGCGCCTTGACCGCGCGGTCCATGCGCATTGCAGAGTAATACACTATCTTCTGGCAGCCGGTGCTGTGGCCTTCAAGAATTATCTTTTTCATCCCTTTTCCTTTCAGGAATCTTACAGCGCCCTCAATGTCGTATACGCAGTCCTCGAACTTCTCCAGGGCCCCGCCTGCTATGTAATCGGTCTCCTTGGCGCCCCTGCGCTTGGTGAATTCCTCTATGGAATAGCTGCCGCGGGTCTGGATGGAGAAAAAGACGATTCCGCGTTTTGTCATTGCCGCAGACAGCTCCTCAACTGCAGTGCTGCCGTAGAAGCTGCCTGTGAATCCATGGACATGAAGCACGGCTGCCTTGGGTCTTCCTTTCCTTGGCAGCGCAAGCAACCCGTAGAGAAGCGTGCCGTCCGTGGCGCTGAACTTCTCTATGCTCAGCCTTTTAGCGAACATGGCAACAACAGTGCTTAGTAAGGAAAAAATAAAAGAAGTGCGGAAGTCAGCCGCACTCGCTGTGCCCGCACTTGGGGCAGGTGTAGCAGCCTTCCGCAGCGACCATCGCGCTGCCGCAGTCCGGGCACTTCACCTCCTCGTCTATCGATATGGTGTAGTTGGCTGCGCCGCTCTTGAGCGCGGCCATTGTTATGCGCTGCTCGGATTCCATGGCCTCTGGGTCTTTTGTGTGCTTCTCCTTCAGCCCGGTGAACGTCTTCTGCTTGCGGTCTACTGGTTGCAGCACCTGCACGGACTTGCTGCTGTCCCTGTAGACCGTTATGCCCTTGCACCCGAGCTGGTACGCGAGCTTGTACGCCTTCTCTATGTCCTGAGGCGTGGCCCATGCCGGGAAGTTTATTGTCTTTGAGACTGCATTGTCTGTATATTTCTGGAAGGCTGCCTGCATGCGGACGTGCCATTCCGGCTCTATGTCATAAGCGGTTACGAACAGTTTCCTGACGTTTTCGGGTATGGCCTCGACGTCCTGCACAGACACGCGACCTGCCAGATCTTTCATCAGCTCCTCGGAGTAGAAGTTGTACTCCAGTGCATAGCGCTCGAATTCGTTATTGACCTCTATGAGATTTGAGCCCAGGCTCTCGTGCACGTTGCGCATGTAGACAACTGAAAAGATAGGCTCTATGCCCTGCGAGGCCCCTCCTGATATTATGCTTATCGTGCCGGTCGGGGCTATAGTTGTAACAGTAGAGTTCCTGAGTGGCTTGTACCCCAGCTTGTACCATATGCTGTTCTTGAATTCTGGGAACGGTCCGCGCTCGACAGCCAGCTCTTCGCTCATTTCCCTTGAGTTTCTGGTTATGAATGACATGACGCGCTCCGCCAGCATGAGCGCCTCGTTGCTGTCGTACCTTATGCCGAGCTTTATCAGCATGTCGGCCCAGCCCATGACCCCGAGGCCTATGCGCCTTATCGCCTTGCTTGTTTGGTCTATCTGCGGCAATGTATAGTGGTTGGCGTCGATGACGTTGTCGAGGAAGCGCGTGCCTAGGCGCACAGTTTCCTTAAGCAGATCCCAGTCTACTTCGTAGTGGTGGTCAGTCTGCTTGACCATCTTCGCGAGATTTATCGAGCCGAGGTTGCACGAGTCGTATGGATAGAGCGGCTGTTCACCACATGGATTAGTCGACTCTATCGGACCGTACGATGGAACTGGATTGGAGTATGTGGAGTTCATCCTGTCCAGGAACACGAGACCGGGGTCGCCGGTCTTCCAGGCCATTGTGACTATTAAGTTCCAGACAGCAGTCGCATTGAGCCTGCCGGTCACCTTGTTGGTGTGCGGGTTTACCAGGTCGTAGTCTGTGCCCTTCTCTACCGCCTTCATGAACTTTTCGGTTGCAGCGACAGAGATGTTAAAGTTGCGCAGCACGCCCTCGTGCTCCTTTGCCATTATGAACTCGAGTATGTCGGGGTGGTCGACGCGCAGTATGCCCATGTTGGCGCCGCGCCGCTTGCCGCCCTGCTTTATCTCCTCTGTTGCAGCATCGAAGATCTTCATGAACGAGATAGGCCCGGACGCCACGCCGCTGGTGCTCTTCACCACGTCGTTCTTCGGCCTCAGCCTCGAGAAGGCGAAGCCGGTTCCTCCGCCGCTCTGGTGTATCAGGGCCGCGTACTTCACTGCATCGAATATTTCCATCAGAGAGTCGCCGACAGGCAGCACGAAGCATGCGCTGAGCTGGCCGAGGTTCGTGCCCGCGTTCATAAGCGTAGGCGTGTTAGGCATGAACCTGAAGTTCGTCATGGCGTCATAGAAGCTTTGTTCTATCTCAATAACCTGCTCCTCGCTCTTGCCGTAGCTCTTCTCAACGCTGGCTATGGCAGCGGCCACCCTATGGAACAATTGCTTCGGGGTCTCCACTATCTTGCCAGTAGTATCCTTGAGCAGGTAGCGTGCAGCGAGCACTATGACCGTGTTGATTGGCAGCTTCAGGTCGTCGTCCTGTATGCCGAGCGAGGCCTTGTAAGTGCGTATCTCTGCGCGCTTCTGCCTGAATAGTATGTATGACTTGGCCACGCCTGGGTTCATGTCCATGAGCGTCTTCTCTACCGTGTCCTGTATCTCCTCTACGCCTATTTCCTCCTTGCCGAGCTTGTCTATGGCCTCTGTGACAGCGGATGCCACCTTCTCGGCCTCCGCATTGTTCTCCTCGTCGGACCTGTTGAAATAAACATCAGAAAAAGCCTTGAATACCGCCCTCACAATTTTTGCCTTGTCAAAGGCAACTTTCTCCCCGTTTCTCTTTATGACATTGGTCGCCATACCCGCACCCCTGCAACAAGCAGCGAGTAGGTATTGAGAAACAAGCTTTAAAAACCTGCATAGGATTTTCAATGTAGAACTGGATTAAATGTTACTTCCATTACCAGAAAATTTCTTTTCCGCTTAATATAGATTGCGCCAGGCCACGACGGCGGCCAAATGCGCGCGATAATGCCGTATTTAGAATCACAGTCGTTGCCGAATGCATCGGCGTGTCAGCTTTGCATCGGTAACACATTTATTTCTTTGTTGTGAATGCGCTATCGATTCCATGGATGAGAGGCACAAGACCATAGGGAGCAATACGATACCCGAAAGCTATAGGCTGACGTTCGACACAGACATGAAGCGCTTCACATACATCGGCAAGGCAGCCATAACCGTATCTGTCAGAAAGCCGACCCGTAAAATCGTGCTTAACGCAAAGGAGCTAGGCATAAAGAGCGCAAAGGTAAGGTGCTCCGGAAGGACGCAAGGCGCATCAGTAAGACTATCGAAAAGCGACGAAACCCTGACGCTGGGGCTTGCGGAAAGCATCCATGGAAAGGCAGTCATAGAGATTGAGTTTTCAGGCAGGAACAACGATGGCATGTACGGCTTCTACAGGAGCGCCTATGATGCCGGGAAACGCAAGGAATACATGCTGAGCACCCAGTTTGAGCCAGCCGACGCCAGGGCCGCGTTTCCGTGCTTCGATGAACCGGAATTCAAGGCGAGGTTCTACATAACCATAGTGGCAGACAAGGGATACGAGGCGCTCTCGAACATGCCTGTCAGGTCGAAGACCTCAAGCAATGGCCGCACCATAACAACGTTTATGGCTACGCCGAGGATGTCGACGTACCTTGTATATCTTGACGTAGGCAGGTTCGACAGGATAAGCACGAAGCTGGGCAGGCTCAGCATAAGCGTGCTTTCCGTGCCGGGCAAGAAGGCCTTGTGCGGCATGGCACTGAAGTATGCAAGGGGCTTCATAGCCTTCTACGAGCGCTATTTCAGAATAAGGTACCCATTGCCGAAGGTCGACCTGATAGCCATACCAGACTTCAGTGCAGGGGCGATGGAGAACTGGGGGGCCATAACGTTCAGGGAAACTGCACTGCTCGGCGACGAGCGAGGAACCCCTATAGCTGTCAAGCAGCGCATAGCCGAGACAGTGGCTCACGAGCTGGCGCACCAGTGGTTCGGCGACCTTGTCACCATGAAGTGGTGGAACGACCTCTGGCTGAACGAGAGCTTTGCGACGTTCATGAGCTACAAGGCGATGCAGGCCGTCTACCCCGAGTGGAACATGAAGGAGCAGTATACCAACGACGTCATGGCGATCGCGTTCGCGGCCGACCAGCTCAGGAGCACGCACCCCATAAGCGTGGATGTCAACACGCCGGAAGAGATAAACGGCATATTCGACGAGATAAGCTACGAGAAGGGCGGCACTGTGCTCCACATGATAGAGGAATATGCGGGCGCCGACGCCTTCAGGGCAGGCCTCCACGACTATCTTCGCGCGCACAGCTATGGCAATGCGGTGAAGCGCGACCTCTGGGACGCGATAGGCAAGGCATCGGGGAGCAGCGGCATTGGCAGCGTGCCGAAGTTCGCCAGCTCTTGGA
The DNA here is from genome assembly GCA_023473665.1 of Candidatus Marsarchaeota archaeon. Classification (NCBI taxonomy): domain Archaea; kingdom Thermoproteati; phylum Thermoproteota; species Candidatus Martarchaeota archaeon. The sequence continues at coordinate 289,712 of JAMCYM010000002.1, read as the reverse complement.
TAGACCAGCCGGGCTATCCAATGCTAAGCGTGGAGCGCAGCGGCAGCAAGTTCATGATTGAACAGCACCGGTTCACGCTCAGAGGCATAGACAGGGCCTCGAAGCAGGTCTGGCCTGTACCGATCTATTATCTCAGCGGAAAGGCGAAGCCTGCGCATGCGTTCATGGCAGGCAGGCGCATCGCTATAGATGCTGCGGACAACTGGGTGAAGCTTAACTATGGCCAGCATTTCCTTTACAGGAGCGCCTACGATGCATGGGTTCTTGATAGGATAGGCGGCATGATAAACGGAGGCAAGCTGTCTGCAATAGATGCATGGGGCGTCGAGAATGATCTCTTCGCCATGATGCGCGCCGGAGAGATCCCGCTTTCCGATTACATAGGCTTCGTAGGCAGGCACTGCCTTAATGCAGGCTATCCGTTGAGCGACAATCTTGCAGCGCATTTCGGCTGGCTCACGTCGCTGCTCTACACGAAGGACGCATTCAAATTGGTGTCGCAGGTGCAGCGCAAGTACTTCGACGGGATTATAAGGCGGCTTGGCTGGAAGACCAGGAATGGAGAGCCTAACACCGATACCATGCTCAGGAGCGCCGCCATACACGGCCTTGGTATACTCGGCGACGAAAAGGCCACTGCATGGGCTCGCCGGGAATTCGATGCGCACACGAAGGAGGGCAAGCAGATAGACCCGAACCTCAGGGGCGCAGCGTATTCGATCATGGCATGGAACGGCGATGCAGGCATGTTCAAGAAACTGGCCGGAATGTACAAGAAAGCAGAAATGCCGGACGAGAAGATACGCCTGCTTTCGTCGCTTGCGATGTTCAAGAGCGCACCCATGGCCAAGCGGGCCCTAGGGTTCTCGAGGTCGAAGGACGTGAGGCTGCAGGACTCGATACACATACCTGCGGTGCTCTCTTCAAATCCGATGCACGTCCATATGCTTGCCTCATGGATCATGAAGAACTGGAAAGAACTGCAGAAGCTCTACACGCCGGGTGCGCACATGCTCGACAGATACGTAGAATACATGTCAATGGTTTCGTCGCGAAAGGAGTTGGCCGCAATCGAGGCCTTCTTCGCCAAGAGGGGCAACATGCGCGGCGACGTGAAGAAGTCCTACAGAGAAACAGTGGAGCGCATAGAGGCCAACATACGGGTCATGGAACGTAATGGAATAAAGTAACGGCACGCCTTTTAGCTGTTTTTGTGCAATTCGTGTCGATGAATGCGTTCCTTGCGGCATACATTGCTCTTCTGACCCTGACATGGCTCGGCCTCATGGCCCTCGCAACAATAAGCATGGCCGGCAATGAGCGCAATGCGCCAAGCCGCAGAAAATACATGCCAAAAACACTGGTTATGGTACCGTGCAAGGGCATCGACATAACGCTGAGCGGCAACCTCGCTTCGCTTGCTAACCAGTCATACAGGAATTACGATGTGGTGGCGATCGTCGATGACCTTTCTGACCCTGCAGTTGGGGCTATAAGGGATGCGGGAATACGCCTGATAAGATCATCGCATTGGAGCGGATATGCAAGCGGGAAGGTGCGGGCCATCGCAACCGCATTTACGAAGTTCAAGGATTACGAGGTATATGTGGTTGCTGATTCTGATGTGACCGTTAGCAGGGATTGGCTGGCCAAGCTTGTCGGGCCGCTTGCCGACGGCAGTGTGGGCGTTTCCACGGCATTCCCTTACTTCAGGCCCGTCGGAGGGTTCTGGTCGAAGGTCAAGCTTGTCTGGGGCTTTGTCGGCAATGGGATGATGGAGTCGAAGATAACAAGGTTCGCGTGGGGAGGTTCGATGGCGTTCAGGAAAGGCCTTCTTGACGAAATTTCGTTTCGTGAGTTCGCTGCTTCTGTATCCGACGACATACCTATAACGCGCATCGCGAAGAGGAAGGGCCTTGAAATAAAATACGTGCCGGAGCGCATTGTTGAGGTCAAAAGCAATGACAGTTTCGCCGAGTTCAAGGAGTGGTCGAATCGCCAGTCGGCGCTTACTATACTTGGAAACAGGAAAAACTTCAGGTACGGGGTGGTGCTATATTCGGCTAACATACTGCTGCTTTTGTCGTCGATACTTATGGCAATTATAATAAGCCCATTGTTTGCCGTTCTGCTGCTTCCGTTCGTAATCGGTGCAGTCAGGATGTACATGCGCGCGGGGGTGGCAGACCCGGAGCTATTTGTCGCATATCTGATGGTAAATTTCATATACCTGGCCAATCTCATTGTCGCCAATCGCATGAAATACATAACATGGAGGGGAGCTAAATACCATCTGAAATAATGGCGTGACAGTCATAAGCCCTGCGTTGCGTTCCACATGCTAACAGTTGAGATAGGCATATCAGGTCTTCTAGATGATGGCAGATCGGGCATTGCTGCGCAACATCCATATTTTAGCTTATGCATGCAATTGATAGAGAGGAGTTTCCATTTACAGGCTTAAACGAACGCTATCACTGTTCGATGCGTTGATGATAAACCTTGGCGCGATAATAGGCGCCGGCATATTCGTCATAGTAGGGATAGCGGCAGGGATGGCAGGGCCGCTGCTGCCATATTCCATACTGGTTGCGGCGGTCATTGCCGTGCTGACAGGGCTGAGTTTCTCTGAAATAGCGAGCCATGTTGCCAAAGAGGGCGGCGCATACGAATACGCAAGGGAGGAACTGTCGCCATTCATGGGCTTCATCGCAGGCATCATGTGGACATTCGGCAACATAATAGCGATAGCGGCTGTAGCTGTGAGCACCGGCAGCTACATAAACGCCCTTTTGGGAACTTCGGTGCCGCTTGCCTACATAGCCATCGCAGCGATACTGACGTTTATGACGGTTAATATCCTTGGCATCAAGAACTCTGCCCGTACCATCGCGGTTTTGGTCGGAATAAACGTGGCCGTGCTTCTAATCTTTGCAATTGCGGGCCTCACGAAGTTCAACAGCGTTTACCTAACGACGCATGTGCAATCGGGCATTAGCGGCCTGCTCGCAGGCGCAGCCATCATATTCTTCGCATTCACCGGCTTCTCGAGGGTGACGACGGTGGGCGACGAGGTTAAGAATCCAAGAAGGACGATGCCGCGTGCCATAATACTGTCGATCGCCATCTCGACGGCAATTTATGTCGCCGTGGCAGTGGTGGCGCTTGGGCTTGTCCCATACGGCATGCTCGCGCACTCATCGGCGCCGCTCTCGCTAGCGATGTCGGCCGTGCACAGCAAGGCGCTCGACCTGATAATAGCGCTCGGAGGGATAACCGCAACGGCAGGCGTAGTCCTAACCGGCATACTAGGAACATCAAGGCTCTTCTTTGCGATGGGCCGTGACAGGGAGCTGCCGCGGCAGCTCAGCGCCATAGATCGCTTCTCCACTCCGATAAATGCGATAATCGTATCCGCAATCGCAAGCATCGCCTTCGTGCTTCTCGTATCATTCGATACCATAGTAGAGGGCGCGAACGCTACTATACTGGTTTCGTACTTCATAGTCAACATGGCTGCACTGGCCCTCTACATGAAAACCAGGCGCCTGCAACTGAAGGGCAGGCTGATATACAAGCGGCATTTCGTCGCCGTTCCAGTAATAGGCATGTTTGCAATCGTGATGGTGATGGCATATCTAAGCCCAGAGAGCCTGTTAATCGCAGCGGGCATACTGCTGGCTTCCATCTTTTACTATGTCGGGATGGCTGCACTGAGGAGATCCGGCAGGGGCAGTATGCCGACCTTCTCACCGGTGCACAGCCTCGTCAGGGAGTTCGGGATAAGCAGAAGAAAATAGCATCATGTGCAGCCTTCCAGAAGTCTGCGTGTCACAGTTCCCTGCCAAATAAGATTAGCACGGCACCGGCTGCAAAGGCAAGCATGCCTGTTATTGAATACGAGTATATGGGCCCAATCGCATACAGGAATCCAACTATTAGATTGGCGGCGAACAGCCCAATACTTCTCGATGCCGTCAAGGCGCCCATGCCAGAACCTGAGCCCCTGCGCTGCTTGACGATCGAGATGATGGTAGGTTCAAATGTTTCGATGGCACCTGCAGCCATGCCGATGAGCAGCATGCCTACGTATGATACAACGATGCCCAAAGAGAATGCATACGCCAGGCCTATCACCAGGGAGCCGACGCCCGCGAGGAAGTAGCCAAGAAACGCGAGACCATGCACGAGCTTCCTGACCCTAACGCCTACAATGTATCCGAAAACTGCAGAACTTATCAGGAATATGGCATACGAGGCCACGCCTGCCAGGCTGCCGGAGCGTTGCGCTACGGTGAGTATCGGGAAGCTTATGCTGTAGAAGCTGAGCCCATATATGCCTGTTGCGGCTATGACTGCCTTGTAGGTCTTTGCCCTTGCTGCGGCCTTTCCGATGCCCTGCCTTATGCTCGCGACAGCATGCCTTATTCTGCCTACGCCTTTGTACTTCACAAGAGCGAGGCAAAGAGAAGACATCAGTATAGGCACTGCAGTGTAGATGAATACGGTGCTTATCCTCATCCCTGCCAATATGGCGAACGAAAGGTACGTTACGGCTACGAGCCCTCCGCCTATGTCAAGGGCATTGAGAAACCCGTAAACTCTGCCCTTGTACTCTTTCTTAGTTATGTCGCCGAGCATTGCGCGTCTTGCGGGAGTCCTGAAGTTCCTGGCCCACCAGCCCCCGGAGTAAAGCGCACCTGCTTCTGCCGCAGTAGAGGCTAGCCCGGTCAATGAAAGTATTGGTATAAGCAGGTTACCGATGAGTGCAATCCTTTTCTTGCCATACTTTTCGGAAGCCTTCCCTCCCAGATAGGCAAAAAGCGATCCGCCGCCGTATGCCAGCGCCATGACTATACCAAATAGATAGACAGGAGCCTTGAGGTATATCACCAAAAACAGGGGCAGGCCCACAACAAGCGCCTGGTAGCCGGCATCTGCGAAGAATGCCGAAAGGGATATTAGCAGGACATCACGGCTTAGCCAGTCCGGCATGCTCATCAGCCAAATATGCAAAGCAACATTTTAAAGAGCAGATGTGCAGCCACCCCGAAACAAATAAAAAATCTGGCCTTCAAGTAGTGCCGGATGGATGTTCAAAGGCCTCCTGAAGACACGGGGCCGGATGAAGATGAAACGAAGCCTAGCTCGATACGTGCAGACATCAAGGCTTTCGTCCAATCATTTTACATAACCAACGTGCCGTCTTACGGCAACAACTTCTTTTTTACCATTGGAATTTACCTGCTTGAGCTGTTCGCGATACTTGCGATAAGCGGCATGATAATGCTGATTTTCGGCCCATACTGGTGGGACCTCAGCGTGGCTGGGACATTCGTCAGGAGCGTGCACTTATGGGCGGCTGAGGCCTTCGTTACGCTCATGTTCGTGCACCTCTTCGTGCAGCTCACGACATCAGCTTACAGAAAGAAGAGGCTCGTCTGGATGCTTGGAGCCGTGATGCTGCTCCTGGTGCTCCTCGAATTCGCATTTGGCGTAGGCATAGCCGGCGGGCTCATCTCGCAGTGGAACGCCAAGGCTGGAGCTGACCTCTGGAACGGAATGGGCCTTGGCTACTGGCTAAATCCCCTCAACATGGGCGCGGTGCTCGGCTGGCATGTCGCCATAGTGCCTATACTGCTTGCCATCCTTATGTTCACGCACTATATGCTTGTCAAGAGCAGGGGCCTGAACACGCCGTACCGTAAGGACATACCGTATTCCATCGTCGCCGCAGACCACAGGACGATGTACAAACGTATGGGTTATATAGCAGTGATCGTATTGCTGTTCGCAATCTTCCTCAGGGTGCCGTATACTGCCCCGTTGACGATAGCCGGAATAGCGAACGCGCACCCTGACGCGGTCGCGCTCACACTGCTGGAGGAGTTTAATTTCTCTTCGAACACAGCCACATACATAGACACCATAGACCCGTATACGTTCAGCACAAGGAATGTCTATGTCACAGCTCCGTACACATATTACCTAAACATTACCAGTGCGCCTAATGCCGAGGAGGCGCTCCTTGCGGAAAATGTCAGCGCGCAAAGGGCATCGCTTGCTCAGGCCCACTCTTACTTCGATGCCAACGGGTCGATAGCGCAAGGCCGCAACTCGTCGGACCCCATGATAGCGCTGGCGTCTGAGCTTACATTGATGGCCCAGGAAGGGCTTTACCAGCCTGCCGTGCAGAACGAGGAAGCGAGCGGGCTTGACACTACATACGTGCTCCTGTTCATCAATGATACAGGCGAGCTCGGGGCTGCCGGCCAGGAATATGGGCTCACAACCGGGCAGTGGGGCATGCTGAAGGTCGCTGCAGGCTCGCTGCCCATACAGTACTGGCTCGCTCCGTACAACCTGCTCGAGATTATGACGAGCGGCATACCATGGTGGAACGACATAGAAAACGGCACGCTGGCGTTCCTCGCGTTTTTGGTGCTCCTGTTGTTGCCTTACATACCTGGACTGAGGAGCGTGCCTGACAAGCTGAAACTCTACAAAATCTTCTGGAACAGGTTCACAGTGCCGGAGTTAAAGAAAAGAAAGAAATAGAAAGAGAGGAAAGTTCCTTCAGCCTCTCTTCATCAGCACTGCGTCAGTGCCTATCCATACGAGGTCTGCAATCGCTATGATCGCGCCTATCGCAAAAAACATTGGCACAACGCGCGCTACATATGTCCAATACACGTCGAGAATGAAGATTATCACTCCCATCGCTATTCCGATCCAACTAAGTGCTTTGCCTGCCATGCAATCACTTCTACTCTTCAATTAAGGTTTTAAAATCTTGCCGTTGGGAGCATGCAGGCATGTAAACAAACGCAGTAGGGAAAGCAGGCAAAATGCATAAATAAACGGAGCAACATATTCTAATGGTGGGTCACTTGCCCTCTTCTGAAGACCTCTCTAACGAAAGCAAAGAAGCTACAAGTGCAGACGTACGCATGCGCGATGCGTTGCGCTTTTCAGTCAGCTATATGGACACGTCAGCCGACCAAGGCAAGGATTTCTATAGATATGCGGTCGGGAAGTGGATTGACAACAACCCCGTTCCCCCAGATAAGACGTGCTGGAGCTCCTACTATGCACTCGATGACCATAACCTTGAGATCATCCATGCGATTGCCGATGCTTGCATGGCCGATTCTTTAGCCGCGCAGGGCTCATACAAAAGAATAGTAGGAGATTTCTACGCTGCGGCCATGAACAGGAAGCGCGTAGAGGAAAGACGCTTTTCACCGATAAACGATTTATGGGACCTTATTTCAGGTATAAAGAGCGCTGGCGAAGTCGCAGCCCACCTACCAAGGCTTCATCTTGCAACGCCGACGCAACGGGCAGGTATTCTGGCGTTCTTTGATTCGTATTCTAATGCGGACGCAAAGAACAACTCTGTATATGCGATGCATCTAAGGCAGGGCGGCCTGTCTCTGCCGAACAGGGACTACTACCTCCTAGATGCATTTGCAGAAACACGAAAAGAATTCCGCAAACACATAAAGAAAATGTTCATGCTCAAAGGTGTTGGGAAAGAAACTGCGGGAAACTGGTCTGACATGGTTCTCGATTTCGAAACAGGGCTCGCCAGGGCGAGCAGGAGCTCGGCCGACTTGCGCGACGCCGAGAAGAACTACAACAGGGTTGATTTAGAGACACTTGAATCCAGATATCCGAATCTGGACCTCGTTGGCTATCTGCAGGGCGTGGGTGCAACAGGCATATCATATGTCGTTATAGGGCAGCCAGAGTTCTTTGACTATCTGGATGAGCAGCTAAGCACGGCCGACATAGAAAAACTTAGGGCGTATCTCTATTGGAACATACTGCGTGCATACGCTCCGCTGCTTCATGATGAAGTGAGCAACGAGAGTTTTGGCTTCTTTGGTAGGAAACTCATGGGGCAGAAGCAGCAAGCGCCGATGTGGAAGCGCGCCATATACCGCATGGATGTACAGATAGGCGAGGCGCTTGGGAAGCTTTACGTGGAGAAACAGTTCAACGAGGCCATCCGTATCAGAGTGTCGGAACTGGTAAATGATTTGATGGAGTCGTTCAGGGAGAGGCTCGAAGGGGCCAAGTGGATGTCTGAGGGCACCCGACGCCTGGCGCTGGAAAAGCTGAGCAAGATGAAAGTCAAGATAGGTCATCCCGCCAAGTTTAGGGATTATTCCGGCATAGAGATAAAAAGAGACGACTATGCCGGCAATGTGCGCCGCTCATCGGAATTTGAGATTAGGCGGCAAACCTCAAGAGCGGGGCACCGTATTGATATTGATGAATGGACCGTGCCTCCACAAACAGTCAACGCGTTCCACTACGCTGAAAGGAACGAGATCGTGTTGCCTGCCGGCATACTCCAGCCACCGTACTTCGATGCAGATATTGATGATGCCGTGAACTACGGGGCCATAGGCACGCTTATAGGGCATGAAATGACACACGGATTTGACGACCACGGCAGGCACTATGACCCAAACGGCAACATGAGGGACTGGTGGACCAAAAACGACGCCAAGAAGTTCAATGAAAAGGCCAGAGAGGTTGAAATTGAATACGGCTCAATAGAGGTGCTGCCTGGCGTCCAGATAAACGGTAAGCTTACGCTAGGCGAGAACATAGCCGACCTGGGCGGCGTAGCAATAGCATACGATGCGCTCCAGAAGGCGCTTGCAAGGCACTCGGAAAAGAGAAGAATCATAGATGGGTTAACGCAGGAGCAGCGCTTCTTCGTATCGTACGCGCAGATATGGAGGAGCAGCATAACCGAGCAGGAGCTCAGGCGCAGGCTCATGATGGATCCGCATGCCCCTGAAAGGTACAGGGTTGAGATACCTGCAACGAACCATCTAGAGTTCTACAAAGCATTTCCACCTACAGCTCGACGGGCCGGAAGCGCACGATCGAAACGCTTGGGCGTGTGGTAATCCAAGAAAGTAGCACCAGCTGAGTTGCTGAAACGGTAATGACTGGGCGCTGACATCGCCACCATACATTACGAAAAGGCATAAATATCTGGTTGGGCCGAACGTTTTTTGGTGTTTATAATGCCAGCTACTGACGATGTAAGTAAAAAGGCAAGTCAAAAGCAAAACCCTCCTTACGACATAAAACTTAGATTAGAATTGGGAAGGGCGGAAGCGTACAAAGACTTTATTGCATACTTGAAAGTGTATGCGCAGGGAGAAGATGGTTATCTAGAGTATGCAAACAGAGCTGCAAATAGAGAAGGCACCGAGCTTTCAGAGGCCCAAAAACATGCTGGCGCACTAGACGTGCTCAATAACCTCCTGTCCGACTATACTACTAGATACAACAAGGGCAATGTGGATGTACTTATAAAGGAGTTTAAGCTCACTCAAGAGGAGCTTGAGGGTATGCATGAGCTAGCGCTCAAAGCGTTCAGCGAAACCGTTGCTTTTAATCCCGAAGTGGCAGCTGGAATAAAGGAGAACTTCAACTTGCCAGATAACAAAACACAGTACTTGGAGCTGAGAGGCATGGAGCTCAGAAGAATGTTTGATCCAGGCCCTGATCCGGGCTATCCAAATACGGTATGATTGCTGACCCCGCGCCGTGATGCTGAAATATCCGTCTGTGTCGCCTTGATTACAACTTATCATTCTCCTTCTCGGTCTCTCTCAGTATCGTCCCTATGAATTCTGGGCATCCATATTCTGGTATACTGTTTGATTCGAGATAGTGGGCGGTTTCTGGAACATTCCTCAAGGTTTTGCATATCTCACTACATATTTCCGCGGGGCTATGCCGATGGTATATCACCGATTCGAGGGTATCTTTCAGGTACAATACTTTATCGACAAACTCTTCCTTGCTTATAGCGTTGCGTTGCATGCAAGAGTTGTCGACTTGCACGCTTTTAGAATTGCTCATCATGTTAGACACCTATTGAACCTTACATACCCAAGGCTTCGCGCATCTCCTCTATATATGCCCACTTCTCTTCCTGGCTCGCCTTTTCAAACCTGTCGAACCAATCAATGAGCTTGCGGGCCCTGTCCGCCTCGGTGGCATAGAGGGCGCGTATGTGGCGCTCTAGGCTTTTGATTGATTCGCGCGTCTCTTCAGCATTTCCCGATCCGATGCCTTTCAGGTCGACGTCCATCTCGCTCCTTAGCTCGCGGAGGCGCTTTATGTCAGAGGCCTCGTGCTTGTATGAGCTCATGTACAGTTCCAAGTAGCTGCCTCCATGCTCATCCTTCACGCCAGCATCGAGCGCCCTGAGGCGGGCCCCGAACTCATCAAGCATCGGGTAGGTGTCTATCTCCCTGTTCTCTTTCCAGTTCCAGATGGTACGCCAGCACGACTCCTGCACGAAACCCATAATGATAGTAGTGTGATGGATGTAGAGCCCCGCTGCAAGGTGCAATGCGCTGTACATGTGCATCCTAGTGTACCGTTCGGCCTCGTCAACGAGCGCTTCGCTGGCCTTGAGTATCTCCGAATTTGGCGTGCTTGGGTCGCTGGCTGCATTGAGAATATCAGATAGCAGCGCTGCAGAGGCGCGCTCGGCCATCGCTGTAGCGCGTTCCTCTATGCGCCCTGCTACAGCACGTGCCACGGCCTCGTTTCTGCTGTTTGCGTGGGTGGCGCGCTGCATAAGGTAGCATCCAAGTATCTCAGCCAGCCCATTGATCAGCATCGCGGCCGGCTTCTCCCCCGCATGCGAGTAGAACTCTTCCCAGTCCTTGCGTGGGGCCTGCTGTGCCAGCATGTGGCGGCCCAGCTCGTAGGCGACGAGTCTTTCGATGGATGCCACATCGGCAGCACGTCCAGTGTTCGCCGCGACGCCGAGCAGATAGATTATCGATTCATCGGTATCTGAGGCTATGGTCTCTGGCATTTCCCAGCCCGCAGCTCCGCATGAGACATAGAAGTTCCATCCATGCTCCTCGTGCCCCAGCCTATGCGAGAGCTCTGGATCGCTCGAATGCAGCAGTACCGGCAGCCTGAAGCGCTGGCCGTGCCCCCACCCGTACATTGCGATTATCGCCTCTGTCGCGAGTCTGACGTATGCTGTGCTCGCCAATTTCGTGTAAGAGTCTTGGTCGTAGAGTGCAATAGGCCTGGAATCCGCAGTCCTGCCTTCGAGAGAGAGCTGGGTTGTGTCAGGCCTGTATGTCTCGCTCACTGCACGGAATCCGCGCACGAACGAGCGCACCGCTTCTGGATCCAATTTATCATTACCATCTCTTGTTGCCGATGCGAAATCGGATATCATTGCGATGCGTGCATGAATACGTGCCGTTTCCATGCCAACGTGCCTGCTAATATCACGGATCGCGTCGTAGAACGCGCCTATTGTCGAGTTTGTGTACGCTATGCCAGCATAGCCCGCCTTAAGCGCGTTCAGCCCCTCCATATGCGGCTTGTATTCATGAGTGCTACCTATGCCTGATAGCGTTATGCCGCTGTCCGGGTCAAGCTTTCCGATGACTTGCGAGTCGGCTGCTGCGGCGTATTCCGCTACTATGCCTATCTGCCTTGCCAGCAATGCCTGCTTCGACGCAGCGTAAGCACCGAAGAGGCCCAAGCCAGCTATGTGTCTCGCCAGCTCGCCGCCCTCAGCCACTGCCATGCAGCGAAGCGCGCTGCCCTCGACCAAGCGCAGCTGTACATAGCCCTTGAGAGCGAAGTTGTGCATCTCTCCTTCGTTGTAGTCTATATCGAACTGCGTGTCGTATATGCTGTTGTAGATAGGCTCATAGCCTGGATTTTTCGTGAACAGCCTATTTATAGTTGGTTTATAACCGCTGATGCTGGCTTCCTCTGCGCCGCCGTCCCATACGCGCGCGAGAAGCCCTTCGGTGAACGCGGTCTGAGCTGCAAGGGCATCGAGCGAGCCACCTATCTTCTGCACTCTATCCCACATGCCGAACCTGTAGAAATCATCCATATCGAGAGGCGCATAGTTTGGGAGTCCGGTCTTGGCCGCTAGCGTTTCTGACAGTTTGCCTAGTATCTCGAACTCTACAATGTACACGTCGCGCCAGCTTATCTCAGCGTTGGCCGATGCAAGTTCCATGGCTCGCTCCTTGAGCTGCTGTGCCGCATCCGGGAATCCAGCCTCGGTGAACTTCTCGCACTCTTTGCCTATGTAATGTTCGGCCGTCTCTCTGTCTCTGGCGCGCATAGCCCAGCAGAACGCAGCCACATAGTGACCTTTTGCCGCAGCCTCGGAACAGAAGCGTCGCTCTAATTTTCTGACGCTCTCGTCTCTGTCGATCGTAGTCTGTGGCATTGACGTCCCTGGCCAAAATCGGCATTTCTATGAAGTTCGGTCAGATATTTAGACATTCTGCAGCGTCTATTTATCGTCAATCTTGAAGTCAGGATCAGATCCCAAAAGGCATAAATATCTAGATGGACTGAGCGTTTTCGTGATACCGTGCCAAGTACAACTAAAGCTGTTAAAAAACAGCCGATAACTGATTTTACTGCTGGTATGCACATACCTACTGTCTCTACTAGCGTAACGGCAAATCCACAAGAAGATGTAGACAATTGAAGGAGGTCAATGTTGCCTGAATGGTTTGGGTCTCTCTGGAGCCATGAATACTGGCGCCAATGATTGATGGTGTGGAAATTGCCGCAGAAACATACAAATCGCACAACCTCTTATGGAGACGTTCCAGACGTAGTTCGCGATATCAAGCGTCCGCGTGAGACCCCAGAGGAAAGGCATGCACGCCTGCTAAGACTTGGCAATAAGGTAGAGCAGACAGAGGAGCATTACCTTGATCTTATCAATCAGACAAAAGAGCCCGGGTCTAATAATATGCCGATGCATCCAGAAGCTCCTGAAATAAAAACAATATCTCGCGTAAGTGTGCCTGCAAAAAGTCCAAAACCGACCGAGAAGACAACCGAAAAGAACGTCAACATAATGGTAAGCGGCTGGCCTAACGTTACGCGCGTAGTATTATTTGAGCTTACCGAAGACCAATACAGACAATTAATGACAAAAGATTCAATAAATAGTGTAATTTTTTACCTTGCAGATGCGGCACCCCCTGCTAATATCAATAAAGTCAGAAATGCAGTCTTTGACGGGTCACCAAACACCGCAATGGCGGTGTTCAGGCTCAAGCCAGACTGGACACCGGAAGAAAATGGTATGGCATGGCCAAAGAACGGCCTGAGTCCTGAACGAATTGCGCATAGACCTATCGACGATGAAGAACATGAAGAGGCCGCGAAAACAAAATTCAATGTAAGGATAAGCGGTTGGCCCAGCATCAGGTATTCGACCTTGGTCGAGCTTACCAGCGAAGAGTACGCGGAATTGACGAAGAAAAAGCTGCTCAGCGGCGCAATCTGCTACTTGGAAGAGATTCTCCCCAAGCGAGATTTCGACAGGGTATTCAATGCAGTATTCCACGATAGATTCAATAATGCGATGAAGGTATCCAAGCTTAATCAAGACGGAAGGCCGGAAAAGCTAGGTGCAGTGTGGCGCACGGCTGGGCCCAGGCAGATTCCTTTTGAGTAAATCCGACTTTCTCTTTTTGCCCTAATGAAAGCTGTAAATATCTTAATGCACACGTATGTGGTGTGGTTGCATGGTAGATATGTTGCAGTCTGCCAAGAGCGGCAAGCTTTTGACGAGGGACGAGAAGAATAACCTTGTGGAGGCATTCAAGGTTGTTGCCCAGCACAGATACAGCAGAGAGGCAGATGGGTGGCTTGGAAGCGCGGTGGATAAGATAATACCGACATTGGCATCAGTGGTGCTGGACCAATCTACGTCGGATTATAGGCGGGCATGCCACGAAGCCGCGGCGAACGTGAAGGAGGCCGCAGTCTTGGAGTACAAATACGGAGAAAAGGTAAGAAGCCTTTATCTTTATGAAGCGGCTGCAAAGCTCTATGACGTTGCCGGAGAACCTGAAAATGCTAAGGAAGCAAGGGACCAGAATAATGATACTAAGAAAAAGATCAGGGAAGGCTTGACTGGCCGGAAAGACTGATGGCGATTCTGACCCGCCCACATACGGCTTTAGTGATACTAACAGTAATTTAGTATTTCTAATTTCTTTTAGGTGAAACCTCTTTAGGCAGGTATAAATATCTCGAACGAGAAAACCTTAATGTGGTGACATGAATACGAGCTTGCACACGAATAACCAAGCATCAGATTATGGGAGGGCCTTTATCATCGCCATGAAGAAGGCAAATATTTATAAGCTGCAAGAACAAGAAGCCATCAAGCATGGCAATACTAGGCAATTCGTAAGGTTTCTGAGAAAAGAGAGCTATACTGAGCTGAGGGCTGCCAAGAAGTATGTTAAGGGAACGCATAAGTCTGATCCTGGTACGCTCTTGGAATTGGCTAGGATCAATGATGCGTGGACAAGCAAGAGCAATCAATACGAGACCCTCACTACAGGTACGGCAAACAGGAGGATAGAAACGCTCAAGGCTGATGGCCTTCTCACTGTTCTGCAGCTTGGCGGACACGAATATTATCATCTTAGCGATGCCGGGCAAGCTGCATATAGGGCGTTTATGCGCTATGTGCCATCCAGCACAATTGAGGCAGCTAATGAGATATCTCTAGATACTAAGATATTAATCCTAAACAAGGAGGCAAGAAAGGACACGATAGCCGCATACATGCTCGCTCTTAGCACCAGCACAATAATTGTTATAGAAAGTGCCTATGATTACACTATGTCGCCACACGCCATGCCCTATGCTTCGCTGGCATTAAACATTCTACTGACCGGCGGGTTTATAGGGGGTATTATAGCATCACATATTCATGATGCAAATCAGAACAAGAGGGCTGCGGAAGGCGTCGCGCAAGCTGCAGCAGAGCAAGAGCCTAATGGTCAATGAAATTCAAAGAAAAGGTTTCTGAGCTCAGCTGCATAACTGATGGCATGCGTTATTTTAGAACAATATAGAATATACTTAGTTTTTCTTTGATTCTTTTAGCAAAACTCGATTTCTTCTTTATTTGCTGCCTATTGCATTGCGCTATGGCGTGAATAAAATCCCGAAAGAAAATTTTTCGTGCAGCAGAACGCAAATGCGTGTAAATTTTTCTCTCGAAAATTTGTTTTCGAGGGTTTTCAGCCCTTCAGAAATTGATTTTCAAGAATATGGATTTATGCCTATTAAGTTTCATAATTGCGAGCCAAAAAACGCCCTCTCTCGGAAAGGCATGAAAAACAGGCCGACTTCGCGCTCAATACCGCTTGCTTAACCAACAGGCCCTGTTTTCCAAAAATTCAAAAGAGATGCTTAAAACAAAACGTGTTTTCGTTTCGGAAATATGAAAAATAATCAGACAGCACAGATGGCGTTTACAATTTCATTTCTATGAAATTGTACCCTTCTAAAGCTGTCATTTGCCCTTTGGATTCATGTTTGGGTATTTCTTCACCAGATTAATCCCAACTTTCATATAATGGTCAAAATCGCTTTTCTTGATGCTGTCCAAGAAAACCTGTTTCAATTCGTTCTGCAGCTCCACAATATGCGGATAATTGTGGTCCGTATGGTATTCTGTATCACCTGGCCAGAATAATTCAGCCTCTTTCGTTAGTGAGGTGAGAGCGAATGCGGCAATTTCTGCAAGCGCCCAAACCTGCCCTTCTGTCAGTCCCTCGTGCACATAATTTTCCTTGTAAATTTCAAAGTAATGCATAAGTATTAGCTCGTGCGCGGTTATCCTACGCATCTTAAATTGATCCTCAGTCCAGCTCCTGACTATCCTATTATCCATCCCCCAATTAGATATTCCTCTATTAAAGCAGGATAGTACGCATTCATACTCAGGATGAAGCCATTTGTACCCTGTCATGCGTTCTACGTAGTCCGAAAAGTCGTCATTGATTTGATCCCATGATTTCTGATATTCGTCTTTTTTGACGAGCATCAGACCCATATCGGATTTATATCGTTCTTCTACTTGTTCTCTACTTTTTGCTGTGCGGCGCATAAGAGATATCTTGGCGTCATACTCTTTATCAATAATAAATTCTAGGTGCATGTTCCAACACCTTCATAGAAATTCTAAAATGTTTCCTATTCTATCGGAAAATCGAGCTGCTCCTTCGGGATGCCTATCGACAGGCCGTAATCTACGATAGGCTGTCATAGACTCCTGCCATAAGGACCGTTTCGGTCTTCAGCCTTTGCGCTCAATTGCCAGGTAGCGCCAGAACTGGTCTATGGCTTCATCGAGGAATACCTTCACGTGGAGTATGTCGTCCTCCCTCAGCATCACTTCCAGGCGCTTGACCTCACCTGCAAGATCCGCTATCGGGACATTCTTGTCATATATGCTGCTCCTGCCAGTTCCGGTCAGCTGGTATAGTATGAAGTCGTTTAGCTGGTACCTTTCCCTAAGCTTTTCAGCTTCAGCATCTAGGCCCTTCTTCTTGTAGACTGAGTATTTAGCAAATGCGGCTACCAGCGATTCGTCCCTTTCTACAATCAGTTTGTTCCTTTCTGGAGCGGTCTCTGGCTTCAGAGCGTCAATGCCTCGCATGCTCCTAAAATCGCTGATCTGCTGCCTACCTTTTTGATCCATATTAATAGGTTTCGACATTCATTCACCCATGCACCATGAAACTGTATTCTTTGTTCTTTACCAAGAAATCGTACACTTTGCGCACGGATTGCACCTTGTCTTCGGTCCATAACAGACCTCTCTTTGTGGTTTCTTGCCCGGTTGTCATACAATCCCCTATTCAAAACGTCAGTTCGTTCAAATATTTATACTTATTTAATGCCTGACCTTGTCCAATAAATTCTGAGATCTATGATATGGTTCAAAAGCATTAAACTATTGGGCCATCAATCCGTCCTCGATCTGGCAGATCCCGATTTCATCAGACTCCATTCCGGAGCAGCTTACGACCCCTTATGCCGCTTATATCCGAAGGCTCTGGCACAGGATTCACCGGCACGTCTGGATTCTGCATATAGTAGAGCAGCAGCTTGCCGAACAACATATCCATCTCTGGCTCAAGCGGATTTACGCCATCAAGCTCGCTGTACTCTGCCGGATGTTCGGTGCCATAGACATCGTTGACATACTGGGGGTCGAGGATTGTGGCCCCACCCACCATGAACACCTGCCTTACCATTGAATCTATCGGTATAGGAGCGGCATCCTGCGCCCCTGGGTACTGGTATTTGCGAGCTATACCTAAGCTCTCCAGGTACTTTATGTTGCCTTCATCAGTTGGGCTTCTCATTCCCTCGCTCGCATGGTCCCTGAGCACTGCTGCTCGTAGCGCTTTAGGTACCTGATAGTTCAGGAATTTCGCCCTGCCTTCAGGGTAGTCTGCAAAGGCCACAACGCTGCCCGTCGTATCAATGACGAGGGCGATGTAGCCATGGGTCCAGTCTCTGATAAGCTCCCCCTTTGGCCCCATGAGCGGCGTGTTACGGGCCTTCTCTGCAGCGGTCCTGACGCGCTCGACAAACTTTCCAGACTCTTGAGCTTCCACGAGCGCGCGCATCGCTTGGAGCGTCACTATGCTGCCAAGCCGGTTTGAGTATTCTGTCAGGTTCTTCGCCCTGAACGCCTTCGCCTCATCATCGCGGACGCCACCGAAGAAGAACTGCTCGAGCGTGAAGCCTATTTCCTTGGAAGCCTCTTCCGCGTTGAAATCCTCTATGTCGGATATTATCCTTCCAGTAGCAAGGGCCGTGTACATACTTCCGGCCCCCGACTCGTAGATGTCATTGTACGCCCTGGTTATAGTGAGCCCCCATATCTTATCCCTGAGCAACAGGAGCAGGTCCAGAGGATCCTTGCGCATATACCAGTACTGCGCGTCGTGGCCATCCTCAAACTTCTCGAACAGGTTTCTTCCGATAGCGTTTACCTCAGGATTGATGCTTTTATAGTATTCGTCCAGCTCTCTGCATACTTCTGCTATTTTGGCGTTGCCCTTGGATATGCGCTGGACTATGTCGCTCCTTTCCTGCCTCATCTTGTTGATCGGGGTATCGGGCATTGGCTCACGGCAATCCTTACATGTGTATTGCGGCTTCGAAGATATTTATAGCTGGCTGGAAGCTCTCTTCCTGTACTGTCCTGAAAAATGCCTTAAGAAACCTATCCCATGCGTCAAAAAGCAGTTATTTATGCAGCGCTTTTGAGGAATTAACAATGACATCTATTATATGGTCGATATCTCTATTCATATCCGAAGATGTTTTCCCTTCTTTCTTCATTTGCTCATAGATTTTCGCTATGTCAGATTGATCCAAGTTCTCGACAATCTCCTTCTCGGCATGGTTCCTTGCGGCCTCCTTCCGAGCACGATCCCTATCCCAATAGTTTGCGGAATTAATCCTTACATCGAAAACCTTAGCATACACCAGATTCTCATTATCAATCTTCTCCAATTTCACGGTTATCCTCCCTTCCACAGCTGCCATAAGACTATAGCTAATTCCAGTGTTTTCCCGTTCTATTGACTTGCTTACTGGCATGGTATCATCTTAAATTTTATCTGCTTTGAAGATATTTATGCCTTACTCGGCACTCGGATTGAAAACTGATTCTGGTATTGATATATTTTACTAGACTTGTCAACAGCTGTAGTTTCTTGATGCGTAAATGCTGAAATCGCTGTACTGATGCACGATATTCGTGCTGTATGTCTTCACAGCGCCAGGGTTCGTGCCTATGCCGTAGAACACGATAGCCGGATAGCCGCTAGTTGTCGCATTGTAGCCATAAGGCGAGAAGGCGGTGACTCCATAATATCTTAGATAGACCCAATCGTTCGAGACGAAACTGCAGTTACTTAGATTGAGGCCCTTTACAGCATTGACCGCACTCGGGAAAACCGAATTATTGCTGCCAGGAGAGAACGCAATCAGGCTTGAGCCCATCAGTGCAATAACCGCTATCATCGATGCGGCCGAGAACGCAGAAAGTGTGGCGATAGCGGCTGTCCTGTACCTGGACAGGCTTCTTTGCCTAAGCTTCCTTTCTATGAGCCATGACAGCAGGAATGCTATGGATGCGAACAGGAAGTAGCCGTACCTTGCCTGGTCAAATACGCTCTCATGGGTGCCTAGCACCACGAACTCGAGGAGAGCCAGAAGAAAGAACGATGCCAGAATTAGAGGCATCCTGTGCCCTGCACCGGTGACTGCCTTAAAGGTCCTGTGAATTTTGGCAATAGAGCCGCGCGGATGCCGGTAGTACATGATGAGCAGCAGCATTATGGCAGGGATGAAGCCTGCAACTATTCCTTCGAGAGCGACAAGCGAGATTGCGCTTGGCATTGAGCTCTCCTCGTTGACCACCACAGATGATAGATAGCTGTATAGGGGGTTTCCGAACGCTGCGTAGTTGAATGCCAGCCATGGAAGCGTGATTACAACGAAGGCGATGAAACTGTACAATATCTTCTTCTTGCCGCCAACGAGTAGCAGTAGTGGCAGGAATATCAGTGCCGTGTATTTCGAGAGGCCGGCCAAGCCGATGAATATGCCGGCCTGCCATTTGCCCCTGTAAAGCAGGGGGAGCGCGGCAATCATCATGATGAGCGATAGCATCTCTTCGCTGTTGATCATAAATGGGAATACCACCAGGTAGGGAAGCACAAGAAGCGAACCGACCAGGAGGTAATTAATCTTGAAGCCCTTGGAGAAATAGACGGTTGCGAAGAAGAGGAAGACCACCATGATGGCTAGATAGGCAGGTATTGCTAGGCGCCCAGCCAGCAGATAAAGTCCTGCTAGGGTGATAATGCTCAACGGCGCCCTGTAGGATTCGAAATAGATGTTTTTTGTTTGGACTATGCCAAAATCCAAATATGTGCCGCCGGTTGCCACTGCATTCTTCACAGAGCTAAAGAAGCCTGGAGCCAGCATAGCCTTTCCAGCCATGTAGTGCGCCACGAAGTCCCAACCGACGCCGTATAAATGGTATGCTTCCATTACCGCAGCTCCCAGTAGCAGGAAGAGAATGCACATGGCAATAAATTTTGCATTCATACGTGAGCCATAGCATCATTAACTATAAATTGGGATACGATTCATGGCTTAGCGGGAACAAGCCATGTTTATATATCTGAGCTGCTGAATTATTATAAGCAAAGCGGGTGTCGTACATGCCGGTAAGCATAGTAAAAGGCAAAAAGGAGGTTGACATTAATAAAGTGGAAAGCGACCTTAAGTTAATCCTCAACATGCCTGGTAATTATGCTGGTACGGTTGATTACCTGCAGAAACTGTTAGAATACAATCAATCTCAAATGAACAATATCGATGGCCGTATAAGACAGATAGTATTTAGAAGCAGCGCCCCAGTCAGCGATATGTTCGAGTACGTCAAAGAGCTGCTGGAGGCTGACAGCCGTTTTGAAATAAAGAAGAAATGGTTGTGATAGATTTATAGCATGCTCCTGGCAAAGCTCGGTAGATTGCATAACACTGGTGCTATCCGATAGCCCCATATTTTCTGCCGAGAATCAACTGCAACATGATCTGCTTTAGAGTATCCAAGCGCTCTTTGGCTGCTGATTTCATTTTTATATCAGGCATGGAGTACCATCAAATTCCGTTGCCCCAATTAGATATGTATATGTCTTTCTTGCAGATAACTCGGTTTAGCCAATATGCTAGAGCAAACCAACTTACGCCCAGGTCTGCTTATGATCGATTGCTAACCCAAGACGTTTATACATACTTCGGTGATTTTGCAGAAAGAACTGAGGAAACGGTTTACCTAGTGAATATTATCTCCAGCTCAAATATCTCGGTATCTATAAATGTCTGCAGTATATTGCCATATTATTCCACCTTGCCGGAATCGATCCATTTCTTGTGGTAGATGACGCCATTCAGCCTTATCCTGAGACCGTGCTTCTCCAGCAGCTTGTATACTATCCTGTCTAGGGCCTGCCTGTGGGGCTCAGTATCTGCGCTCTCGTAGACCTTCCTGATGTTTTCTGGCGCGTTCTCCAATACCTTCCACAACCTCTCCCTTATGTAGGGCTTGAGATTGATGTGCTCGACGTACACGTCCCTTACGCCTGCGTTCGCTATTGCGGAGAAGAGCTCATCAAGTAGCTCAGGAGTGTACCTGAAATGAGGTAGCAAGGGCCCCACGAACGCATATGTACGAAATCCCATTTCCGTGAGTTTTCTTAGTGCGTCTATTCTTGCGCTGGCAGCCGAGGCCCTGACCTCGAGAAATCGGCTCAGCGCGTCATCGGTTGTTGTGACTGTCATGCCAACATCGAAGTTGCGCAGTCTTCGGAACACGTCCACATCGCGCAGCACCATTACCGACTTCGTCTGTATGCTTACCTCACCAGGATACTGGTGCTTGGCCAGCACTTCCAGTATGCCGCGCGTTAGCTTGTATTTTGCCTCTGCGCCCTGATATGGGTCTGTAACGGAGCTCAGGAATATAGAAGAGTTCCATTTCCTTCTGGGAAGCGCCATGAGGTCATGCTCGAACACCCCAACAGCATTGGTCTTCGCGTAGACATAGTTGCCCCAGTTGTCTATCGGCTCCTTGACGAACCTGCCCATGAAGCTTGCGTAGCAGTAGGCGCATCCGAACTCGCATCCCACATAGGGATTTACTGCATAGTCAGAATCTGGAAGCCTGGATAGGGTAAGCAAAGACTTCGCAGTTATCTCCTTTATCTCCATAAACATTTTCTCTTAGTTAAACATTTAATACTTTAATGTAGACTTACATAAATTTAGCCCGTTTCGATTACTAGCTCCATAACGAGATGCTCGATTATACGTAGTCTAGCAGCATGGTGCTCTGCGGTGTGTATACTTGCATTAATATCCCAAAATATAGTCTTTTTTGAGGATTTGCAGTAACTTGGAAGCATACGTTTCTCCATGCGATTTACAATAAATATTACAATGTCGGCATCATCAAACATTCGTTTTGTCAACTGTATTCGATGATGGTTAGAAGCATCGTAGCCTGCTTTGTTTAGTAGTGGAGAGGTTATCTCGCTCGGTCCTTTCCCTACGCCGTTTTCCGCTTTCACATGAAAACCTGAACTTGTTGCTGTATTCTTGGTGGAAAGTTTGCTGAATATAACTGCAGCTACCACGCTCCTTTCCATGTTTGCTCTGCATACGAAAAGAATTTTCATTTGCCACACTATTTTAGGCTTCCATCAATTACTTTACGCAATTCAGGCAAAAGACTTCTGGCGGTGGAGATTGATGATCTATTAGTAACGAAACGGTTTATTGATGAATTGTACTTTCCAGATCTGACCGCCTTTAGTTCTTGGCGTGTATATTCGAGACGTTTTCCAGTGATGTCCCTGCCAGTCGCCTGCAGCCTCCTCTTTAACTCTGGGATGCTTTCTGGAAAAAGGTATACAACAAATGATTTCCCTCCCACGTACCTAAGCCACTCATCGACAAATTCGACACTTATATCCATTATTGGTACCTTCCCAGCTTGCTGAGTTTTCAGCACTTCCATTATTGGTTCTCCATAAACAGAGCCGTAGTGTCGAAATATCTTCACCTGCCCAGCTTGCTGGAGCACCATTAGGTGGATGAGCGAAATATGATTTTTATCATCGTTATCTCGTTTCTGCCTCGTAGTATATACCGTCATTCGTCTAAGCCTAGAGTCTATACCGAGTAGATGCTCAATCACGGTGGATTTCCCAACGCCTGATGGACCAGTTAATAGTATAATCAAACGGTTAACGCTTACCATATGTACGCATTGCATTAAGAAATTATATATATTTTGAGGAAGGCAGATTTAATGTGCTTGAATGGTACCGAAAGGCACAGCGAAGAATGTAAGCGTTTCTGTGCGTGAAGCCGTAGCTAAGGATGTTATGCAGCTTGCTGCATACTCACATTTTTTTGGAAATTGGAATTCTGCCTTTCCTAAAATTACGACATTCAGTACCAAAACGTGGACCGACCAGTTTGAGCCTGAAGCGGATGATTCTGCCAAGGGCTTCCTGAGGGATCTTCTCAGGAATTACTTTTTTTATGGAGTCAGAAATCCATCAGTGATATTCGTGGAAAGCGCAGTAAAATCATGGCCAAAGATGCTTGACATTCTACCAGACAATGTAGTGCTCATGCCAATAATGATAAAGGGCTATGAATTGGGAAGGCTTGTAGGTTATGCACTTACGACGAGGCGCAAGACATTCGACCTAGTGCTTTTTGGGATTCATAAAGCAGCAGTTAAATCACGAGATGGTAAAGTACTTTTTCCAACCCATACCCTCTACGCTGACAAAGCAGACACCGAGCTAGTGAATAACAGCAGAAAAGCATTACTTGTTGTTGATGACACCTGTGAATTTTTTAGTTTTTCAAAAGAAATTGCAACAAGGTTTTCTGATAGCGGAAAAAGAGACATATTCTTCTTGTTCGGTATGCGCCTACCCGAAGCAGCAAATTCGAATGGTGCTGAGTACTTTGAGGAGGTAGCATATGATTTAAACTCTGGAATGGTCTTATACAAATGGAGTGCAAATGCAAAGAAAGTGAAAAGGCAGATCACAAGAGTGGATAAAGGAATTGCTGAACCTATGCCAAATTTCCGTTCTAATAAAGAATTAGCACTGAGACCAGGGCCTTGGAATTTGTTTGCAGCAATAAACAGATTCAGGGGGAAAATTACAGGTTTAAATACGATGCGTAAGACATTAGGCGTTAACGAACCATACGATCACGTTGGCTTCAGGGTCAATGAATTCATTATAGTAGAAGCCGCAGGCAAACCATTTGATAAGCGCGTGACGTTCAAAGGGCTTACATTCAATGTGCCTGTCAAACTTCAAGGCATGCATGACACTGCTATAGTCCTGAACGCCAACACGACTTTTATTGATGAGCACACTGGTGTAGTGCGTGGAGGAATCGTAAAAATTATTGATTGGCCGGCAGAAACGGGATGGTACAAGACAAATAAAGAAACAGGAATACCATGCAGTAAGAAAGCTGTATGGGAAGAGCCTGATGCGCTGTATCTCAGGCGGGCCATGACAGAACCATACATAGGATCATTGGTTTATGCTAGGGGCGGAATAGGAGTATTGGGTAGCAGAAGAAGAGGTATAGATGCTAACTATGCACCAGATGTAGGTTTTGGAGTCGCAACAAACCTATAAGCAGATATGACCTGATCTATCTGACCAAACCAATCATATTCTTTCTGAACGAGCTTCCTGCCTTTTGCACTGAGGCAGGCATAAAGTCTTTTATTGTGCAACAGATACATGATAAGCTTAGGGTATTCTGTTAAATCGTCAGATATTATCACTGAACCTCTAAGGTCTAGACCTTCAGCACCTTTTGTCGTAGTAATGACCGGCATTCCAGATGCCATAGCAACAAGCAGTTTCACTCTTGTCCCTGAACCGCTATCTATCGGGGCAACAAGAATTGAATTGCGCCTGATTGCATTTGCAAGATCTGGAATAAAGCCATGAACTTTTATATTAGTCGATTCCACTTTTCTACGCAACGCTGGAGGGATGTCACCGATAACATCTAGCATTATGTCTTTCTCAACTTTTTCCATTTCCCTCATTATGCTTACCAAGTTAACCAACATCCTTTTATTTGGCTCGTAGTAGAAGTTCCCAAACGTTACTATGCGCATGCTGCTAGGGGCAGGCCGCAGTTTCTCCAATGGCTTCGTATCAATGCAGCCATTGTATATGAACACCTTATGTCGGGAAATTCCAGATATATTGATAAGCTTATTTGCATCACTACTAGACCTACACAGTACTGCATCGCAAGCATTGGCAGCTGTCCGTTCTCTATTAGCAATTGCCAAGATTCGCTTTCTGTTATATCCCAGTTGTTGCAAAAGATCACTATGTATGTTGTGAACCTCCCAAACTATCGGTATGTGGCTATTATGGAGGGCTTCTGCATATACATTGAGAATCTCTGGTGAGTCGAAGTGAGCAGCATCTACATGAGCCTTAGCAAGCAGCCCTGTTATAAATTCAGATCGTCCATAGAAATCGGCTTCGCGAAGCAGTATGCTTGTGTACTTCTCCTTTTTATATAGTGTGATGTTATCCCAGCCACGATAGCATCTCACAAGAGTTACGCGTATATGTTTTTTCATCAACGCCTGAATCATCTGATTTATGCCAAACGAACCCCCTTCCTTTGCCGGAAGCCACGGCCCGTCTCGAAATATAGCAACGTGCATGCAATATAGACCGAATCCTTATTGTGCAGGCAAGTATTTTAATATTAAGTAAAAATAAACAAACATGAGAAAAAGAAAGGCGTACGTAATACCAACTTGGCTTAGGGAGATGGTTGTAAAAAAAAGGTTTACCATCAAGTATAAGATACCGGAAAGGTATAGATATGCGGTAGTGAAAAATGGCAGGATCAGGTTCTTCAAATAAGCGATGGTTGATAGTACTTGAAGGTCTGCCTGGAAGCGGCAAGACGGGGCATTTGATGTATTTTTCAAAACACTACAACACTGTAAAGGAAATTTTATCAAAAGTACCGAATAAACCGAACGAGATGTTTTTCCTAAGGAACGAAATTAAGAAATATAGCCTAGCAACAAAACCTGGAATAACTATTATGGATAGGAATTATGTATCTAGTTTGGCGTTTAATTTCTCTAAACTGGCGGGCCTTGATCCAACCTTCTTCAGCGTGGTCAGTTGGTACTTTAAAAGCATGGCCAGCGGAGAGATTTGGAAGCCGGACTGCTATGTTTACATAAAGACACCGGTTTCTGTTAGCATCAGCAGAAAGCGCAGGAAGCAATTCCATAAGGTATGGTCAAGCAAGAAGAAGCTGAGGCTTATGGAACTGTTCTATGGATTCTATTTCAGTGTAGTAGAGAGGAATATACTCACTATAGACGGGCGCAATTCTATTGCAGTGCAGCGCAGACTCATATCCAGATTCCTTAAAAGTTTAAATAAAGAAGAGTGAGATTTTTATATTGTTTTAGAGTATGATTTGCAATGATAAAAGTTATAGTGTTTGATGGGGAAGGCACGCTTTTCAGCAGTTTGCCAAAAAATAAGAAAATACAGAACATACTCAAAGAGAAAGGCTATCGCAGGAGGCTCGCAGAGATAGATAGGGCTTTCTTGAAGGCAAAAAGGATCGCAAACTTACTTAAGTCAAAGGGGTTGACAAAGCTTGACAGTGCAGGATATCTGCTGGAGAACGAGATTAGGCTTATACTTTTGGATTTCGATGACCACGAGGTAGCCATGCTCGCAAGAATAGTAAACTCTCAATGGACAGATGCTGGAAATAGGACACCTTACCCAGAGACAAGAATTGTGCTTGAATCATTGAAAAGACGCAAGTATAAGCTTGGGCTGTTAACAGCAGGTGCAGCCATAAGCTATAGAAAGACGCTCAGGAAGCTTGGCTTAGAAACATACTTCTCATTTGTGCTTGGCGAAGATACTGTGAATGCTCCAAAGCCAGATTTGCGCGCATACAAACGTGTCATAGATGAAGCCAGCTGCAAGCCGAATGAGATTCTTTTCGTGGGTGACAATCCAACGAATGACTACAGCGGGCCGATAGCCAGCGGTATGAAGGCAGTGCTAGTCGACCGGGCAAATGAACATAGAGACGTGCCATCAAGAATACTTAATTTGGCCCCATTGGCAGTGCCTAAATTCTTTAAGAATCTGTAGTTATTTACGCAGAAGCTTGGTTATATATGCAGACAAGTCATTGAGCTTTCCTTCAGCGTAAATGATTCGGGTGCTCTTTGATAGGCGTTCCGCGTACTCGAACCGCTTCTGCTTCTCCTCTTCGCTTAGTATGTTTGGGAAGATTAGCCGGGGTCCAAACATCACATATATGCTCTCACTATACTCACACAGCGCATAGTATATCGCCATTATTTCCCGTTCGCTTATAGTGCCGGGTTCATATGAAACTAAGTCCCTGTGCGATTTCCTCACCATGACAAGCGCCTCCAGATCTAACGGGAAGCTAGATATCTGTACGCCGAATGCTGACGGGTCGATTACAACTCTTGACGATTGTATAGTCACTGAGGGGTCATCGCCTTTGTTTATGTGCATGCTTGCTAGAGCATCGCTACGAATTCCCAGTTCCGATACGAGAGAGCTTCTTTGCAATGATGCATGAGAATTCATACCATAGAGAATCTCGTTAGTGCTGTTTTTCAAAAACGGCCGATTGCCAGTTACGTACCTAATCGTATAATTTTTCATGCACGCATTGAATGCTGTTGTAGTCTTGCCTGAGCCATACGGGCCCAGAATTAGGACTGCTTTACCGTTGTATGATACTCCGCTAGCATGCATTGAGAATATGCCGTTTTGGTTTAGTGCCTTTTCAAGCAGCCTTGATGCTATAAGCAGCGTGTCAGATACAATAGAGTTATTCTTTGAATCTGAAGTTAAATTAGCCTTAAAATTTTCAATTTCCAGCCTGGGTGCGCCTCTCTCTACATTAATCTCAATTTGTTGTGTGGTAGCAATATTATATGATACACCAAGTGGGAGGTATATTGCGCTTTTATCTAGCAGCTCACTGTGCAGATCCTCTGGCGCATTAACCCTAAGCTCGATTCCGAACGGCTTAAACCTCACTTTTTCTGCAGTCTTAGTCATCAAAGGTTTGGATGTTGGCATGCTTTCCTATAGCCACATTTTAATATTTAATTATTATGTTCCATCGACTTTGTTCATTAATTCATTTATTCTATCTTTTACCTGCAGTATTGAACTGCAATTGTCTATCACAATTTTGACGATTCAAATGATGGCTGTTTGCAGGTTGAGAATAGACAACAAGACGACTATAAACAGGCCAGGCTAAAGTTGATTCATTCTTCGCACATTTGCTGAACGAGGTCTATAATACATAATGTTTATATATTTAGTGACGTGTAAGGTGAGAAATATGAAAATTATAGAAGCACATTCGCCAGGTAAGCTATGGCAAGAAGCAGCGACAGTGGTATACAAAAATGGTGCAGCCGTAATGGATGGGCAGGATCGCTTGAAGGAGCTGACAAATGTAGTGCTCGTGTGCGAAAATCCTTTAGAGAGCGACCGTGTGCTTGATAAATTTGCTGACAAAAAGATGCTGGACTTCATGTTAGGAAATTTCCTTGAAAAAGAGCCAGTGCTTGACTGGGGTTACTCATACGGAGCAAGGATCCTTGATTATAACGGGACTAATCAGCTTAAGAACATCATAGATAAGCTAAAACGGAACAGAGAGTCGAAATCAGCGACCATAAACCTCATGGATCCTTCTAAGGACGGGAAGCATGTCCCATGCATCTGTACACTTGACTTCAAGATACGGGATGGAAGAGTACAATGTGCTGCGTTTTTCAGGTCTCAGGATGCCGGCAAGAAGATATATGCAGATATGATCTCGTTAGGTGAACTAACCAAGAAAGTTGCAAATGAAACAGGTTCCAAGGCTGGTGCCCTGACTATTTTTATTGCATCTCTACATATATACGAGAAAGATATTGATAGCATAGTACGGCCACTCATGGAATTCACAGAG
Organism: Candidatus Marsarchaeota archaeon; assembly: GCA_023473665.1. Classification (NCBI taxonomy): domain Archaea; kingdom Thermoproteati; phylum Thermoproteota; species Candidatus Martarchaeota archaeon. The sequence goes on along the minus strand of JAMCYM010000002.1, from coordinate 261,167 downwards.
GATGGATGAATGAAATTTTCTGGCAATCTGTCTAAGTGGAAAAAGAAAGCCATTGGCTGGAACGGTGTGGCGCATAGATGGGATTCCGACATAGAAAATCCGGGCCATTATGTTAATTTTGAGGATGGATATAAGAAATTTGACAGGTTTGCATCAGGTATTATCTCCAAAATGGGAAAGGTTGATTCTGGGATAGATATAGGATGTGGAACGGGCAAGGCGAGCGCAGTACTAGCAAAGCATGTAAAAAATCTTATGTTGTTGGATATTTCTTATAAGATGCTAGAAATAGCAAAGAAGAAATATCCCAAGGCAAGAATATTGTACGCTTCAGTTACAGATATGCATATAGAGAGTGAATGTGTTGACATTGCCATAAGCAGAGGCATCCTTATATCATTGTTAGCACGAAAGGCCAAAATAAATCAGATGCTTAACGAGATCAATAGGGTGTTAAAGCCTGGCGGCGCGATACTATTCGACTTTTTGTCGAACACCAAGACCGCGAAGTTCAAAGCACAAGAATCATACAAGAAAGCATTTACAAAACGCGAGATAACTTGCTTATTGAAAGAGAAGAAGTTTAATAGAATTAATTTTGACGGTAAGGTAGGATCGCGGGTTATAAGAGTATGTGCAAGAAAGGAGTGAGAGTGTGAATAGAAAAATATTTGTTGCAACAACAAACGAAGGCAAACTGAAGGAGTTCAGAGAAGCATTTGGAGGCAGCGGCATAGAAATAGAACCTTTGTCAATAAAATTTAACGAATTACAGCAAGATGATTTGCAGAAAGTTTCACAACAGAAGGCGTTGGACGCATTTGGGCAGATAAAAAAACCGATACTTGTTGATGATTCCGGTATATATATAGACAGGTACAACAATTTTCCCGGCACAAACACCAAACAGATAATTGAAGGTCTTGGTATCGAGGGTATCAAGAGGCTTATAGACGAGGGGGATAGAGCCCATTTCTTCACGATCCTTTCGTATATGGACGAGTCGTCCGATGTACCGGTAACATTTACTGGAGAGGCGTATGGCAGACTCTCATTAAAATATAATGGAGGGGGAGAGACAGGTTTTCCATTCAACCAACTCTTTATACCGGATGGTGATTCTAGATTTGTATGTGAAATTCCAGTAGGTGAGAGAATCAAGTTCAGCCACAGAATGAAAGCGGCGTCTAAATTCAAAGAGTATATTCTTACTAAGTGATTTTGATCTAAAAACAGATACTTAATGAAAAAGATACTGAAATTAACTGATAGTGGTAGAAATATTCAATAAGTCCTACCGAAGAACATCTCAACTGAATGACCACTCTTCCCACAGGCGGCGCACGCACCGTGCACCTCTTTGTCAGGAACGAAGCCTATTGTCGGTATGCCTATCTCTTCCTCGAGCTTCCTGCCGCATTTCTCGTCGCCGCACCACGGCAGGCCGACCATCCCTTGCCGCTCGGTGTACTTCGACTTCAGCTCTTCAACGGTATCGAAGTGTAAGATCCTTCCTTTAAGGTAATCGCGCGCCCTTGCTTTCATGTTTTCGGAGATTTCACCCATCAGTTCAGTGATGCGCTTAGCGGCACCGCTCGCATCGACCGTTTCCTTCTTGCGCGTGTCGCGCCTGAAGAGCACCAGCTTGCTCGCCTCTACCTCTTTGGGCCCCATCTCGATCCTGATAGGCACGCCCTTCGCCTCCCACTCGTAGTACTTGTCGCCTACGCCGCGGTCGCGCAAATCAGCAATTGCCCTAAATCCCTTTGAAGTCAGTATATCCCGTATTTCGAGGGCTCTTTTCTTCAGCTCGTCCGTCATGCCTTTCTTCATTATGGGCACCACGACAACCTGCACCGGCGCTATAACAGGCGGCATTATTAGGCCATTGTCGTCGCCGTGTATTGCTATCACGACCCCCAACTCGCGCTCTGATATGCCGTAGCACGTCTGATGCACGTATTCCTCCTTGTTGTCGCTCGTCCTGTAGGTAAGCCCATAGGCTTTCGCAAACTTGGTGCCCAGATTGATTACGGAACCGAGCTCTATCGCCTTGCCATCTGGCATGACTGACATTAGGTCGTAGTTGTACATCGCACCCGCGAATGTGTCCCAGCTTGGGGTCTTGACTACGATATATGGTACGAGCAACCGGTCAAAGAACTCGCTATACACAGTAACGCCTTCGCGTATCTGCGCATCGGCTTCCTCGGCAGTGGCATGGAATGTATGTGCCTCCTTGAATTTCGCTATCTCCCTGAGCCTAAGCATTGGTCTCGTCTGCTTGGTCTCATGCCTGAATACGTTTACTATCTGGTAGAGCTTTAGGGGCAGGTCGTTCACCGACCTTATCCAGAGCTTCACGCTCTCGTACATGCCAGTCTCGGACGTAGGCCTGATATAAAGCCTCTCAGTAAGGTCGTCATTTCCCGCCTTTGTGACTACATAAGCTTCGCCAGTGAAGCCCTTCAGGAAGTCGTGCTCCTTGCCAAACACCGATTCGGGCACAAGCATCGGGAAGTACACTTCTTCGTGGCCCGTCTTGTCAAGCAGCTCCTGCATTATCCCGAGCATCAGCTTCAGCGTCCTGTAGCCGTAGGGCTTCCATATGTACATACCTTTGACAGGATAGCGCGTGTCTACGAAGTCGCTCACCTCGAGCGCCCTGTCATACCAGTCCGGAAAGTCTTTCACCTTGTTTATAGAGAATGTTATCTTGGTGCCGGCCTGCGTTTTATCCTTTCCTATATCTTCTGAAGGTGTATCCTCGTGTTTCATGTCTAAACACTGCCATCAATTACAAAAGGCTTCTGACGAAGGGATTTCAGCATAAGCACATAAAAGCCTATCGTGTAGCTTATAGCGCTAGTAACCGTAAGAAATGGCAGTCAGCTATATGTAGTATCATTTGATATTACCTCTATGGGCCGGGTTTGATTCAACGACCGTGTCTGTTTTATGACGGGGAGCGGCGGCGTGTAAGTGAGCAGATAGGTGACTATCACTATAGCTATGGCCACGCCCGCTATCACGTATACGAGTTTCCTGTTCCTTCTCTTTTGCTGCTGCGGCTGGTCAGTTTGTTCGTTCTGGACCATGCTCCCATCATGCACCTCTATCTGTGTATGTGCATGTTATTATTACCTGCGCAAATTTTCGTTTTTCTTGACGGGACAGATCGCATCATTTTGCTTGATGCTGTCTGTCGAGTTTCCCCCATATGCGCGCACTCTAGCAGTCAAGATGTGTGGAAGCCGAAGTATTCCAATGAGAACGTCACTGATACGTTAGATGGCGCATAGTTCTGCATTATGAAGTAATTGGTGCCGTTCATGATTGGTATGCGGTATGCCTTGCCCTGCTCCGGAAATATCGTATAAGATGCATTCTCATAGAGCAGGTTGTGCAGCTCGTACGGCTTGAGGGCGGAATCGGTGACGCCTATATCAAAGGCGCTGCCTGTACTGTTCACGCTGAAGATGAGGTAGCCAGGATAGACGGCATTGAACACGTACGTGTAGTTCGAAGACACCCAGTGAATCGTGAAGTTGCCGGTAGTATGATTGTAGGTGGTAGTGACATTAAGGGGCGGCAGGTTCACTCTATAGGAAGCGAATAGCACTTTGTAGTATTGATGGGTAAGATTGTATTCGGCACCGGTGTACATTGCAGTGATGTTGAGCAACTTGCCTGCCGTCGAGGCAAGGAGGGCTGAGTTGTTATCCAGCTGGCTTTGGAGTGTGGCGAGTTTGGCCTTTGTTGATGACAGTGCCGTTGAATATGATTGATGCGCAGTAAGGTAGAGGTACGCAAAGACGCCCGTGCTTATCACGAGCAGCGCTACCACAAAATAGAGCGCAAGCATGCGTTTCGCGGAACGACCCATCACGGCAATCCCTATGTGTCTCGCCAGCCAACATCTATAAAGTTATATACCTACGCTCAGATGCCTTCGTGGTGCACAGCCTATAGGTGCTGTTAGATTCTGATTAGAATTGCATCGTTGCTTTGGGGTCTGCCGGCTTCAGCCATCACGCGCCCAGTATCATACCTCCAGTCACTACGACCGCAAGGCCCGCAATTTGGAGCTTGGTCAGCCTGTCGTGATATGCGAAATGCGCAAACACCCCTACGATAGCTGGCGACGTATTCGACAGCACCGTGCCGATCACCAGCTGTCTCATGGAGACGAGGAAGCTGTACAGCGAGTTGCCGATGCCGGATGCCAGCCCTGCCGAAAGGCCGATTGCCGCTCCGCGCGCATTAATCTTGGCCATGTTTCCCATACGCCTTGTATTGGCAAGCATTACGGCTGATACCAGCACGATGTCCGCCACGAAGCTTATCCATACCGGGAGAAGGCTTGTGCTCGAGTGCGCGATCGGATACACAAGCGCAATCCAGCCAAAGGCCCAAAATACATTAGCCAGCATTGCGGGCAAGAGGCCCTTGTTGAACTTGTGGCCCTTCTCGAACGAGACCATAAGTATGCCCAGCACCACGAGAACCATGCCAAAGCCCTGCGCCAAGGCTACGCTTTCGTGTAATGCGAGTATGCCGTACAACGCGATAAGCACGACCTGTATCTCGATGGTGGCGAAGGCGTTCGATGCCTGCTCTCTCTTCAACGACACGTAGAAGAACAGGTAGCCTATGGCTGTGAATACGCCGCCAAGGATCGAGAGCGCTATCGAGTACGTGCTTATGCTGAAATGGCCTAGGAACAGCAGCACCATGCCTATGAGAAGGAGGTTGCCGGCAGCTATCACAAAAGAGGTGAGCATGCTGCCGTACCTGGACGCGAAGCTCTTGATGAGTGTGCCCGATATGGACCACGAAAGCGCAGCAAAGATGGCAATCGCAATGGGCTCTATCATACTGTCGTTGATATAACCAATATCACATTTATAGACCTTGGTTGAGATTGATGTTGATGGCAGAAGACACGAACAATGATGCCGGCCTGGGTGCGCGGACCGCCAGGAGCGGTGCGGTATACGTCACAGGGCAGGTGCTCGGCTCGATCGCAATACTCGCACTCTTTGCAGTGCTTGCCCGGCTCTTCAGCGTGACGAACTGGGGGCTTTACTCAATAGTGATAGCGTTCTACACCCTATTCGGCACGCTCGGCAACTTCACCATAGGCACCGCAATGAGGAAGAAGCTCGTCGAGCAGAAAGGTGTAGAAGCGAAGAGGAAGATGCTCTCCAATGCATACATCGCGACGATGGCCATCGCGACAGTGTTGGCAATAGCAGGAATCGCGGCGAGCGGTTATGTCGCAAATGCGGTCTACCACCAGCCAGGGCTGGCGCACGCCTTCATGCTTGTGTCGCTGCTCGTATGGCTTTGGGCGCTCTTCAACCTGACTATGGCCTCGCTCGTCGCCCTTGACAAGGCGAAGGAGGGCGCAATAATAGACATAGTATACTCGTACGTGCAGCTCGCAGTCGCACCTACGCTGGTCATTCTGGGTTATGGCATAATCGGCGCGGTCACAGGATTGGCAATAGGCATCGTGGCGGCCACGATAGTGGGCCTTGTCTTCGTGACGCGCGCAGTCGGCTGGATAGGCGTGCATTTCGACGGCACGCAAATGAGGAACATACTGTCTTTCGCAACTCCTGTCTATCTCTCGAACCTTGTAGCCCAAGGCGTCTACAGCTTCGCGCTGCTCTTCGTAGCAGGGTTCGTCTCCGCAGCAATAGTCGGGAACTATAACATAGGCTATGAGATGGGCGGGGGAGTCGGCATAATAATATCGACCGCTGCATTCGTGCTCCTGCCTGCTTTCTCAAAGGTCGCAGCCCATTCTGCGGCAAATGAGCGCATAGGGCATTCGCTCAACAGGAGCATACACTATACGCTGATCTTCCTTGCGCCTGTCGTAGCGTACATCGTATCTGTCTCTATGCCGTTGACTTTCATACTTTTCTCGCACAAGTACACGTATGCACCTTTCTACCTGTCGCTTGTGGCAGTGGGTTTTGCCATAGGCGTCATATGGAATTACGCAAGCACGATGCTGCTAGGCATGGGTTCGGTAAAGAAGTTCCTGCGATACCAGCTGCTAGCTGCAGCCATAGAGCTGGCACTCCTCTTTGCGCTTACTCCCATATTCAAGGTTGTAGGCATGATAGTCGGCATATTCATAATATTCCAGATTGCGATGGACATAATCTATATCTTGGAGTTCAGGAGAAGCGTAGGCTACAGGCCCGAATTCGGCAAACCCGCCAGGGTTGCCATTGCTGCTGCGGTCCTCTTCGTGCTCCTGTATGCCGTGTCGTATGCGCTCTCGTTTGGCTATGCCTCGTTGTTGGCGAATGTCGCGCTTGCTTTACTAGTATATCCGCCGCTTCTTGCATTCACCGGCGGCGTATCAAGCTCCGACATATATTTTCTTAGGCATGCGCTTGGAGGAGGCAGGCTCGCAGCGCCGCTGGAAAAGCTATTGGATTATGCGTCGTTATTTGTGCCTGGATGAGTCAGCGCCCGCGCAGCACCTTGAAGTCAACAAAGCCTAGCCACAGCAGCAGTATGCCTATGAACTCCGATATGTACAGGAACTCTGGCATAGCGGCAATGTACAGCGTGCCGGCAACAGATACCACTATCACTCCGATTATTATGCTCGCCATCCTGTAGCTGTGGCGCCTAGAGTAGCTGAGCAGCGCTATTATTATCAGTATCGCAGCCGCTGGGAATGTAGCAAGCGATGAGAAAACAACCACGAGAAGCGGCAGCGGCCCGAACACCACGTACGTCTGGATTATGTTCGGGAAATGCGATACTGCGACGGAATACGCGACGAATGCGCTGATTACGACTACGAACACAGCATAGAGCCGCTTCAGCAGCCTAGACGCAATCAGCTGCATAGAGCCCATGGCCAGCATCTCGACGAGCAGTGCGACCACGAACAGATACAGGCCGATAAGCGCGTTGCTGTAGATGCCGAGGGCGAAGAGCGTTTCGAGCAGCACTCCGAACGAGAAGAGCCACATCCCTGCGCTCCAGAAGATATGGCTCCTGCGGCGGCCCCTCATGTAATCGAGGGTAAGCAAGCCGGCCAGGACAACGCTCAGCACCAATATTGCCGTGGTAGATAAAACAACGACGAGCTGGAATCCGTCCATCGCATCCACCATCACGGTTTGCGTGCCAAAGGCTTTTAATGTTTGCCGGGCGGCGATGCCGCGCAAAGGGAAACATTTATATAGATTAATGTCATTACATTATTCTATATGGTAAGACCATGAAAACGCGATTGCAGAATAAGAGAAAGTACACCACGATAACAATACCAGCGCCGCTATTCGAGCGCATAAGGGCGAACATAAGGAGTACTGGCTTTTCATCAGTTTCAGACTACGTGACGTACGTCATGCGCGAAACGGTCTCGGAGATGGAAATGAAGAAGGCAGGAAAGGCAGCCAAATCAAGCGTTATGGAGAAGCTGCAGGCTCTCGGATACGCATAGTGATAGAATGGCAAAAGCAAACCTGCAGGCCGCAGTAGACGCCCTTTGGGAGAAGCCAAGCGAGGAGAACTGGAAGAAGTTTGCGAAGACACTGCCGATGAGCGGCCTGAAATACTACAAGGTCGTATACCAGAAAGGCAAGCTGCAGAGGGCGCAGGACCTCACCAAGTCGTATGCTCAGCTCTACGACTCAAAGCAGAGGCCTGTGCTCCGAGTCCCGATCTTCGAGAAGAGGAATGGAAAAGTGACAGGCGCAACGTATTATATTAAGGGGCTGCTGGCCGTGAACAAGCCTGACGAGTGGATAAAATGATAGAGCAGGACCTCAAGACGCTGGAGGAGAAGAGCATATACATAATACGAGAGGCGAACCTCAAGTTCAAGAACGTAGCAGCACTGTGGAGCATGGGCAAGGACAGCACAACAATGCTCGCTCTGACTAGGAAGGCGTTCATGGGCAAGATACCGTTTCCAGTAATTCATATCGACAATGGAATAGACTTCCCCGAGACGTACGCCTTCAGGGAGTGGCTCGCGAAGAAATGGAACTTCAAGGTCATAGTCGGGCACAGCGAGATCAAGCCTGATCTGATAGGCTCGGCGTGCTGCGGCAAGAACAAGCCCGAGGCGCTGAAGAAGATAATGGCAGAGTATGGATTTGATGCCCTCATCGTTTCGATAAGGCGCGATGAGCATGGTGTGAGAGCAAAAGAGAGATACATGAGCCCAAGGGACAAGAGTTTCCATTGGGATTACAAAAACCAGCCGGCGGAGCTGTGGGATGACTACGCAAGCAAGCTTAGCGACAAGGAGCACATGAGGGTGCATCCTCTCCTTGACTGGAACGAGATCGATGTGTGGCGGTACATAAAGCAGGAGCGTATACCGGTCAATCCTCTTTATTTTTCGAGGAACGGTTTTAGGTACAGGAGCCTTGGCTGCACGCACTGTACTATAGCCCTGAAGTCAAATGCCAAAAACGTAGACGACATAATAAAGGAACTCGAGATAACAAAGCAGGAGGAGCGTTCGGGCAGGAGCATGGACAAAGAGCATGAGGCCGCAATGCAGAGGCTCAGGGCTCTCGGATACATGTAGGCGCTGCTATGATAGTCAAGAACATTGCTTTGCTGGGCCACAAAGACCATGGCAAGTCCACTTTGATAGGCCAGTTGCTGATACAGACCGGAGCTGCGACAAAGGTGCGCATTAAGGAAGCGGAAACTTACAGCAAAAGACTCGGCAGGGCCTTCGAGCCAGCATTCATCCTAGACAGCTTCGCCGAGGAAAGGCTCAACGAGATGACATATGACACCACGAGGGCCGAGATAAAGCACAAGGATCTGGCGTTCGCGCTCATAGACGTGCCGGGACACGAGGAGCTCATAAAGAACATGATAAGCGGAGCGAGCTACGGCGAGGGCGGCGTGCTGCTCGTTTCGGCGAAACCTGACGAGGGCATACGCGACCAGACGAAGCGCCACCTGTTCATAGCCCGCATGCTGGGCATAAACAGGCTGATAGTCGCTGTAAACAAGATGGATACAATAGGCTACAACTCAGACAGGTTCAATGCCATTGCCAAAAGCCTCAACGAATTCATACTATCGATAGGTTTTGAGGCGCGCAACGTCGCGTACATACCTATATCAGCCTATGCCGGAGAAAACCTGACAAAGAAAAGCATGATGATGAAGTGGTACAAGGGCAAGCCGCTGATAGACCTGCTGTACGACAACTCAAGGCAGCCCACAGCCGAAGGAGGCAATGAACTGAGGATAGTTGTCCAAGGCACGCTGCCAAACGGCATGGTGGCCGGGAAGATAGTAAGCGGTAGCGTAAAGCTCGGCGAGAAGGTTGTGGTGCTGCCAGAGGGCATCCCAGCCACGATAGGCAGCATAGTGGTCAGGGGCGCAAAGGCAAGGGTCGGGACCGCAGGAGAGAATGTCGCGCTTTCGCTGGAAGGCGCGCTGCCAAGGGAAATGCGCGGTGCGCTGATATCGGCCACGGCTGACATACCTAAGGTCACCGACAGGATAAGGCTCAAAGTGTTCGTGACCGGCGCTTTCGGAAAGTCGATGAGGGTGAAGTTCAACGGTGTAGACATACCATGCAAAACGATAAGGGTGCTGCGCACAATAGACACGACGACCGGCGAAATTGTTGCCTCTACGAAGCCTAAGCTGCTGGAGGCTGTTGAGGCTGACGTCACTCTTGCAAGAAAAGTGCCTGTAGAGAGCTATGGCGTTACACGCGAGCTCGGCAGGTTCGTGCTGTACAACGACGACAGGTTCGTCGGCATAGGCATCTCAGAATGAGCCTGTGCTGTTGAACTTCTTCAGCGCAGCTGCGTACGCGTCCATCTGCTTCTCCCTGCTGTACTCGTCGGCTATCCTGCCTGAAAGCGCGATGAGCCTGCGCCGCAGCTCCCAATTACTGAAGAACCTCTCGATCTTCGCCTTCAGGTCCGCCACATCAGACGGCTCGAATGTATAGAGGCGCTTCCCGAAAAGGCGCTCTATGTCCTCGTTTATCGCCTTCCTCGAGAGCAGCAACGGCAGGCCCATTGTTGCGGCTTCGATGAACGTCGCATTGAACGATTCCCACACCGACGGCAGGACATAGAGGTCTGCAAGGCTGTAGTAGTATGCGAGCGTGCGCTCGGGCACCCTGCCGGTCAGCCTTATCCTGCTGTCATGCGCGGCCATGGCCTCGTATTCGGGGCGCGACCTGCCGTCGCCGACTATCAGGAGGCGAAGCTTATCGCCCTTCATGCCGGTGAACGCCCTTATCAGCGTGCCGACGTTCTTCTGCGCCTCTACCAGCCTCCCGAGGTACAGGACGACATTGTCGCTTTTCCTTATGCCCAGCTTGCTCCTCAGGGCCTCAAGCCTTCGCGCGTTTACCGTTGTGCTATCCATCAGCGAGCTGCTGTGTATAACAGTGACGTTCCGGTTGAACGCCCTGACGGACCTGTACTGCTGGGCATTCAGCGCTATCACGCCGTCGAAGAAGCGGAAGAAGCGCCTCTGCGCCCGCCTTATTGGCGTGAACACACCGGTGCCGAACGTCAGCTGTATTATGTTGTAGTCGAGCGAGCCCTTGTATGCGCCAGAGGCGTTGGCGTGCTCTATGTAAAGAAGCTTGGCTGAGCCAAGATGGCGCCTCAGCGCCTTGAGCACTATGTAGTCCTGTATCGAGCTCGCGAGCACTATGTCGGGCCTGACCCTTTCCACGTATTCCCTCATCTCCGCGGTGTTTATGCCTATAGCAGAGTAGGAGCTGTAGTAGGCTACGCGCATGAGCCTGCTGTCCACGAGTCGGTTCAGGCCATGCCCCTCTATGCCGGACTTCAGGCCCTTCTGCCTCGACTCCCTCAGGAAAAGGGCGTTCCTGGCATTCTTCAGGTACTCTGTCCGGTAGCCCATGTAGAAGGTCTCGATGCCGCGCTTGGGCAGCTCGCGGAAGAGATTCGCGGCTACGCGCTGCGCGCCGCCCACGCCGCCGAGCCTGGAACTGACATCAACCAGCAGCACTTTCATAGGATCGCCATGGCTAGAATATCGGCCCGTACCTTTTGTCGTTTCGCGGCTCCAGGCCGAAGTATTTCATTATTGTGGGCTCGATGTTGTACACGTAGAGCTTCCTCTTGGCTATGGCGCGGTAATCCAGCCTCTCGCCGTAGCTCAGGACCCCGAATATGCCGTTCCTGAGGTGGTCGCCGCTCTTGGCGGCCTCTGGCGCCATGAATAGCCCTCCGCTCTTCAGGTAGCCGAACGAGTCCAGCAGGTAGCCTTCCCTCGCCTCTGCGAATATGTCAGGGGCTATGAAGAGCTTTGTGCCCTCGTAGTACCTGTCAGCGTCGTACGTTTTTATTATGATCGGCTTGCCGTCCTTGCCCTTGATTCCGAGGAGCTCCCGCATTATCCTCCTTTTCAGCGCGGGCTTCTCCTTGGCACTCACTATGCCGTGGTCGAACCTGCCGTCGTTTATGTAGATGGTAGCTACTGGGCAGTTCGCTATGCTCGCGAACGCCCTGGTCCTGCCCATGTCCAGGTCGAAGTCGTGTATGCGTACGTAGTCCCCCTGCCCTACCCCAGGCAGAAGCCTTGATATCGTCGACTTTGCCACGCCCTTCAGCGCAGGTGGCAGCCTGTCGTACAGCACCTTCCTGGAGCCGCCGCGCTGCACGCTCTTGAGCACTCTCTCGCGTATGTTGTACCTTAGGCTGCCGGCCGCGCTCGCGCTCTCGAGCTCTTTCTCAATGGCGCCCTGGAGGTGCGCGTAGCCTTTGCCTATGAGCCAGCCGTTCATGAGCAGCTTCTCTCTTATGGGCTGGCCGCCGTGATCCGACACCACCATGACAGTAGCGCGCTCCCGCTCTGCTCGCGCCTCCACCCACAGCATGAAATCCGATATTGCTTCGTATAGCGGCATCACGTATTCCTTCCATTCGGGCCTGCCGAGGGCGAAATGCTGCATCCTGTCCTGTTCCGTGAAGCAGATAAACGACATATCGTAATCTTTCTTGGCCATGAGCTCCTTGCTGACCGCTACCCTCTTCTCTATGCCCTTAAGGTAATCGTGTGCGCCCTGGGCGAGCGTATACTCGCCGCGCTTCATCTTCATCTCTATCTCGTCGGGCTCGCCTTTGTAGGAGTGCCGCATGGCGATGCCCCTCACCCATGGGGAGCTGAACTTCGCCGGCAACGGAAATCCGGTTATCATGTCGACATTCTTCTCGGCCGAAGGCTTGACCAGCATGGCCGGCGTGACCACGAGGCTGCGCAGGCCGTGCTCTGCCATCATGTCCCAGAACGGCGGCCTTATCGACGGATCGTAGAAGACCACGCTCTTGCTGTAGTTGCGCTCCATTCGCTGGAATTCGGGCACGCCGTGCTCGCCCGGCTTGAAGCCTGTGTATATGCTCGGCCATGACGGGCCGGTCATGGGCGGCATGGTCGACTCCAGGTCCATGAGCACGCCATTGCCTAAGAGGCTCTCGAAGCCCCTGAGCCTGCGCTCCCTTATATTGTTCCGTACCATCCAGAGCGGCGCGGAGTCTATCCCGATCAGGTACAGCTTGTTTGTCATAGTATCGCTATTAGCACGATGCTTGGCGCCCTCTCCTGCCAAAGGGATAGGTTGCCATATTGGGATGCCGATGCACATACATGCGCATCTGGCACTCCACAGCATTCTTTTGCACGGAACCAATAAATACCTTGAAGCGCCCATCTCCGGCAGGTGCGGCCAGCACTGAGCGATTACATGCCGTTCAGAACGTGGAGTCGCAGGGTAGTCTATGTCGTGCCTGAGCCAGAGAAGCGCGCGCGAGAGGCCGTGCTCCTTGCCAGCGATATCATGAAACTGGGCACGGAAGACGGGCTCATGCCAGATCTGCTTATTCCCGGCCATTCGTGCAGCGATGCGGTCCGGCTGTGGCCCGAATCTGCGCGCCTGCTCGCTCATCCGCCAAACCCGCTCCATATAAATCCGGCGAGCGGCAGCAAGCCTACCTACAAGATAATAGATTGGTCAGTCGACGAGGCGTACGTCATTGATGGCGTTTCGGTGGTGCTCAACATGCCCGACCGCATTGTCATAGAGACCCTGTCAAGGGACCCTTCACACAGTGATGTGTACAACCTTTCCATAGTTGACAGCCTGCCGGGGCATTTGATAGAGGAAACCTACAGAATCCAGTTTTCTTTGGATGCTGCGTCGGTAAATATTTTACTCCGCACCCATCCGCACAACCTTACTCAGCGGGCCCTCGGCCCGTACAAGATCGAAAGCGGCGACATGCACGCTACAGGAATCGGCGGAGCTGACGAGAAAAACATCAGCATGCAGGACGAACTGCTAATACGCAAAGAGAATGCGGCCCAGCGTGATGGCGGCAACGGCGGCATATACGAATGATCCGGTGCCCCAGGGCCTGCAGCCTATTCGTCACCTTCTTCGTATATCTCGATTATCTGTCCCTGGCCTAGGCCGCTCGGCCATTTGTCGAGCTTGACGCAGAGCATCGAATCCGCAACGTGGTCGACCTTGCCTGGCCAGACCTTTTCCTCCTTGTCCACGTAGCGCGCCTTGCGGCCCACGAGCTGTTCCGCCGGCACATCGGTATTAGGTATGACGAGCAATTCCTGCTCGTTGAGCACTGCTATTATAGCGCTTATCATTGGAATCGTGGCTATTGCGCAGCCTGCATTTAAAAACCTGCGCGGAAGAGGCGCAGAAGTCAAATCCTGCGCGCGCCTGCTTTAAATATCTTTTTTCTCAAGGCATTTGGTAGCACAAGGCAGGCGATACGTGATGGATGAGAAAGGCAATAAATATGCAGTTGAGCGCCTCATAAACTGCTTCGAGACTGCAAACAAAGAGATAAACGAGGCGCTCGGGCAGAATGTGCCGGAGCGCGAGCTCAAGGCGCGCGTCAGGATATTCGTTGGCGACGCCTTCAGGAAGTGCGACGTCGATGTGAACAACCCTAGCAAGGATGGGCTTCGGAAAGCGATGGAACTGTGCAGGCTCAACACCGAGAAGATGCTCGGGCCAAAGGCAGGGCCGATAATAAAGAAGCACTACGCCGAGATGAGCGAGATAATAGAGAAGCTGCCTGACTGAGCTTGGCGCAATTTGGAAGCGCACAGACCTAACAACCGCAATGAACTATATCTCTATCCCAGGCAGGTCCATACAGAAAGCTTTTTATATGTATATTTTAAAATATACAAATTATGATTATACAAAGGCCGGAAGAGGTTAGGCGCCTAGAAACCAAAAAGTGGGTGCTGGTTTATGGTAGGCGGAAGACTGGAAAAACGTTTCTCGTGCAAAACTTCGTGAAATACGACTCATACTATTTCGTAAACAGGGACAGGACTATAATATCTGATGAGGACGGAGTGCAGGTGCCATACGAGGTGCTCGTTGACAGGCTAAGATTCGGAGCAAAGAATGGGCAAACGATAGTAATCGACGAATTCCATAGGCTTGGCGGTTCGTTCTTGGACGTGCTGCAGTCTATAGGCGCGGGCGGCAAGCTGATACTGGTAACTTCGACGCTTTTTCTTGCGAAGCAACTGCTATCAATAAGATCCCCAATAATGGGCCTTTTCAACGAAGTGCAGATACCGATAATTTCTCTTGGAGAAAGCCTTGAGGCGCTCTCAAAGGAGAAGCTTGATAATAAAGAGCTTGTGGAAACAGCCATAATGCTTAGGGAACCGCTAGCTGTGGCGTTTTACGATAAGAATAAGAACGCCGGGGAAATCATGGGTGACGTTTTACTAGGCTCGGCAGAGGCCGTGCCGGCCCTGTTCGGAGAGATACTAATCGAGGAGGATAAAGGAACAACAGCAGTGTTCGAGGGTATCATCAGAGCCGTGGCAGACGGTAAAACCACATCTGGCGAGATATCAAGCAGCCTGTTTTCCAAAAAACTTGTGGCGAAAGACGATCCCAGCTTTGTCCAGTCCTATCTCAGTACGATGGTAAAAATAGGGCTGCTAAGGCGCATTAAAGTATATGAGAAAAACAAATTTGCGTACAAGATACCTTCCCCGCTAATGAAGCTGTTCTTCTATGCAGATGAGAAATATGGGATTTCGCAAAGACGAATAAAAAGCATTGAGGCCAACCGGATCATCACAGAACTTCTTCCACACATCGTCGAAGACAATATTCGTGAACATATTGCGGACAAACTTGGCCTTCAGGAATATGTATTTGAAGCGAAGGATTATGATGTTGATGGCGTGCTGGTAAGGTTCAACTCCGTGCAAGTGGTTTTGGAGGTCAAATGGGGCGGTAAAGTCAGCGGGGAAGATGTAAGGAGAGCGGAGGAAAGCCTTGGCAGGATAAATGCCAAACGCAGAATACTGTTCGTCCAGGACAAGAAGAACGTTCATTCTGATATGCTTGAGATCATGGATGCCTCAGATCTATAGGTAGAAACGTTATACACAGCCTTATTCCTGGTAGCATTCCCATGGATGCATTCAAGCTTGGCACCCAGCAAGCTATAAATAGCAATATGAAGCATTGAGAGCGGAAGCATGCTGCGCCTTTTCCACAGGAGGGCTGCGTACGTGCCCAACGCCGGCTATGAGGGCACGGCAGAGCGCGCCATCTATGACAACGCTAACGAGCGCGCGCATGCTATAGCTGCAGACGCCCTATCGCACTTTGGGCGCGCATCAGGCATCGAGGCGAGGATGCCGAAGCTGCGCATAGTGCATGACATGGCCTACAGGCGCGGCCCGTTCGTCATAAATGCCAGCGCATATGATAATGCCACGGGCGAGCTGCGCATAGACCCTTTATGCATCGACGACTTCCACATAGCCGAAGGCATAGCAAGGCATAACCTCGAGCTCTGGCACGCAGCAGAAGAGGCGAAAGGCGCCACTTTCTATGCGAAGGGCCCGCTGCTCGAAGCCATAAGAAGGAGTGCGCCCCGGCTCTTCGCGCTTTACTACGAGCTGAGGGGCCTTCCGGCCATTCAGCGCGGCAAGGCCGTCCTGGACCGCATGGGCATCAGACCAGGTTCGGAACGCGTGGCAGAGGTGCTAGGCTACGTCGCATGCGGGGACATGAAATCGTGGGGGCTTGTGGAGAGCCGCGGGCCCGAAATGGCGCACGACGTCTTCGTCGGCGAGCTCTACGCCTCGCAGAGGTTCAGCATATACAACACAATGCACATGCTGCTCAGGACAGAGCCCAGCAGGCTATGGGAGCGCTCCCGCACCATGCTGCGCAATACAACAAAAAACACAATTTAAATATCTGGAAAGGTGCAATATAATCATGGGAAACACGGCCGCTAAGCCAAATGACAAGCATCACATCAGCTCGATTCACGACTATCTTGAGTATTACGGGCCGCTGACAGAGACCGCTTCTGCACATGATGCTGAAGGTACCGATGGTACATCAAGTGTACCAAGGCGCACGGCCGGAGACAGGCTTACAACGAAAGAGGAGTTCGACTCAATAAAGCCGAACAGCACCCTTGCAGTATGCGTGCAGATAGCCCCGAACGGCCTAACAAAGTCCGAGAACGAATGGGCTTATAACACGTACGACCTCAATATATTAGCGATGCTGCGAAGAAGCGATAATGCTATTGAATACAGGACCATCTACGTAATTGAACTTCCGAGCTCGGTGGCCGACAGCCTCCTTGATGATTACAATACCCTGATGGCTGCAGGCAAGGCCGCGTATCTCGAGGCCGATGTCAGGCATTCGTCCCACCTCGGCAGCGCTGACATTTCTGACGAATTTACGGTTAGCTATGGCCTGAGCAGGAGGATACGGCTGCTTACCGATTAATTTACACCATGATGTGGCGCAAATGCAGAAGCAGGAAACGCACGTAATCATAGTTCTGGGCGACCAGCGGAAGGCCATTTCCGAGAGGCGCGCCGACAAGGCGGTAGAAGTTGCAAAGCAACTCCTGCGGCCAGGCATGGACGTCAATGTCATAGTAACTGGCACAAAGACCGAGACGACCCACATCTCCCATAAGATCATCGCTGGGCTAGAACGCGGAGCCGCGCCTGGCAGCTACAGACTGCACCTCGACTTCAGTGCCAACAGCACGATAGACAACTTCCGCAACAGCGAGCGTATAATGAGAGCGATGCGCATGCCTGCCGATGCGCAACTCCACATAGTGACATCGAGATTCAATGCGATACGCGCTATTGGCATCTGGAAGGCTTCCAACCACGGCTTTGAGCTGCATCTCTCTGAAGACCCGTTCGGCATGATGTTCGTGAGGACGCCGATAGAGTTCGTCAGTACATGGACCGGGGCGTTGGGGTTTGGATATCAGGATAACAAGGCATTATCAAAGCTCAAGGCCATGCTATACCAGGGCAAGGAATCGGAACAGGCACAAAAGAACCATACGCGGCCTAATATCTGAAGCGCCGCTCGTACTCTTTGTGGGGAAACAACTCGAGTAATATGGCGATTATTTCTATTTCATCGCCAACTAAGGAATGGACAAGCCTCCAGGCATCCGGCAGATTGTATTTCCAGAGGTTGTTTATCCCGTATCGCTGCCTGTACACCTTAGGTATGAGGCGTTTCGGTATTGCTATGCCGCAGACCGGATCCGCCTTAATGTCATCGGTTGCCCTCTCCAGAAATTTGTAAAGAAGCGGATTCTCTTTCCGCAGTTTATAGTAGGCCCTCTGCACCTTCTTGTCCGCAAAGACCACCCTGACGCTCCTGCTTGCGCTTATTTCAACACAAAACCGCTGCTGCGGTATTTCTTCACCAGACCAGGCCCCCACACCCAGATTATCTTTCCATCCTTCTGGACTATCTTTCCCGAGTCCTCGAGGTAGGCTACTATGACATTGAATGTCTGATACATCACACGTTTCCTCAGCGACAGCCAGAGCTGCCTCTTCGACGGGTACTCCCTGGCCCTTTTTATCGCCTCTTCCACCATGAGCACCGTGTCGAGTCTGGGGTAGTGCAGTAGTCTACCGGCCATGATATTATATAAGTCTATATAATATATATTCTTATCCATCGAGCGGCGCCCTGACCTATCATCTGATTTCTTTTATTCGAGTAAACATATATATACTTTGCTAAAATACACTGAAGTCATTCGGGCGATGCGGGACTTACAGGTTCTCAATAATTCGACTTCTGACGAATATGGCTTCGTCTTTAAATGCGTGGCATGCGCAAGCGATGCTGATACGATGTCCGAACAGAGATTTGCTCAGAGGCCAAGCACAGCCGAGAGGGCTGATATCACGACAATGCTGCGGAAGACCGCAAAGCAGCGCGAGATGCTGGACAAGATAGTGGAGGAGCTCGAACTCGATTGCGAGAGCGCGCCTTTCAGATCGAGCCATTACCGCGAGGACCGACTTGTGCTCTACAAGGCAATACGCAACGAGCTTGAGGCATCGGCATTCGCCTCTGCAGCCGCGCCCGACAGCGCGCCGCTGGCTGAGACGCTCGGCGCCACATCGCTGCGCGCCAAGGCAGCAATTGTCACTTATAGCGAGCTGAACGCGCGCTACGTTGGGAGGGGCAAGCCTATCTGATAGGATGATAGAGCCACTTCATCTTAATCTCTAGGGGCTCGTCTAAATATCATCCTATAATCGAAGACTGTCATTGCCGGCAATGCGCGTCCGCCTTTTTTCATATGGCAGTTTGGTATCACAGTTTCTAACATCTTCATGATTCTTCATCCACTCGACAAAAAGCCGCTCGAGAGTAGTTTCGTCTTTCCCTTGCCGAAAAGCCGCATTTACGTCAAGCGCCGATCCGCATCTGGAGCAGAACCTTGCATCAGTTGTGTTCACGAACATGCAGCGGGGACATTCCTTAACAGGCAAAGATCTCTCCCATGCTTCATGTGCCTTCAGCCCATTCGCCTTGCGTAGCGCGTTGGCGACGTCTTCTGCGGCCATGTGCACGTACGTCAGCGATGGCGTCTGGCTGCCCTTGGCCCAGCCGTAGAAATTCCGCAGCTGCTCCTCGTTGAGCCTGTTCGCGTTGTAGGTTGCCGAGGAATGGCGCAACAAATGCCACCAGATGCCCTTGGGCTTGGCGAGGCCGGCCTCCCTGGCAACCTTTTTCAGCATCGCGTTCATGCCCGGTGCTTCCAGGCGGCCCGCGCGACGATCATGCACCAGCCGCTGCCAGAGCCAGTCGTCAGGTTTCAGTCTGGGCCTGCAGTCGTCCAGGTAGCGCGCTATATATAACGCAGAGCCGAAGATTGGGATGCGCCGCATGCCCGTCTTGCCCGAGACCGTGACCCAGGCCTGCTGCGATACCAGGTCGACGTCCCTTACCCTCATGTTAACGACCTCGCCGCTCCTCAGCCCCGCCTCGAAGCCGAGCGAGATGAGGGCCCGATCACGGCTGTTGCCTGCGGCCTCTATCAGCAGCAAAACCTCTTCGGGTCGCAGCACATCGGAGGGCGTTATCCTCCCGAAATCCTTGGTCGAAAGCTTGATCCATTGCACTGCGGCCGGTTGCATAACCCCGTCGCCGAACTCCTGCTTCATGAACGACTTCAAGACCTTCTTGTAATCATACTCGGCGGCGGCCGAAACTCCGAGCCTCTTGATTCTGAGCAGAAGCTTCTCGAAGTCCTCGCGCTTCGCCCTGGAAAAGTCGAATGCGGGAGAGAGCTCCAGGATGCGCCTCAGGTAATAGATGTGCTTGCTGATGGTCCTGGGGTTCCTGTCCAGCGCCAGTAGTCTGTCAGCGTACTTTCGGGCCAGTTCCATGTTGCCGCCGCTCACCCATTTGATGTGACTTATCCTCTCTAACTGCGCTTCCACTTCTCTCATAGTATTCTCTGGATATCTCATCCAATCACTATCCTGAACCTATAAACCCTTTTACCTGCATATAAAAATTTATACACCATTACAATATTGTAGGTTCTTAATAATTGTGTAGATTCATCCAGCCGCTAAAGCGATTGTTTTTTTGTAAAAGATATTTTATGAGAACTAAACAAACTTCCTTCGAAAACCTTGTTTGCTGCTCCCAGTAAGCATCACAGTGTCGTACGGCAGCACGGTCACATACTCTTATGCGTCTTCTGTGGCAGGCGGCAGCGGCACACAGTATGCATATTCGTCGCTGAGCGGCTGCAGCCAGAGTGCGCAGTCAGGCAGCTTCACTGCCTCGTCGTCATGTACTGTCACAGCCTCGTACACCACCCAGTACTACCTAACGATGGCAGTAAGTCCGTCGGGAACTGGCTCAGTCTCTCCAGGCAGCGGCTGGTACAACAGCGGCTCCGGAGTCGGGATAAGCGAATCTCCTGGCAGCGGTTATATATTCCAGAGCTGGTCAGGTTCGGGATCCGGCTCGTATTCCGGCACATCAACGAGCACGAGCATAACGATGAGCGCCCCGATCACAGAAACTGCAGGGTATATAACTCCAGTATATAATCCTACCTCCTTAGATAATTCGAGCGCAGTGGTAATATACAATTCGGGAACAACCTTAACTGGCGATATTGTGGCCTGCAATATAACAGTAGATAGCGGTGTCACACTAACGACCATCGGCTATGGTCTTAAAGCCCTCCTGAATGTCAATATTAACGGTGCAGTTAATTCAGGTACGCAAAGCCTGAGCACAGGTGCTTACACTAACCCCACCGGCGGTTATAACACAACGACATCATGGTGTAATATGTTTACTAGCTCGTATGGAGGCTCTGGTGGCAGTGGCGGCGGTAGCAATACATATGGCGGAGCTAACGGATGCAATACGAGCGTTAGTGGGGGTCTTACCTCAGCGGCAGGTCAGGTCGGAAATAACGGTTCTACACCCCCGGCCCCTGTGCTGAGTTCATCTCTCGTAGGTTCTGTGGAAGCAAATCCGACAGGCTACTTAAATGGCGGCTCTGGAGGCGGCGGCGCAGGCAGTTGTTTATTCTCAGGCTGCGTTACTGGCGAAGGAGATGGAGGCACGGGTGGTGCTGCTGGTTATGGCGTATATATACAAGGATTTACCGTTAGCATAACTGGTTCGATCAACACCGCAGGAGCAAGCGGACAAATCGGGCAAGCAGAGTATGGCACACATGTTTATAGTAAAACTATTACAGACAAGGGCACATCAGATGGTGCTAGTGGCGGCGGCGGTGGCGGGGGGAGTATATTAATAGTTTACGGAAATGGAGGGTATACTCCAGGCATCTACACATATTCGGGCGGTAGTGGAGGACCGCAAAATAATGTCTCTTTAGGGGGAGCCTCCACGATAGGACAAGCAGGCGGTTCAGGCGGTTCAGGCCAGGTATTAACATACCAAAATACGTCTTTGTCGAATAGCTATCATTGCACCTAACCCAACCAAAAGAGCATAAAATCATCAGAGTTTTGCCTGGCCGAGAACCCGTAATCTTCCTGCAGCACTTTAAGCAGCCTGAACGGTTTTACAGGCCTCAGTGCGCCTATGTGCTCACCTAGTTCCTGGCGATCAGGCTTCTCAGCACCGGCGATTTTGTCTTGACGATACTCTTTTCAGTAAGGAATTCGACTGCGGTGTCTACCGCATCCTTGAGCTCGCTCTCGAGCTCCCTCAAGCTCCTGGCCTGATCCTGGACGTGGAGTTCGTCGATCGTGCCCACGAACCACTTCCCGTCCCTGTGGACATCGGCCTTAAACCCGTATATCTCCATCTTCATGTTTCTCGCCAATATATGACAGCTAAGATATAAAACGTTTAGCATAGTGCGGCAAGTCCTGGCACAGATCGGGGTCTCCAATAACCAAAAAGAGAATGCCCTGCCGGAGGCAGGGCCAGTGCCTTGACTTCAGAGCCTGTAGCCCAGTATTCCGCCTATCAGGGCCAGTATGAAGCCTATCAGGGAGACGAAGAAGTACGGCGTGCCTATCGTCAGTGCGAAGTACGTCACGCCAAGCACCATCGCCAGCTGCAGGCCCATGTTCTTGGTGCGCTCGCCCGCCATTATCTTCGGCTCTCCCAGGTAGGTGAAGCTGAAGACGAACAGCGCTATCGCGGCGAGTATCGAGACGCCAGCGAACACCGGCAGCCAGAACGAGCCCGTGCCGCTGAACACCACGCTCACCGGCATGCTGTTCATGCCCATCAGGTAAACCAGGAACAGGAAGAACAGGCTTCCCACGAGCTCCAGCGCGAACACGCCGGGGTTTGTTTTCTTGCTCATTGCGCTCCTTGCCATAATACCACTATCGCAATCAGAGCTCTGGCAAGGCTTTTAAGGCTTGCCCTGTGACGCACGCATGCCTTGTGGCGGCTTTGGGTAACGCAATCATGATTGCAGACAGGCACCTGCACTCACAGCCCTTCCTTAATCAGAAAATCGGTAAAATTTATAAGGCGGACCCTGCCGCTTCTTCCAGTATTCCCCCGGTAAATCAACACCTCTCGCATCCCGAACCTATCAGACAGCCTGTGCAGCCCGGAGAGATCAGATTTGCTGAAATTTTTTGACGCTTTGACCTCTACGCCTACTTTCCTGTGCCTGTCTGAAACTACGAAATCGACCTCTGCGTCGGCATGCCGCCAGTATGCCTTTGCAGCCAGAACAGAGGCCACCTTGGTCTCCAGTATGCTGCCCGCGCCTATGTCAGGGTTGAACGCCAATGCGAGCGAAATATCATACGGATATACCTTCTTTCCTTTCCTCGACGCGGCCACCGTCGAACCCCTGAAGTTGCCTACGATCCTTATGAGCTTCGCAAAATCGAGGAAGAAGAGGTGGTTTTCGAAAGTGGTCTTGCTCACGCCGAATGCCTTCACGTTCTCGTCCACGCTGAGCAGCATGCCCGGATTGGAGTAAAAAACATCCAGCATCTTCTCCAGCAGGAAGAAATTCACGCCCTTGAACGAATCGGGCAGGTCGGACCTCACTATCTTGGAAACGACATTTTCGCGCACGTATGCGGCCACATCCCTATAGCTCCTCCATTTTACCGTTTCGGGAAATGGCTTCGTTATATACGCGTCCACTTCTGCGTCCAGCTCGTCCCTGAACAGGGCCGGCCTCTCGATGTGCCTCTCATGCTTCAGCTCATAGAACTCGATCAGCGAGAGTGGCTTGATGCCCACCAGGAAATGGCGGCCCGCAAGGTTGTCGGCAGCCCCCTTTTCCAGCTCGAGGGAGGCTGACCCGGAAACCACGATCTTTATGTTGGGGAAAGAATCGTAGAGCATCTTCACCTGCGAGCTCCATCCGGCGAGCTTCTGGACCTCGTCTAGGAAGAGGAAGAATTTCTGGTGCTTCCAATCCACGTCAGTGAGCTTCCTGTAGGCATCGAGTATGTCCGTTATTGGCACGGCCCCGTAGTCGAACGTGAAGTACAGTATTTCACGGGGCGCGTGCTCCTTCAGCAGGTCGGATATCTGCTGGTAGATGATGGTGGTCTTGCCCACCCTCCTGAGCCCTGTGATGACCAAAACCTCCCGGTATGCATCGAAAAGCCGCCTGAATTCTGCGAACGCGTGCCTCCTGTAGCTTTTGGCCAGGCTGTCGCTGATACTGCCGTCGAGCCACCAGTCGTTAAGGTCGGTGAGCGCGCTGCCTATCTCCATAATAGGTACTTCAACAGTACGAATATTTAAATCTTTCGTACTCACATGACACCAATAGATGGATAGCATTGTTGTAAAATTTCGCTCTATCCATCCGCTGCCCACGAAATATTATTTTTCGGAGGATAATGCTGACAGGCATAATGTTTAAGGCTTTCCTGTGCCGACCCCTACCTGACTTTCCCGTGTATCGATGCCTATCATTTTTGATAAGCATCTAGCGTTAATCTAATGGATGCGAAACAGCTTCAGGACAGGCGCCCACAAGTTCAGTACAAGCACGCTGGGGTTGGTTTTTCTGCTCATCGCGCTCCTTGCCATCCCATCACTCTTCGCATATAGCACTCTGGCAAGGTTTTTAAGGCTTGCTGCATTCTCACCGGATCGGAAAGCCCCATGAGCACTTAGCCAAGGCGGAGATGCTTCCGTGCTGCAATTTATCCATCCATAGGATTATCCAACGGCAGGATAATCATGCAGTGCTCTTGCCAGCAAGCGCGCGCTCAATAGCATCGAGGTCGAAGAGCATCACGCCCTCTTCTTTCGCCATCTTTTCCATGCCTTCTGTGAAGCCTGCCTTTGAGAAGAGCGCGTAATAAACGCTCCTGTCGCCATCATTCCATTCTACTGCTTTGGCTTTCTCTTTCAATGACATGTAATCGGAAATGTCCATCTTTCTGTTCCGCCATTCGGCCTCGCCAACCAGCATATCCCTGGTTTCGGGGTTCAGCGCCATTATGTCTATCTCCTCCTCGTCCTTCCCTTTTGGTTTGCTATGGTTGCGCCCCCACCATCTTCCTACGCTGAAGGCGGTGAATGGAAGGCTGCCGCTGCCGGAGAGCGACCACACCACCTCGCGCACAAGCAGCTCGAATCTTTTAGGAGCTGCGCGCCCGAGCAAGTTGATTGCCTCAATTGCGGCCTGAGCTGGCTGTGCACGTAAATCTGCCGTTATCTTCCTAAGTACGTAAAAATAGAAGAACGTAAAATTGTCGCTTATGGCGTAGATGCCGCGTTTCGACCTGCTCTTCCTAGCTTCTGTCACAGGAAATTCCCTCTCTACTACGCCTATGCCTTCCAGCACGGTAAGATACTTCTGGAGGTTGCTCTGCGCTATATTCAGCCTTGATGCGATCTCGCTCGGCTTGTTGACGCCCTCTGCAAGCAGCGACAGTATTATGAGATACCTTGCATCGTTCGTAACCTCTTCCGAAAGCATGACGGACGGCTCTTCTGCGAATATGGCGCCTTCGGCCAGAACCGCTTCCATAGCCCTTTCTATCGTATAGCTCTTCGCCTTGCCTCCTTGGTAGAGCGCAGCATAATATGCCGGCACGCCGCCGAACATGAAGTACAGCATAAGCCTGTCCTCGAAACCCATGCCTGCCGGCATCAGCGCGCTCACGTCCTTGAAGCCCATCTGCTTAAGGTGAAGTATGGCTGTGGCCCTGCCGTACAGCGGCGCGGAATAGCTAAGCACCTCGCTGCGCATCATGCCCACGCTCGAGCCTGTCAGCACAAGCATAACATTCGAGCCTTTCAGGTACTCGTCCCATATCTTCTGGAAGATTGACGGTATAGTAGGATCCTGGCTTGCTAGGTATGGGAATTCATCGAGCGCCAGCACCAGCTTTTCGCTCTTGCAGGATTCGCCTATTTCTGCGAACAGGTCCTCGAAGCTCGACGCTCCGAAGTCTTCCAGCCTTCTGCTCCCAATCGCCTTGCCTACTGCCCTCGCTAGCCTGTAGAGCTGGTCATGCTCCGGTTCTTTGGTGAACAGGAAGTACACTCCGCGCCTGCCCTCCATGAACCGCTTAACGAGCGAGGTCTTGCCGAGCCTTCGCCGGCCGTATATCACCACCAAGGACGACTTCCTTGAATAGGCATCACCAAGCGCGGCAAGTTCCATGGTGCGATCGACAAAGCTTGTTCCGCCCTCCATCCCTATCATCTTTATTAATAAATCTTTATTATGTATTAATAAAGATAAATATATAAGGCTTTGGTTAAGGCAGTTCTTTCTACCTGCCTTTGCGGATTCCCCCACTGCCGACAAGATATTATTTTCCAGAGAATAATGCTGATAGGCATAATATCTGTGATCCGCACAGGCCTCTACCTGGCTTTCTTGCACCGATACTTATCATTTTTGATAATTATCTAACATCGATTTATAGAAATAGAATCAGCCCAGAACAGGCTCATGAATTCAAACACAAGCAAGCCGGGGTTGGTTTTCTTGCTCATCGCGCTCCTTGCCATAGTACCACTATCGCAATCAGAGCTCTTGCAAGGCGTTTTTATGGCCTCGACACGACTGTGCTTATCAATATGCAGCAATACGTGTAAGTAGATACATTCATACAGGGCATGAAGAACCTGTCCAGTTGAGCGATACGCTACCACCATTACCACCAACCCACGGTGAACCGTATTCCCCGGTGTCGCCACCTGTGCCGACTCCGCCCGGATAGCCAGATAGCGCAGGTTCCACTCCATTGCCACCGTTGCTCCCGCCGCTTCCGCCAGCAGCGTTGGCGCTATTACTGCTACCTCCACCGCCTCCACCGTAGCCCCCTCCCCCTCCAGCGGCACTGTCGCCGGAAGTGGCAGGCTCTCCATTTCCCCCTGTGCCACCTGACCCTCCATAACCACCAACTCCCGGACTATAAGTATCTACTCCGTTGCCACCGGAATTAAAGCCCCCTGTATACCCATTACTGTAAGTTATTGCACCAGTACGCGTATTAAAAAACTCGACAGTTCCTCCAGTTCCACCGCTGCTGCATGTACCGCCGCCAGGGGAAGTACAGGTTTTGGCTCCTCCAATGCAAGTAGGATAACCTGGGCCCCCATTAGCACATGCTGTAACACTTCCTGCAACAAGTATTGCAGAGCTTCCACCACCAGCGCCTTGGCCATAGCCTCCACCACCCCCACCATAATAGCCGCTTCCGCCTCCGCCACCGCCTCCGCCACTGCTACCGCCTCCGCCACCTCCGACATAAACTGTTAAAGTTTGCCCTGCAGCGATATTGAAAGAGCCAGTGCTTTCGCTTCCTGAACTGCCTGCGTCGGTGGAGGAGCTGCCGCCGCTTCCTCCTCCATACATTGTGTAAGATACAGTAGCAGAAGCTGGCGCTGTAACTGACCAGTAGCTCGTTATTGTAGTGGAATTTGTACCGGTGCACGTGAGGTAGTATGCGGTTTCTGTGATTGGCGCACCCATAGTTATGCTGGTGCTGGATGTGGTGCCGGAATAGCTGCCGGTGCCGCTGCCTGTCCAGTCATTGAAGGAGTAACCGCTGCTTGGAGATGCCGTTATTCCAACACCTGAGCCGCTGTTATACCAGCCGCTGCCTGGAGAGACTGAGCCACTGCCTGAGGGGCTGACCGCCATCGTGAGGTAGTACTGGGTGGTGTACGAGCCAGTGACCGTGCAGGTGGACGTCGCACTGAAGCTGCCCGACTGCGCCGTCTGGCCGCAGCCGCTCAGCGACGAATAGGCATACTGTGTGCCGCTGCCGCCTGCCACAGAAGACGCATAAGAGTATGTGACCGTGCTGCCGTACGACACTGTGATGCTTACTGGGAGCTGTGAATAGGCATAGTTGGTGCTGTCTGCCGTGACCACCGTAGCGGATGTTCCTGACATACTGGACGAAGCGAACGTTATCGTCACCGGCGCATAGTAGTTGGCCGTCTCGGTGATCGGGGCGCTCATGGTTATCGAGGTGCTGGCGGTGGTGCCCGAATACGATCCTGTTCCCGAGCCTGTCCAGTTCTTGAAAACATAGTTCGTCGCAGGACTTTCGCTTATGGTGACTCCGGAGCCGCTGTTGTACCATGCGCTTGCAGGAGAGACACTGCCTGCTCCGGAGGGGCTGACGCCCGCCATCGTAAGGTAGTACTGGGTGGTATATGATGCTGTCACCGTGCAGGTAGATGTCGCGCTGAAGCTGCCTGACTGCGCGGTTTGGCTGCAGCCGCTGAGCGAAGAATAGGCATACTGCGTTCCCGATGCGCCCGCAATGGGCGACGAATACGCGTATGTGACCGTGCTGCCGTAGGGCACGATTATCGAGTACGGGAAGCTTGAATAGGCGATGTTAGTACCATCGACCGTGACGACCGTTGCCGAGGTGCCTGACATGCTGGACGAGGTGAACGTTAGCGTGGGTGGCGGATAGTAGGTCGCCGTCTCCGTTATAGGTGCGCTCATGGTTATGCCTGTGCTGGCCGTTGTGCCGGAGTAGCTGCCGGTGCCGCTGCCTGCCCAGTCTTCGAAGACGTAGTTCGTCGCAGGCGTTTCGCTTATCGTGACAGCAGAGCCGCTGTTGTACCAGGCGCTCGCTGGTGTGACGGTGCCGCCGCCTGAGGGACTTACAGCCATGGTGAGATAGTATTGGGTAGTGTACGAGGCGGTCACCGTGCATGCTGATGTCGCGCTGAAGCTGTTGGACTGCGCAGACTGGCCGCAGCCGCTCACCGACGAATAAACGTATTGCGTGCCTGACGCGCCTGCTATGGGCGATGAGTATGAGTATGCCACCGATGAACTGTACGGCACGGTTATCGAGTATGGGAAGCTGGAGTATGCCACTCCAGTGCCGTCGACCGTGACCACTGTGCCGGAGGTTCCGGACATTGCAGAGGAAGTGAACGTTATCGTGACGGGCGCGTAGTAGGTTGCCGTTTCTGTGATGGGGTTGTTCATCGTTATGGTCGTGCTCGTGCCGGTGCTGGAGTAGCAGCCCGTGCCTGTGCATGTCCAGGTGTCGAAGACGTAGTTCGTCGATGGGCTTTCGCTTATGCCCACGCTCGCGCCGCTGTTGTACCAGCCGCTGGAGGGCGTCACTGTGCCGCCGCCTGACGGGCTCACGGCCATCGTGAGGTAGTACTGAGTAAGGTATGATGCGGTTATCGTGCATGTCGATGTTGCGGTGAAGCTGCCGCTTTGCGCCGTCTGGGAGCAGCCGCTGAGCGACGAATATACATACTGGGTGCCTGACGCGCCAGAAACAGGCGAAGTGTATGAGTATGTGACAGTGGAGCCGTAGGGCACTGTCAGGGCCTCAGGGAGGCTCGAGTATGCGTAGTTCGTGCCGTCGACCGTCACCACATTCGCCGAGGTGCCGCTCATCGCCGACGATGTGAACGTGATTACCACGGGCGCGTAATAGTTGGCCGTCTCGGTGACTGGCGCGCTCATGGTTATGCCTGTGCTGGCCGTCGTGCCGGAGTACGACCCTGTCCCTGAGCCCGTCCAGTTCTTGAAGACGTAGTTCGTGGCGGGAGTCTCGCTTATCGTCACCGCAGAGCCGGAGTTGTACCAGCCGCTGGATGGAGAGGCGGTTCCGCCTCCAGAAGGACTCACCGCCATGGTGAGATAATATTGGGTAGTGTACGAGCCAGTGACGGTGCAGGCCGACGTTGCTGAGAAGCTGCCGCTCTGCGCCGTCTGGCCGCAGCCGCTCAGCGACGAGTATGCGTACTGCGTGCCCGATGCGCCAGAAACAGGCGACGTGTATGAGTATGTCACTGTAGAACCGTATGTCACCGGTATGCTGGCCGGGAGCTGCGAGGCTGTGTAGGCCGTGCCGTCGACCGTCACCACAGTGCCTGAGGTGCCGGTCATGGACGACGATGTGAAGGTGACCGTCACCGAGGTGTAGTAGTTCGCCGTTTCTGTGATCGGGGCGCTCATCGTTATGCTCGTGCTCGCCGAGGTGCCCGTGTAGCTGCCCGTGCCGCTTCCCGTCCAGTCATTGAACGTGTAGCTGCCGGAGGGCGTCTCGCTTATGGTCACCGCAGAGCCGGAATTGTACCAGTAGGTGCCTGCCGCAGGCGTGACAGTGCCAGCGCCTGATGGGCTCACTCCAGCCATCGTGAGCTGGTACTGCGTGGTGTACGAGCCAGTGACGGTGCAGGCCGAGCTGGCAGTGAAGCTGCCAGATGCGCTCGTCTGGCCGCAGCCGCTCACTGTTGGCGTGATGTACTGCGTGCCCGTGCCGCCAGACAAGGTCGATGCGTATGAGTATGTGACAGTGGAGCCGGGGGCCACCGAGATGCTGGCCGGGAGCTGCGAGGCTGTGTAATATACGTTGTTGACCTCGACCACGTTGGCCGTCGAGCCGGTCAGCGACGATGAGGCGAATGTCATGGTGAGCGGCGCCTCGTAGTCCGCAGTCTCGGTTATCGGCGCGCTCATAGTTATGCCGGTGCTGGCCGTCGTGCCGGAGTAGCTGCCGGTGCCGCTGCCTGACCAGCTCTGGAATATGTAGTTAGAGTTGGGAGTCTCGCTTATTGTAACAGGCGAGCCTGAGTTGTACCATGCGCTGGAGGGCGAGACTGTGCCGTCGGAGCTCGGTGAGGCCGCCATCGTCAGGTAGTATTGTGTAGTGTACGAGGCGCTGAGGGTGCACGAGCCCGTAGCGGAGAATGAGCCGCTCGCGGAACTTACGCCGCAGCCGCTCACTGTAGGATTGACATACTGGGTGCCGGTTGAGCCAGCGATGGTAGAGCTGTAGCTGTACGTTATTATAGAGCCGTAGCTTGCTGTTATAGCGGCAGGCAGCTGCGTCGCATTGTACGCAACGCCGTCTACCGTCACTATCGTGTTGGAGGTGCCGCTGAGCGAAGGATTCGCAAGCGTGATCGTAACAGGAGCGTAGTAGTTCGCGGTCTCAGTCACAGGGCCGCCCATCAGCACTGCAGGGCTCGGCAGCGTGCCAGTGTAGCTGCCTACGCCGGTGCCTGTCCAGTTCTTGAATGTGTAGTTAGCTGCGGCCGTTTCGCTCAACCTGAAACCAGAATCGACCGCATACCATCCCTGTGTCGGTGACACTGTGCCGCCGCTGGATGGGTTTATCGACGGTATGTACTCGTACTGCGTCTGGTATACCGCAGTTTGCGTCTGGTTGTAGAGCGCGCAGTTTACTGTAATGGTGCCTGATGAAGACGAGTATGTAACTCCATTTATCACGTCGTGCTGGAAGGACAGGCGCGTGCCGGTGCTGATTGAGGGAGTGCTAACGAAAGAATAGGTATGCGTAGTGCCGCAGCCCCAGTCGAATGTGGTGGAAGTAAGCTGGTTGTAATCGTAGTTGGTGCCGTCTATCGTTGCAAGGGTTGCGGCGCTGCCGGATAGCGCCGAAGCCGTAGAGACTGAGAACGTCACCTTGGTTACGGGCACGAAGGTTATGAGCGCGTTCGAGGTGAGCCCCGCATAGTATGCGGTAACGATGACGTTGCCTACTGTAGTGCCCGCTATGTAGTCGCTCGCAACGCCGTTGGGGCCTGTTGTGGCATACTGCGATTCAAGCGAATACGGCGGCACGGCATTGGTGCCGTTGCTCTGGAATGCAGCTGTGAAGTTCACAGTGGCGCCGGACAGCGGATAGCCGAGCAGCTTGACAGTAGCCGTGAGGGGATCCTCCGCGCCATCGGCTGGATTGCCAGGATGGGTTGTGTTCACAGCAGTAAGCGTTATTGAAGATGACGTCGAGACAAGGGGCTGTGCATGCGTGCCGAAGCTGCCCTTGTAGGTCTCGTTTGGCGCCTGCACGCACGTGCCTGGAGTTGATGAGAGCCCGCAATAAGTTGCGTTAAGGTATAAGTCACCGGACAGGAACTGCCCGAGGGTCGTTGTCTGGGTGATTGGCAGGCTGCAAATCATTGAGCCGCCTGCAAGCACGTAATCCGGCTTGCATTCCGATACAGTGCTGTTGACGCCGTTTATGCTCGTATAGAGCGACGGGTCCTTTATCGGGTACGGCTGCGTGTTCGTTATGAATAGAGCCATGACCGATGAATGGGTTGTGACGTTGGAGCCGAGGACAAGGTCCACGCAGTATGCTCCGGACAGGAAGCTGCACGAGTTCGATGCCACTACGCCAGGCACTATCAGATAAAGGTAAAGAAGCGAGATGACGACGCCGATGAGCAGCATGGCCCAGCCGTACGTCACAAGATACTCTACTGCGCTCTGCGCGCGACTGCGCGGTTTTGGCGGCACGCTTTTAGGCAAAGAATCTGCACCCTAGTAGTTTAGCCTTACTCCACCGGCACGCTTCTCTATTGATAAGAAAGATATTTAATAGCTTTTATGTCGTTGCGAGGGCATTGGCATGCATGGTTTTGGCATAGCGCGGCGCGCAACCAGGCCATTCCCTTGCCTATGCGCTCGCATGAGAGCCTGGACCTGCGTTGCCTTGGTCTTCATCTTTCCACCTGCCTTCCTATGGCTTTTCGGCTTACCAAACCTTTCTGGATTTTCAAGCCGTTCGGCTTGCCAATTTCCTGCGCTGCCAGGCGCGTCTCATTTCCTTGCCTCGCTTTCCCTTCTTATCTTCCTTGCGTACTCAGCGCCCGTTTCCTTCGTTTTCCACATGCCGGCCGTTTCCTCGACTATGCTGGTTGCAGGCCGCTGCCTGGCAGGGCATGGCAAGGTATAAGAGCCTTCAATGCCTTTGCAGAGAATCAAATCTGCGTGATGGAATGCCGAAGAGGCGTAATGAATTGCTTGGCGGCAGGGCGGTGCGCACCCTGGCATATGCGCTCTATGCCGTTCTGGCAGCGCTGTTCATAATCGAGTTCGTGGAGCTGGACAGCGCCCCGTTCATACTCTATTCCTTCCTGCCATTCGTTGCGCTAGGCATATTGCTCGGCATGTACGGCAGGCACACCGGCCCGGTAATCATGATGGCCATAGTCTTCATAGCGGTAAGCTCAATATTCTACTCGATGGATGCGCTGATGCTGCAGTTCGTCTGGATCAACCTCGCCATAGTCGGCTACTACCTACTGATAAGCGCGGTCCTGGGCATTTTCATAGCGATGGCAGCTGAGAGCAACGGCCTCTCTAGGCACCTCAAGGCGGCAGCCAGGAACATATCGAAGTTCATGTCAGGCAGGGCGGCAGGATACGCCGCGATAATAATAGCTGTGGCGCTCCTTGTAGCGCCGATATGGCCCTCCTCGCTGACTGTGCAGCTAACTGATTACACGAATGCCACAAGGGCGGTGCAGTACTACGGCACCGCGATAAACGCATCGTCTTTCACGGTGATAGCTGACCCATGGCCGTACAACTACACGATACCGCTCTGCGCGAACGGCACCAATGCCACGGCAGTGGTATCTGTGCGCAGGACCAACGGCATGGCGTATGCCTTCCTGTTCGGCAACGAAAGCTCCATGCAGGGCGCGTTCGCAGCAACGGCAGGCTGGCCGGTGCCCAGGCAGCCGGGCATATACAGGGCGCATGCGAAGTACACAATTGAGACAGACAACAGCACCGCAGCTGCCAGCATCGCAATCCCGAGCCACAGCTGCGCGTACATGGTGCTGTTCTTCGAGAACCTGAGCACGATACGGGTGACGTACAACATAAATTATTTCGGATTGCTGCAGAAGTACGTCACGGTGAGGGTGCCGGTCCCTGGAGCCACGATGGTAATAAACAAGACATCCGATGTGGTCAGCAGCATGCGCTACCTGAGCAGCAACTACAAGAATTAGCTGCTGATAGT
The DNA here is from genome assembly GCA_023473665.1 of Candidatus Marsarchaeota archaeon. Classification (NCBI taxonomy): domain Archaea; kingdom Thermoproteati; phylum Thermoproteota; species Candidatus Martarchaeota archaeon. The sequence goes on along the minus strand of JAMCYM010000002.1, from coordinate 228,047 downwards.
ATGGTTCAACGGCACTACGACGAACAAGTGACTACCGGCTGCGCCCCCTCTGCTGTTTGTACTGTCTGTATCCTAGGAAGCCTATGTAGCATGTGACACCGAGGGCAGCGAAGCTCACAGCCCACGAGATCCATGCGATGGTCTGCGGAGTGTAGTACAGGGTGACAGTGTAGTTTCCGGTCTTGTTCATGTACCATGCGTTGGCAAAGCCGTTGACAGAGATGTGGTCGTTCTGCGGCAGAGCTGGGCCGTTTGAATAATAGGCATGCCAATACGGATCGTAAGTCTCGCGGAAGACTAGATAGAATGGAGTGGTAGCGTTCAGCACATGAACAGTCACATGGGTTGGCGTATCTTGGGAGAATTGTATTTCAGGCTGCGAGAATCCAACTATTGGGGTGACATTCATCTTGCCCGTACTATTGAATAGGCCGTATTCAGAGGTTGAATAAATCGCCTCGGTTTGTATATCAAATGTTTCATTTTCTATTGCACTAGAAATTTTAGAGTAAGAGGCGGTATCAAGGTTCTCGATGCCGGCAGCGTAGACCAATGGGTCATAGTTGTTGTTTACATATAGGCTCGAATTACCGTATTCGCCTACAAGGCTGATATTCTCAGCTCCATTTAGGTTATTCCTCATTTGCGTCTTATTGAACGGAGGCACGTAGCAACCATCACATACACTATAGTTCAGGGCGTCGCCCTGCACAATCAGATAGTGTATACCGAACACACCAAGCAGGTTCGATATTTTAATGCCTGTCATGTTGTCTTTTTGGATCGTTTCTGCAGCATCAAAATATTCATTTTCAGTGACTGGGAAAAAAATTTCACTGTAGAAAGAGTAGCCACCAGTATAGACTGGTTTGTTTATCAATGAAGAATAAACGCTAACTCCTGCATACCATGTTGTCAATTGCCACGACGAATCTACTGGTATTGTAGCAATGGTAAAAAGACCATGTTGTAGGTTTATGTAATTCGCTATCTGGAACACATGTTGTGGTATGTTTACATCTTGGGGTATGCTAGATGGTACTGAAGACATAGCGATTGGAATGTAATCAAGAATATACAAATAGCTGATTATTACAACTGAAAGCAATGTAAAGAAAGTGATAAGAAGGACCTTCTTTTTGTTTGACCTGTGCATTATATATGCTATACCAAGTCCAAAAAGTGTAGCTACAAGGAAAATAAAAACGTAGTGCGTCGCGGTATAAACATACCGCAATGTTAGTAAATAAGGAAATATAGAAGATATGCTGGAAAACACGGCGCCAAACGGCACCAATATTGTAGTAGCAAGACCAACCATGAAAATATACATTATCAGAATAGACAAAATCATACCACGATTTTTGTTACCTTTCTTGATATAGGCAAAAGATGATAATGATATTAAAAGAATGGTCAGCAATATCAATTCCGTATAAATATTTGGTATTGACACAGAAGATTCACCAGGTCCAAATGCTAGTAATGATTCTATCGAATTCAGACCAAATATACCCAAAAGGCCCTTAGAACTGCTAAAGAAGCCGTGTGCCACATGGTTTGTAAATATGTAAGATGCAATCAACCATGGTGCACTAATAGCTATAGAAAGCAGAGTAATCAAAAGAATATATTTTAGAGTACGGATGTGCTCTCCTTTGCCTACAAAAAACAAGGTTAAAACACCTAAAAAAGCTAAAATTATAGAGTCAAGTATTATATCTGAATCGCCACCAACTGAAATGAAAAATACTATAGAAATAACTAAGCCGAACAGGTTGAGTTTATTTAATGCCGTTTTGCTGTTTTTATCGTAAAAAAGCCGTTTTGTAAAGAGAAACACCCAAGGTAAGAAGGCGACGGCTCCAAAAGGTAAATATATTGGAAAAGAGAATATAACAGAAGCAACAACAGAACTGAAATATCTAATACGGTGTGAATACCCGCCAGTCAGTTCGTATACCAGATAAAACATCCCCGCTAAGCCTACGAATGCATAGAAGGCATAGCCTACGATAGTCCCAAAGATAATGCTAAGCTTATATGGTATCAAAAACAACAAAAGAATTAAAATATCCGGAATCGAACCGGTAATATTTATAAGCCCAGAATAATTGAAAGCTGACCATGTAAAAAGTGATAGATAGTCTTGTTCCAACAGATTCGAATTACTTAAGGCCCTGTCTCCGTCAAGCAGATACCCAAAATGGACATATAAACCATATATGAAAATAAACACGATAAATGCTGCAACCAAATAATATAATTTCTTTTTAGTCATCCAATCCATATAATCAGCTAAAGGTCCGGTCTACGTCTAGATGTGCATCCTAAATTTTCGTTTAGTTATCATACAATGCTATCAGCAACAGACGTATATCTGCTTCCAATAGATATAGAAGAAAAGTATAAGAACCTGACCGTGTCAAATCAATTATCGAATTGAATAGCACATTTAGCAGAAAATCTTTGAGTTGGCTTTCATGGATGTGACAATAACCCTGCCGACTTATGGGGATAGAAACTGTATATTTAGCTTATTAAGTAGTCTTAAGCAGCAGTCGTATAAAAATTTTAACATTTTAGTGATTTATAAATTAGACAGGGCAAAAAAATCTGTTATAGATAGAATAAAAGAGTACAGATCATTGAACATAGAGTTGGTAGCACAAACAAAAGGGATGGCTGCAGATGTTATAAACATAGCGTATGCAAAAGCTGACGGAGATATAATAATAAATACAGATGATGACGCCCAGGTGTCAAGAAATTTTGTTAAAAATCATGTAGAGCTTCACAACAAGCATCCTGAAGTAGGTGTAGCTACAGGCCTTGTGGACGACAGAGCAAAAGATGCAAGTGTATCATGGATGACAGATATGCTGCATCGTCAAATGTGGAGAATGAACAAACATACGATAATCGACAGGCCTATAGGCGAAAATTTCAAAGAGTATGGAATGTATCCGGGCAAATCTGGAATGCTCGTCGATACAGGGAAGAGATATAACATGATAAATACGCTGAAGCAACATGGTGTCAATATGAGTTGGAAGAAGGATGCGCTCCATGGTTTTAAGTTGCCCGGGTATACAAAAAGAGCAATAGGCAACGAACAGGCGGCGTCTCTGGAAGCTATCAAAAGAGGATATACAACAGTTTGGTTTGACGGAGCATTGGTATATCATCCGTGGCAGGAATCCAACTCAAGAAGCCTCTCTGTGAAGAACGTATCACCAACTCTCACAGCAGAAAGTGTCCTATTCTCGTATTATATAGATAGGTTTACGGATTACAAGATTGATCTTGGTACACTAAAACGAAGAGTAAACATAGATATGCTGATGTCAATGGTCATTTCACCATCGGCTTCTATCGGGTACAGGATAGGATACAATCTGGCTGAGAGGGCTATAGTTGAACAATGGAGACCTAACAGAGTAAGAAAAGCACTGCTTAAGGCACTTGACAGAGTGGCAAAATGAAGGTCTATCTGATAACGCCTGTTGACATAAGGTACAGCTACAGAGCTACAGAGGTGCAGATATACGAATATGCAAAATATATGATCGACGCCGGAATTGATGCGCGAATTCTAGTGCCAAAATATTCCAACGTAATGACTTTACAAGAAAGGAAAGACTATGAAAAAATCAAAGCCCTTTATAAAAAGATTCCAAAGAAAGAAATAGCGGGAAAAGTAGTGAGGTTTCCATTTAACTTTAACATTTATATGTACAACAATCTGCCGATAAATACAACCATATATTTCGCATACAGTATTTATGACCACTTATACAACATCATAACTAAACCGAAAGGTCAGAAATATATAATTGCTGCGCACAGCATGCATCTGAAGGACGGTCACATAATTAAAAATCATGCAATTTTAGAAGCTATCCTAAATAATTTCGTCAAATTTATTTTCTTATCTAAGGATAGGAGGGAGAACATTTATCATCATGTAATAAACAACGAAGAGAAAAGATACTTATTGACACTTGGAATAAGGAAAGAAAATATAATTTATATACCAACTTTTATCGATGTAAAGGTATTTAGGTTGCGACATAATAATTCAAATAAATTGTCGGTAATACATATAGGCGGCAAACAAAAAGATGCAAATGTTGTTACAGAAGTTATATCTAAACTAAAACAAAGAAATTTGCTGGCTGAATTCGATTTCTACTTTGTTGGCGAAGAAATGCCTGAAAGTGTTATCAAGTCATCTGAGAGCAACACAAATGTGCATGTGTTGGGCGCTGTTAATGATGGAACAAAGGTAAAACTTCTTAGCAGTTCAGATGTATTAATAGTTCCGGCCATAGAAACGTTTTCTAGAACTATGCTTGAAGGTCTTGCTAGCGGTTTGCATATAATTGCCAATGGGACTAACCCTGCCGCTGTAGATATGCTGAGTTTGGGAGCCAAAATTGATCTAGTAAGAACCATTGAAGAATATGTTAATGCATTGATTAACTTAGTTGAAAAGAAAAAGGTAGGTAGCCTTGATAAAGAAACAAAAGTGAATAGAAACGTCGCATTGAATTTCGACAAAACTGTGACACTTCCAAAAATAATGCGTATGTTTATGGAGGTGTCAATGAAGCGAACAAAGTGATAATGTGAGTAAAGAACTTGTTGAAGAAAATCAAAAGATAAGATTACTTGATATAACAGGCACAAATCCACTAGAACCTGGAGGTGTCGGGAGTTTCGTGCGTAATCTGAATAAGGAACTTGAATCTAACGGTTTTAGTATAACTAATATATGTTATACATTTTTACAAGACAAAACAGAGCAGACCGACTTTGGTACACTTATAGCGCTTAAAGTTCCGAAAAACGAGATCTTAAGGGTTCTACTATATCCATTAAGAGTGCTATCTGAAGTTAAGAAAAATAAAGCAGATATAATAATAGAGGAAGGCCCTAGTACATATGGTGCAGGACTACTAGTTGACTTGTTTGCCAAAAAAAATGCGATATTTATAGAGAGAGCCCACGGAACACATTATGGCCTTATAGAGTATACACCAAAGAAATCTATACACATGCGTATTTTGGGCAAACTATTGGCGGGCCTTATAGAACGCTATTCGTTTAGACGGGCGGACTATTCGGTAGCAGTATCAAAGCTTGCAGCTATGGAACTTAAAAAATATTTTGGTATAGATAAACGTAAAATACGTGTTATTTACCCTGGTGTTGCAATCGATGAATTCAAACCGTTAAATAGGTTAGAAAGGCATAGGCTAAGGGGAGAGCTACATATTACAAATGGAATGAAGCATGGCATTTGGGTAGGATTGGATCCATATAGGAAAGGACTTGACATCCTACTTGAAGTCGCTAATGCATTAAAGGATATTAAGTTTAGTGTAATAGGTATAACAAAGGAAGAAGCAATAAAATTCATGAAAGAGTATAAAATTGAGGACAATAAATGTAGCAATGTTAATTTTTTGGGTAAAATTTCAGAGCATATGAAAATCAAGTATTATCAGGCTGCAGATTTTCTACTTTTCCCAAGCAGACACGAAGGATTTGCTTTTGTCCCATTTGAGGCAATGGCTGCTGGTTTGCCCGTTATAGTTTCTGATATGGTTGGTACAAACGAGATAATTAAAAATGGAGAACAAGGTTTCATAATCAAAAGTCATAACCCTTATGACTATGTAAAGGCGATAAGAAGATTAAATAGTATCCGCTACCCGTGTAAACAGAACATAAGAGTAGTAGGGAAATATACTTGGAAGCAACAATCTGCGTTATATAAAACTTGGTTTAAGCAATTGCAGACAGATAAACATAATCAAGTTGGTGAACAGTAGGATTATTTTGTTCTTGTAAGAAAAAGCTTTATTAGCACAGGTCTGTGAAACCTATATGCGTTTACGCATGAGATTAAATAGGCACAGATTATTATCACGAATTTTTGAATTCATCTCTAAGACGGCTATTAGGCAATAGAGACATGAACAACATGAATGTTGTAAATTATGAAGATGACCCTCCTCTGCGACTTAAAAGCTGCAGTGTCTGCGTGATTAAACGACAAGATGCAGTTGTCCAGAAATGTCCTGCCTGCGGATGTAGTTCTGAACGGTTTGTTCGTCGCGAGGACCGACACTCCCGTTGCTGTATCCTGCACTCCAGAAGTGCCCCTGTGGATATCGCAATCTGTGACACGGGATCTCTTTGAAAACGGTATACGATGAATATCCTTTCAGCAGTTGCACCGCGTATGCAATCGACATCGTATTTGGGATGCTGACTTCCAGAGGTGCATGCGCAAAGTCTTCCCCGAATGCCAATTCCTTTATGGTCATGTTGTATCTCTTCGCAACTTCGTAAAATGCACGACGTATTGCGTCTATAGTCTTCCGTTTTCCGAACATTTTGTACCTGTATTTTGTCACAAAAACAATGTGCTGCCAGTTATACCGATGGCCAACGTCATTGGCCGTTTGGTTTTTATTTGTTGCATTCGTTCCTCTATTCGTGTAATCACGTCTCTGGCAGAATTGCGTCGCAGGTTGTGTCTGCGACCCTGCCATTAACGCGATATCGCATGAAAAGAAATAGTATTTATTGTATCGAAATGTGCAATTCATCCACGACCTAAAGGTCGGGGTATTCTTGCCTTAAAGGATAAGATGGGTTTAGAAAATGAGCATTGATAAACTGCTTTCTGAGATCAGTCATAAATTACCTAATTGGGAAGGTAAGAAATTGGTCGGCAGATTCATTAGAAACATACTGGTTGCTAGCCACAAACGAAGAAAAATAAGTTCTCCTTTCCTAATAAATAATAGTTATTGGATGTATACAGATGATGTTGATAGCCTAGGGCTTATAAACGGTACTTATGAAACTGAAGAAACAAAGTTCTTTAAAGAAAGTCTTAAAACAAACGATATTGTTCTGGATCTTGGCGCGAATATAGGTTACTATACGCTATTGTTCGCAATCTTATGCAAGAAAGTCTATGCTTTTGAACCGGATAACTACAACTACAAATTACTTATTAAGAATATTAAACTAAATATTTCTAAGGGGACAATCAAGGCTTCAACTATAGTTTCAGAACAGAAAGCAGTATCCGATAAAAATACAATATTACGTATGGCCGTTGAATATAGCAATAGAGGCGCCAATACTATAAGTAGGCTTGGCACAGAGAAAATAAATGCAATACGTATTGATGATTACTTTAAGAATAGAGTTAAGCCCACTGTTATTAAGATGGATATAGAGGGTCATGAAGCTTACGCTATTAGAGGGGGTATAGAAACCTTCAAAAGTGCAAGACTTGTTGTTCTTGAAGCTACTAATGAAAAGGGAGGACGCCATAGTGAAGCCATAAGACAGCTTGAAGATGCTGGTTTTACCATTAAAAAAATAAAAGGATATGTAGATGGTGGAAACTTTTATGGAAAGAAATTTTGTGACATAAGGGCTTCGCCCTTATAAACCTTTACGTTCGGGTCCTCTCCGCCGATAAAGTCGGCGGTATCCCCGAACGTATCAATTGAAAAGTCGCCTTTGGTTGTCGACGTTTGACACGTCCTGCCTTCTGATGTAATTCTTAATCGTGGATTCGTCTGTCGGTTCGACGCTGTGGTTGCTGTACTGGCCGCACCAGAAGCTGCCTCTTGGATACAATTTCATGAAATTCGGGATCTTCTGAAATATTACTGAGGCGGAATGCGACTTCAGTATCTGCACGACCTGTGACATGGAAAGAGTATTGGGCACACTTATTTCCATGTGAACATGCGCATAGTCGTCGCCGAACGAAAATTCCTTTATTCCTATACTGTAGGCGCGCGCCGCCTCTTCAATCGCGAATCTGGCGACGTTGCGATTGTATTCTTTTTTGAAATTCTTTCTACTTTTGTTCGTTACGAATACAACGTGCTGCCAGTTGTACTGCCACTCTCTTTCACCAACATTTTTATTTTTATAGTTCACACTATCCATGTTTACACGTCGGCGGCAGAATATTGGGTCGCGTAATGCCGCGGCCGCGCTGCCGCCAATAGAAAATATACAAAAAAGTAGATAAGTATTTCAACTACCGACGAAGTCGGTAGAATTCTTTAGGATATTTACTATGTGAAAATAATGAACGGTTTAAAAATAGGCATTCTTATACCAGATGTATTAGACGAATTTCACGTTAATAGGAACCCATTAGAGATACCATTAACACTCCGTAGATTGAGGGTCGACACATTAATTTTTGCACCAGGTAACAAGCTACTTAATACCAAGGACTTGCCAAAAATAATACGTTTGGTAAGGTACAAAAAAGATAGCACAACTAATTTAATCAGGCAAATTGATTATGCAATACAGCTTAACAAGCATATAAAAAAAGAAAACCCAAATATCATGATATTTTTCACAGATACAATAACTGCGGCACTGATAAAACTTAGACATCCAAGGCTTAGGATAGTATTTAATGTTGGAATTGAACAATACGATTTCAGAGATTTCCCGCATTCTAAACTTTTAACTAAACTTTCTTTTGCAATAAAATATTTTATTTCTGACCTTCTTATGTCTGAGACGCAACATAATTATGAAATAACTGTGAAGTTTGTCCCATTCGTTAAGAAGAAATTAAAGATTATAAGAGTAGGTGTACCAGATACATTTTTCTTAACAAAGAAAGATAAAGCGCACAGAACTAATACAGTTTTGTGTGTAGCACGAATCACAAGGTTCAAAGCCCAAGATATGCTAATTCGCAGTTTTAATAAATTGTATAAAAAACATCGTACTTGGAGATTGAGATTTGTTGGCTCGATAGAAGATAGGTCTTACTTCAATGATTTAAAAAATCTAGTAAAGAAATACGGCCTATCAGACAAGATTACTTTCTTGAATTTCATAACCGAAAAAGAGATTAGAAAAGAATATTTAAATGCATCGATTTTTTGTTTATGCTCCTCTAAAGAAAACCCAGGTATAGTGAGGGGAGAGGCAATGGCCATGGGTCTACCAATAGTTACTACAGCTACGAGTGGTAGTGAACTTGTTACTGGTCGTGGCATAGTGATTCCTATAGGTGATGAACGTGCGCTGACTTTGGCTCTTGATAAGTTTATGTCAAGTCCGAAAGAACGCGATAGAGCTAGTAAACTTGAACGCGAATGGGTGGAAAGGATACGGGCCGATGTAGTGATAAAAGATATGCTTTTAGAGTTAGGATACAACATAGAGTAATTTTGCTGCTAATTGTATCACAAACCGATTTGACTTGTCAACTCGCATATAATACACCAAAAACCCTCTCTCTTGACCGAATTAAAACTGGTTTTGTTTTAAAATGTTGTGAAAATTGCATAAACGCTGCATTGCCATTCACATCGTCACTTAGTATTAAACCATTTCGCGATAGCTTGTCAAAAACAGTAGTGTACTCATACATCATAGTTTTGTAAGAATGATCGCTGTCGTGGAGGAATATATCAACTTTCCCTAATCTTTTTAGTGTGTCTCTGAATACTGTCTTAGGATTGCCTACCATAAGTCGCCACCTGCGCTTTGATATTCCAATTAGCAGCTGACCTACATCTTTTCTAATTTCTGTAGAAACTAGATGGCCTTTCTTGTTCTTGTTTAGCGCAGAAAGTATAATGTACGTTGAAGCGCCATTCGCTACACCGGTCTCTAGTACGGTTTTTGGCATTGTCTTACGAATTATTGCATAAATTACTAAACCTGCTGGTTTGCTAATCGCCCATTCTACAGGACAGCTTAGTTTCCCAGCTAACTTTTTGGTGTTCTGCTCCAACTTAGTATATACTTTATCATATTCAGCAACAATCTCCGGGTCAGCGTATATTCTAGGCGACTTGATTAAGTATATGTTTTTGAGTTGGAAAAGAACGTTCTTAGTTCGCTCTATTATAGTGTGTGTTGAGTCATAGAGATAGGGACTCATTTTATAAAGTGTCTTGAACCGCTTCTTAGTTGATGGATCACGAAACATGTTATCCTCCGAAATCCTATTTTTAATTACTGATGGCAACATGTTTTTTATAATTGTATACTTAGATATAAATTTGTATGAGTAATCAGTCTATTGCACTTGCCACACGTATAAACATATCCTTAATCTGGTTGAAGACTTTTGTTTGTTCAAACTCCTTAATCGCTATTGCTCTATTTGTCATCTTTAACTTTTGAAACTTATAGGGCTCTGTTCTTTTCATCCTTGCTAATCCTAAGAGAACTTTAGCATAGGCAGAAGGATTGTTTGAACAGGTATACGCTAGCGCTCCCTCCTTTATTAAATTTTTAACGATTGGGTTTTGATTACTTACCACTAAACGAAGCCCGCTCGACAAGCCCTCTATCATAGATACAGCAAAATTTTCGTCAGGATTTGGAACTACCTGAACATCTGACATCGATAAAATCTTTATCTTTTTAGTGTCTGAAAGAGCACCTAGATAAACTACGCTATCGGTTTTCTCTGCATACTCAAACAATTCTTTTGGCTGGTGTTTACCTATAAAGAAAAACTTAAATTTAGTAATCTGTCTTTTATCTATTAGTTCTTTTATTGTGTCAATTATGACTTGGGCATTTTTCGCCTCGCCTCCAATATGTACTACATTTAGTTTTTTCCCATAAGAAGTTGCAATACAATATTTTTTAGTATCAACAAATTCGGGTATATTAAATATTTTATCTGAAGGAACACCAATTCTCTCCAAATAATTTTTCTGCCTCGTGTTAAGTACTCTAAAAAATAAATTATTCCGCATCTCCTCTTTTCTTAGAAAACAATTAGTTAAGAAGAAGTTTATTACACTTTCTATAATTTTATGATTAGTTATATGTCCATCTCTAACAGACATAGAGTAGCAAGCTATTATATATTTTTGGCCTTCCGGCTTGGTTAATATGTTTGGTAGGTTTTCGTATAAACCTCTTGGAAAGTATATAATACCCTCTTTTGGTAGGCTAGTGTAGAAGTCTGGAGGGCATCTCATAGGTAAGTTTTTCAAAACATTCATTATGATTTTTTTTGGAAGCCTTTTATAGTAATTTCGTAGAGTTTTAAAATCGACACGTATAGCACGGCTATTTATTGTCGTTTTGGGTATCAATAGAGTTACGTTGATGCCTTCATGAAAAAGAAATCTTGAATACTCATAAATCGATTTTTCTGTTGCCTGGTAACTGTATTTTATATCAATAGGTGTAATTAGGCTTACTTTCATTTTGGTACCCATTGAATTCCCCGGTTTACTGGTAGCTGAAACATAAGTTTTATATTTTCCCATCAGTGATCAATCAATGCAATTGATATTTTGCGGATACTCTGCAATATAGATATGTTAACTATGGTTTTACATTTTTAAAGTGCAAACTATAGAAATGCAACTTACACAATAAGAGTGCAAATTGCATTTTTAAATCTTTTCTTCGCTTTCTTTATTATGACAAGTTTAATTAATGAGATGTTCGAAGCAGCCAAAGATACTTTCCTAAACATATATTCATTACCTTCAGAAGCTAAGCTCAGACGCGATAACAAAGAAAAGTTAGACAGATTTTCTTATCTCTGCAAGGAATATAGCAACATAGTCAGTGAGATAGGCGATCTCGGCAAATACGAAAACTTTCTAACTCCGTTCTGGCAGCACCATGATAGAGAACAGCAGAAGAAGGCACTTACTTCAGACTTCATGCGGTATAGAGATGTCGATTGGGGTTGGTGGTATTGTGGAATGCTTGGTGTTCCATATATAGGTAGTACACATGCGATGCTTAGGTATATGGCGCATAGAATGTCTGATACAGCTCTCAAACAGTTGCTTAAAGAAGATTTTGTTGGTAGTCCATTTATAATTAGCCACAGATACCAGACTTCATTTTATAGGATACAAAATCTTTTTCACTTTGTACGTTATACTGAATATGGCAAGAACCTCGATGATTTCCACAGTGTAGTTGACTGGGGCGGTGGTTTTGGAGAAGCTGCCACCATATTCAGACGTATTAACTCAACCTGTACTTATACATTGATAGATATCCCTTCCAATGCTGCTCTTCAATACTGCTATCTCTCAGCAATTTGGGGAAGAAACTATGTGAATCTTGTCACTAAGAAGAATGGGACAAAGAAAGGCAAAATAAATATAATTGCACTTGGAATGCTTGACTATGCAGACATAAGTGCAGACTTATTTATCTCAACATTTGCGTTGAATGAATCCACACAAGCTGCATTAAATTATGTATATAGACGTAACTTCTTTGGTGCAAAAAACTTTCTCTTTGGAATAGAATGGAATGTATCTGCCAATAGCAACTCTAGTAGAATTGTAATCCAGATGCAGAAGTTTACCAATACCGAAAAGGTGCCCATGCAATTTAGAAGTGATGTGAGCTGGTATTTGTTTAGGTAAAAGACCTATATCTAAATCTGCACTTAAAGCCACTTAAGGTGCAAAGCGTAGGTTTATAATCTGAATATATAGGCACTTTTAAGTTGTTAACTTCTCGACTGCATGCCTAACGACCTCGTCAGACGTATTATACTTCATTTTAATGCCTAATTTCAGCATCCTCGTGTTGTCCAGGTGCGTGTTCGTGACATCTCCAGGCCATCCCTGCCTTGTGCCCGTGTATCTTATCCTTGCTTCAGGAGAGACCCTCGCTATTACCTGTCTGGCTATCTCTGCAACGCTGGTCTGGCCGCTTGTGGCAAGATTGATTATCTGGTTTGGTTTCGCATTTTCATATGCGAAGACCATGGCATCAACGCAGTCCACTACATCCATGTAAGCCTTGCGCTGTTTCCCGTTTCCCAGCACCTCAAGGCTTTTGGGGTTCTTTTCTAGTTTATGTATAAGGTCTACAATCACGCCGTGTGTCTGGTTCCTGCCCACGATGTTGGCAAACCTGTATATGTAGTAGTTTATTCCGTAGAGACTGCCATATGCGGTTATCAGGCCTTCGCATGCGAGCTTCGATGCCGCATAGAGCGATATAGGCTTCAGGGGACCGTAGTTCTCGGGGGTCGGCTTTACATTGGCCATACCATAGATTGCACTGGTGGACGAATACAGGATCGACTTAACGCCATTCTGCCTGGCGGCTTCCAGAAGATTGTGGGTCGCGACTGGTCCCTGCTGTATGTCAAGATCAGTCTCTTTTGTGCCGCGCTGTATGTCTGGATTCGCGGCGAAGTGAACTACCACTTCAGGCTTCTCCTCCTTCATCACCCTGCTGAGGGTCTTGTAATCCAGGACGTCGCCCTTCACGAACCTGAACTTCCTGTTTTTTATGAAACCCTTTATCAAGTCGCACCTGCCGGAGCTCAGGTTGTCGTATACGATTACCCTTCCTGCCCTGCCCAGCATGCGTTCCACGAAATTGCTGCCTATGAAGCCCGCTCCTCCTGTCACCAGAACTGTTTTCCCATCTATTTTAGGCATGGCATCATCACCCTGGTTTATTGGAGCCCGCAATCCATTCGACGGCGTCCGTAAACCTGTAATCCCCTATCGCGGCCCTTAGCTTTGCGCTGTCCGACCTGGTCAAGTACTGGTAGCTTGAGAGCGGATTTCGCACATATCTCAATGCATCGGCATTTATCCTTTTCGCTATATCCGTGTACGATACGGCCTTGCCGGTGCCGACGTTGTACACTCCAGGCTGCGCCTTTCCCAGCAGCTCCAGGATTATCTTGGCAGCATCTTCCACGTAGACGAAATCCCTTGCCTGGTTGCCGTCGCCGTATACCAGCAGAGGCCTGCCCTCTCTGCTGTCCTTCATGAACCTGCTTATTATGCTGGCATAGTCGCCTTTCTCGTTCTCGCCGGGGCCATAGACGTTGAAGAGGCGCATGCCTATCGTTTCCATCCCATAGGCATCTGCGTAAGATTTGGCGATCATCTCGTTCATGAGCTTCGACTTCGCGTAATGGCTCTTCTGCTCCTGCATGCTTATCACAGAGTCTTCCGAGAAACCGCTCTTGTCCGTGTAGACCGCCGCGCTGGACGCATACAGGAACTTCTTGACGTTGTTCCTTCTTGCCGCCTCTATCACGTTCATGAAGCCCGTAATGTTCGTGTCGTAGCACTCCTTGAGCCCCTTCTCGAACTCGACGTTCGAAGTTACGGCTGCCAAATGCACCACGTAGTCTGCGCCTTTCATCGCGGCTTCCACCTTCGCCGTGTCGCGGATGTCAGCCTTAACGAACTCCACGTTGAGCTGCTCTTTCATGTCTGCTATGTCCATGCCCTTCACACTGAAGCCCTGGGCCAACGCCTCCTTCGCGAGGTTCCTGCCGATGAAGCCTGCGATGCCAGTTATGAAGAGACGCTCTACCATGCAATCATTGTCTCTCATCGTTGTGCTTGAAGGCATAGACCAACGCGTGGTTGACCATCAGGTGGAAGTCCTCCAGCCTGTACATCAGGTTGTCAGGCACTATGAGCGCTATCTTGGCCATCTTGCCTAGCTTCCCGCCGGCCTCGTTTATCATGCCGGTTATGCCTATCGTGGTGTTGCCCATGCCGTTCGCGTACTCTATCGCCTTCACGACGTTCGGGGAGTTGCCGCTGCCGCTTATGCCTATCAGTATGTCGCCCTTGGCCAGGAAGTTCTTGAGCTGCTCCACGAATATGGAGTCATAGGAATCGTCGTTCGCCCAGGCCATCATGACAGGCACGTTGTCGTTTAGGCATATGGCCCTGAACCTCTTCTTGCCCTCGCGTATCGCGGTCTTGTTCAGGTCAGCTACCATGTGCGACGCTGTAGCAGCGCTGCCGCCGTTGCCCATTATGTAGACGCTGGCGCCCTGCTCTGCCGCGTTCTCTATTGCCATGGCAATGTCCTTGAGCTTTGGGCTGAGCTTCTTGAACTCCTTAGCGACCTCAACGCTCCTCTCGATGTAATCCTCTAGATCAGCCACGAATTTTTTTTCGTCCATGCAATTACCATCAATCGCCAACGTATATTATGCTGCTTCCCTGTGGCTCCAGCTCGAACTCCTGTACTGTAAGTCCGGGGAGCGCCTTCCTGACGGCCTCCTGCTTGCTTGGGGGCGTGAACAGAAGCAAAAAGCCGCCGCCGCCTGCGCCTATTATCTTGCCGCCCAGGGCGCCTGCCTTTCTTGCCCTGTCGTACCATCCGTCTATCGTCTTGTCGGATATGCTGCCCTCAAGCTTCTTCTTTAGCATCCAGTTCTCATGCAGGAGCCTGCCCGTGTCCTGCCAGTTGCCCTTCGTGAGGTTCTCGTACAGCCTGTAGGCAAGGTCGCGCATAGCGTCGTAGCTCTTCAGGTTCGGCTTGGCGCTGTCGGACTGCTTTTTGAGTATAACGCCAGAGTTCCTCTGCTTGCCGGTATAGAGCATCTGCAGGTGGCTCCTAAGGCTCGTCCTGGCCTCTTCCGTCATGACTACGGGCCTGACGGCCACGCTCTCATCCTTGTTGAACTCCATGAACTGCAGGCCGCCATATGCCGCTATGTACTCGTCCTGCTTGCCTCCCGGTTCCTTGAGCACGTCCCTTGCTATGTGCACCGCTTCCTCGGCAAGCTGCCTTGGAGGGACCAGTTCCCCATTCCACGCGTGCAATGCATTGAGCAGCCCTACCAGGAACGAGCTGCTTGATCCAAGGCCGGTGCCGCCGGACGGTATGTCTGATATGCTGACTATCTCTATGCCGCCGTCTATGCCAAGAAGCCTAAGGGCCTCCCTGATTGAGGGATGCTGTATGTCTTCGACGTGCGGCACTATCTCAGTCTTCGAGTAGCTGACCCTTATCTCGTTGTCGAACTTCTTGTTCACTATTATGTAGATGTACTTGTTTATCGCTGCGTTGACCACTGCGCCGGGGCCGTTGAGCCTGTAGTAGGCGCCTATGTCAGTGCCCCCACCGGTGAATGTTATGCGCAACGGCGTCCTTGTCATTATCATCCTGTTCTTTAGGGCAGGCATGCATCTACTTCATAATTCAGCTTTTTATGCCTTGTCGTAGCTATGTTACCTGGGCATGCCCATGGACGAGAAGGAGATTGGCGAATACCTGGAGAGGGCGCACTAAAACGATGGTGTAAATACTTTCACGCAAAAACTTGCACGATGCCAGAAGAGACAGTGTTGTGATGCCCATTTTCAAGTATGCTTCCAGAAATTCGAGCATGGGAACCCAGAGTTCATAGACCTGCTGAAGATAGACCAGCACTCATCACATGTCTGGAAACAAGAAGATGACAGTACCCAAAAGCACTAAAACGTGCATCTCAAGGTGCACTGGCTTTTGGGTTTTACCCGTCAATTACTATGTGCCCAATTAAATATAAAAGCCTTTCTGGGAGTTCTGCGTATCCAACCGATTGAAAGAGCGCAGGCAGGCCCAATGACATGGCGGGTTTGGCTATAGGTGTTGACAGCAAGAAGCCTTCATGTATTACTGCTCATGGTTGCCCGCTCCCAATTGCCGCCTGCCTTTCCATGCCATTTTCGCCCTGTCGAGCCTTTCGGGATTGTCTATCGGGTACCACATGCCCTCCGAGACGAATGCGTACATCCTGACATCCTTCGTGTGCCTTTGGAGGAAGTCCCGCTCGAACGAGAACGCTTTCTTCCTTGGCAGCTTGCCGTGTATGCCCGTATCGAGTATTAGTTTTCCAATACTTATAAGTTTGCTTGGCGCGTCCTTAGGTTCCGGCTTCTCAACGAAGCCGGTGATCCTGCTGCCTACCAGCGCCACAACTCCGGAATTCCTTATTTCGCTGGCGTTGGCCGCCTTCCTGACGAGTATCGTGAGTTCGGCTTTCTTCGCCCTGTGCATCGCGTACATGCCTGCCAAATCCAGGGTGAACAAATCGTCTCCGTATGTCATCAGCAGGTCGCCCTCATAGCTCTTCCTTATCTGCCCCAGGGCAAGCCTTATGGCCCCGCCAGTGCCCAACGGCTTGCTCGGATCCTCGCGCACGTACCTAATCGTGGCATTCGTCTTGTAGCGCTTCAGGTACGATACTATCATATTTGCCTTGTAGCCGACAGAGACATAGATGCGGCGCACGCCGTTCCCTGCCAGTTCGTCGATTATGTGCGCTATCACAGGCTTGCCGTTGACCCTGACGAGCGGCTTCGGCATCCTGTAGGTTATAGGCCTGAGCCTGGTGCCCTTGCCGCCCGCGAGTATTAGCGCGACTTCCGGCACGCTGCCGCTCATCGCTATCTTTACTACGTCTTTGAAATCCCTCGCGTAGAAATCGGGCTTCGCATCGTCCCTGTCCCTTACCTGTATGCTGCGCACGCGCATCGCGCGCGCAAGCCCTATGTCTGCCTTGCTGTTCCCGACCACGAAAGAGTTCTTCAGGTCTATCGGGAAGTCCTTGAGCGCCTGCTCCATCAGGCCGGTCCTTGGTTTCCTGCAGTTGCAGTTGTCTTCAGGCATGTGCGGGCAGTAGTAGAAGGCGTCTATGCGCCCGCCTGCCTTCTCCACTTCCCGCCTGATCTTGGCATGCATGCCTGCAACGTCTTTCCTGGTGTAGTAGCCTCGTGCTATTCCCGACTGGTTGGTGAGGACTATTATGTAGAAGCGCCTCGAGAGCAGCGCCAGGGCACCTGGCACGTCCTTGTAAATCCTTATCTGGCCGGCGTTCCGGCAGTACGGGCAATCCTTGTTCAGAGTGCCGTCCCTGTCGAGGAACAATGCTGGCCTGAGCGTTCTGTTCAATCGCATACCCCTGGGGTTTGATTGTAGCAATTTGCACGCGCTGTATAAATATGCATCTGATTTGGCTGGGCACCATCCGCAGCACATTTGTCGCCAATGCAATAATGGATATCTACAACGCATGACCGTCTGCGTGGATTGCCTGCGAAAATTCGATGCGATCCGCGCGCTCATGAACGCTGTGCTGACTTCGCAAGCATTAAATACTTTTATTTTGAGTGAGTAAGCGGATAGGTGTGGGGGAGAAATCCAAGCCTGGCGCCAGCTCTGGCGCTAATCGCTTTCCTTGGGGCGCGGTGATAGCGCTTGCCATGGGCATGCTCGTGTATGGCGTGGCTGAGAGCTACGGCCCCGTATCTGCGATAGGCCAGATCTTCCCGAAGAACCTTGTTTATGTCGCGTTCAGCCTCCCGTACGTTGCAGGTGGCATAGGCGCGCTGCTCGCAGGCTACCTTGCCGACAGGATAGGCAGGAGGAAGTCATTCCTCATAGCGTCGCTCCTGATAGTGCTGGGCATATTAATTTACATCGCGGGCCCCACCAACATACCTGCGCTTATCGTATCGTTCGTGCTCATAGGCATGGCAGCGATAGGGCTCGAGACGCCAATACTTTCGATAATAGCGGAGAGCATACCTGCGAAGTGGCGCGGGAACACTGAGGTGATAGTCCAGAACTTCGGCAACCTCGGCGTGGCGCTCCTTTTCATACCGCTCTTCCTGAACTTAAGCTCGCTACAGATCGAGACTGCTGTTGCTTTGCTCTTCCTCGCGCCGCTCGCGGCGCTCGTGATCGGCTACTTCACCGTCGGCGAGTCAAGGCCGTGGAAGGCGCTTACCAAGGGCGGCAACGTAAGGCAGACCTGGAAAGCAATAGACGGCGAGGCCGAGCACATCAGGCCAAATACGGGCATGGGCCTGAGGTTCTCTGTCATCATAATACTAGGCATAGTGCAGAACGTAGCTTTCCTCTACATAACGTACGGCGTCGGCTTCTTCTACTTCGCCAGCAAGCTTGCTTCTGCAATACCTGTGATGGGCGGTCTCACTATGGTCGTGGTGGGCATACTCTTCGGCCTGAACGTGCACAGGTTCTCGAGGAAGAACGCTGCGCTGTGGTCATACGGCCTGCTCGTGCTCTTCTGGGCGGTCCTATGGGCGTACGTTGCGCTTACGGGATCCACGTCAGGCCTGCTTCTCGTCTTCCTGACTGGCATACTCTTCATATTCGTCGAGACGACGTGGGGCACAAGGGCCATGCTCGAGCCCGAGATGTTCCCGACAAAGATGCGCGGCACTTACATCTCCTATGTCAGGGCGGTGGTATGGATAGTCGCGGCCCTGATATTCGGCGTGCTATCATTCTACACGCTCTCGTTCAATGCAGAGGCAGCCATAGTAATGCTCGTATTCCTGATAGGCCTCGCGATGAGCATCGCATGGTACCTCAAGGGCTTCGAGACCGGGATGAGGAGCCTGGCAAAGCACGACACAGCATAAGCCTGGCTTTTCCTGCATGCATATTGGCCATGAGGGGTGGCAAAGCCATGTTAAAAGAAGCGGCTTAAGCGTCGGCGCTACAGTATTGCAAGCAGTTGCTGTCTGTATTTTCTCTTCAGCTTGGAGAAGCTGTTCGCATTAAGGCCAAGATATTTTACAAGCGACGGATCGAAACCGTCAAGGGCGCCGAGCAGCTCTCTTAGATAGCCGTATAAGCCATGCCTGACTGCCAGCTCCTTGAGCCGGTGCAGGTCCATGTCAGGACAAAACAGCAAGCCAATAATGTCTATCGCGTCTTTGCTGCCCTTTATGCTGTTCTTCCTTGCCGTGTATGCGCCTAGCTTGAGCAGAATGAGCACTTCAGCCTTTGGCACGGTAAACCCTTCACGCGATACAGTCGCGCCAATGATGTCCCTGATAGGCAGGGCGAGTCTTGAATAGCCAGGCACGTATACGTCTATGTCGAATCCTTCCCCGAGCTTCACCTCATACCTTTTGAGCCGGTCATTTTTGCTGAGCGTGTAGTCTGCCTGCAGCTTCCTCAGCTCTGGATAATCCACTATTATGTCGATATCTTTTGACTTATGCAGCTTTGTGTAGAGGTAGACCGCCCATCCGCCTATCAGCACGAACTCCAGCTCTTTCCGCAATCCTATCAGTTTCTTCCAGCTTAGGTCCGTCAGCTCGTCGTTCCAGAACTCCATGCTATCATCCGAAAAGCCTTTTCGAGAGCGCGTCTGTGAACTCCTTCGCATACCATGTCTTTATGTTCCAAAGATCCGCGAAGATATTGGGCACCGGCACCACTCTTGCTTTGCCGGAAGCGATTCTCTTGGACAGCACGGCATCGGCCCTTAGGACGAACAGGTTTGGGGCTGTACCCTGCTTGGGGAACCTTTGCCGTATGGCCTCTCCGGCAGCTTCGGTAACATATACGAAGACCTCGCTGTAATCGGCAGGCACATTGCCGTATGTTTTCTTGTAGGCAGTATATGCCGTAAAGGCTATGCCATTAGGCAGGCTGGCCTCGGTGTCTGCAACGCTCAGCTCAGACAGGGCCTTGTATATCACATCATTGTACAGCTTTCTGTGCGTAGCCCAGTACAGCAGCAGCCTGTCCAGCGCGGTAACCCTGAATGACCTGCGCCCTACTGCAACTGCATTTATCTCTTCAAGTTTTGAGAGAGCGCGGTTCACGTTGCCGATAGAAATGTGCAACCTTTCTGAGAGCTCTTTCTGGGTGAACCTATCGGTGCCTGCAAGAAAGTCGGCAGCGATCTCGCGATAGAGCACCTCGTAAAGCTTCATATTTCAGTTATTTATCAGCAATATATTTAAATGTTTCATTTTTTATTAAAACTTATAAAAGGCAGGCTGACAAAAAAGTATAAGGGCTTCTGTCTGGCTGTGCCTACAAGCGCTTGTATGACGAGCCCCTCCCTCCGCTTTGCCTGACGATAATTCCAGCCGCCATCATACTGTTCAGGTCCATCATGGCAACATAGTACGGAACGTTGTTGAGCTTCATATAGGCTGACGCCTTTATGCTCTCTTCCTCGCGAATCGCTTTGGCCGCGCGCTCCTTCCTCTCTTCCGACACCACATAGTGGCGCTCTTACCTCCTGAGTTGCGGGACGCCGAAGATGGCGTCAAATTCCGACTTGTGCCTTATGTATATGTTCCTGAGCCTGATGACGTGCTTGCACGGCATCTTGTTGTACTGCGCGCTCTCGCAATCGCACTTGCCCTTGCCAGCCAGTTTCTGAATGCTTACCGGATGCACGGGCGCTATCACGTAATGGTAGAAGCCGCGCCTGCTTTCGCTCTCCACAAAGCCTTTCAGCATAAGCACAGAACCGTCTAGCGCGACGTTGAGCACCGCGATGTGGTTATGCCTTTGCTTATCATTGACCCAGTATCCTACGTTGAAGCTGAGCACCTCGCTCTTCGTGAAGAACCTTTTAAGGTTGCTGGTGTTGGATGTGCGGGCCAGCGCCTCTGCGCGCAGGTCCGCCTGCGCCTTGGTAACATCCTTCAATGCAACACCAGCGCTCTTTTCCATCGCATCACTTCAATTCAATTATAGAGTTCCTTGACACCTTGAAAAACGAAACGCCGCTGCCTGTGCACCAGCGACCTCGAACTCATGCCCCTTGAAAGGTCGGCCAGGTCCTTCATGGATATGATGGTGTGGACGTCAGAGAGCTTCCCCACCAGGCTGTAGTCGTGGTAGACATTGTTCAGGAAGCGCTCCTTGTCCAGCTCTAGCTTGAACGCGTTGCGAGAAGCCACAGAACCTCCATTCTGGCTTGGTGCGTTCTGATATTTATGAATTTCTTTTGGAAAATTTTGCCCAACAATTGCAGCAAAACAAGCCTATTGATGAGCTTGCAGGCAGCGTGACATCCCCTCCTAACTAAAGGTCAGGAGCTTCCCCTGCGGTTGCAGGGTATATTCCATCATTTGATATCATGTGTGAGCCAAGTAATGCAACAGTGCGTAATATAAGATAGCATATAATATCATTTGATATTATATGTAATACAAATATGCGATACTTATAAATAACCATGCCTCGCATGTATGGCCGATGAACAGCGTGGGCTTCACAAGCAGGCTTAAGGAGCTGGGCCTGCCGGTCGTGACAGTGGCAACTGCAAGCAGCATACTGCAGAAGAGCCCGGCATACACGAGACTCTACATTCGCAGGCTGCGTATGGCCGGTGCGCTAAAACTGGTCGAATGGGGCAAATACTGCCTTCCGGGCACAGACGACTATACAATCGCATCTAGGATAATCCCAAATTCCTACATAACGGGCTATGCTGCGCTGGAGCACTACAGGCTTACTACGCAGCTTGCGTTCAAGCTGCAAGTTGTGTCTATGAAGTACCACAGGCCGCTGAGGCTCTCAGAGCATACTGCAGAGTTTGTCAAGGTAAAGAGGGAGTTCATCTACGGCTTTGTCGGGACGTGGAACGGCCCTGCGTTCGCAGAGCCCGAGAAGATCTTCATAGATGACCTGTACCTGCATGGCAGGCAGTACTATAGCGAGGAATTCGAATATGCCCTTAACGCCAATAAGATAGACGTAGAAAAGCTGAACCTCTATGCCGAGATGTCAGGCAATAAGACGCTCATGGCGAGGATAAGGGCGCTCGTCGATTATGCGGCAGCGCCGAAGGAGCGCGCAAAAGTGGTATCGAGGCGCATGGACACGTAAAGGTGTGGACATTATGGAAACAATAATGAAAGGCTGGTTCAGCGCAAAGCAGCGCGCCCACACTGCGGTGCTGCGCGACCTGCTCATACAGATATACGCACGCAAGCCTGCCGATCTCGCATTCAAGGGGGGCACAGCGCTTGCGTTCTTCTACGGCAGCGACAGGTTCTCCAAGGACATAGATTTCTCGTCGCCGAACATAGAAGGTTATACGGTCATAGACGACGTTCTGGAGTCGTTCGAGAAGGAGTACAGCTACAAGATACTGAACGCATGGGAGGACAATATATATGAAACGCGCAGCTTCAGGAGGTACATTCTGACATTTGGCTACGGGCAGTTTCAGGACATCAATGTTACCATAGATTACAGCATAGGCAAATGTGCGCTGGGGCTCGAGAACAGGGAGCTGTCGAACGGGTACAGCGCATCAAGCGTAAGCGTGATGAAGCCAGAGGAGCTGCTTGCGGAGAAGGTGCGCGCGCTTTATTCTAGGCAGAAGGCGCGCGACCTCTACGATCTGCACTACCTGTGTGCTGTGCTTCATACCAGGATAAGCCTCGGCGCAATAGCAGGCAAGCTTGCCGAAGACCCGAGCCTGAAAGGCGTCAAGTATTCGTTCACATCGTTCAAGGAGAGAATTGAAGGCCTAAGGCCGTTCTGGGGAGAGCTCAGGGAGCTCGTTGCCAACTTCGAGGCGCTCGATTTCAATGACATCAGCACTGCAGCGCTGAGCGCTTTCAGGAACGTCTGACGCTGCATTTACACGGGTTATGGCCTTATTACTTATGCGAATGCTGCAGGTACGTCTCTGCACCGTCGAAACTGGGCGCGCCAAGCTATAAATATCTGGAAAGCCGCAGCATAATAGCGTGGTACCAATGACCATTACTCGCCCAGCGCAGACAGCTCTCGAGAAGATGATTGAGACGTTAGACAAAGCGCCCTCTGGCAGGGTGACAGGCAACATATCAGACCTGAATGGCATACTAAGCGACAAGGGCAACAGCACAGACAAGCGCGTGCAGGTGGCAAAACTGAATATGCCAGGCGGCCCGAGGTACCTGGTATCGCGCAGCGTTCTTATTGATAATAGAGACGATGAAAACTGGCAATCAAGGCATTTCATAATCCAAGTGGTATACAAAGATAGTACATTCTCTTTCTTCCCCCTTAGTAACGAAGAGTATGAAGACCTGGACCCCAGGACGCTCATGCCAATGGGACGATAAGCTCGATGGGCGCCTGACGAGCCGATTGCAACATATAAATATCTCCTGCGACGCAATATCCTTACCGAGGGGGTTGCATGGTTGACACTTTGATGCTTGGCAATTCTAACGTGCATGGTTCTAGTGCAGCAGTGGCGCGCATAGCAGCCAACGAGGGGCTTCCTCACAGGATTAAGCTTGACCGCCATAATGCTAACGAGCAGATGATTTACGGCCGCAGCTTGCTGAATGGGCTCACAGGCTACCAGATCAGCGAACTGCCTGACATAGCGATACACCAGCACCGCGACGACAGGCTCGCGGCGCAGCTTCACGATGGCACTATACACTACTACGGGCTCGAGAACGTAACTACGGAGCTGACATGCCACGAGCTTTTCCACCAGGCGCAGCACGAGTTCAGGGAGCGCCGTGACATGACGAACGATTCTGATATGTCGTACCTGCTCCGGGCGGGCCCCGAAGGCGTTCTTGGAGAATACGGTGCCAACAAGAGGAGCATAATCTGGAACGCCATGAACGAGGCTGGCGCGTACCTGTTCGGGTTCTATGCTGCATATGCTTCAGGGCATGGAAAGGGGCAGGATGGCAGCAAGGTCGCAGACGCGCTCTTCCAGAAGTTCAAGGCCGACTATGGCGTTGATATGAACGACGCTTATGAGAGGCTCATGGCAACCGTGCTGTCTGCGGACCTAGACACGGCAGAAACCATACCGAGCATAACGAGGTCTGGCATGGCCGTCTCTTCGCGCGGCGCGCTCGCTGCGCTGTTCGCAGGTCTTATATACGAGATGGATAACTTCGACTTGGGCAGGGCGCTGGCCGACTTCCTTGATGACCCTGACAAGAGCATAGCGCGCGTGCTGAGCCTTGGAGCTGAGGGCGCAAAGGGGCGTTTCGAGCACTTTCAGCTGTACCTTATGGGCGTGCCGGAATTGATGCGCAATGAATAAATATCTCCTAAGCCATACTGTTCGGGAGCAAAATAGCGTTAATGTGTGGATTTAATGCCCTCTATAGATTACACACCGTATAATGTATCTGTGCCCCTAAGGGGCGCGGGCGAGCCGATAAAGCAGGCCGGAGACCGGGGCCAAGAAACACATAGAGCCATGGCCAGCATTCACTCCTGGCTCCGCAGAGAGGGGCACAGGCCTGAAGCCGATGGCCCGGACGGCGGGCAGCCTATTGTAAAGAAAAACAGCCATACATTCGTTTACCAGGTCACGGCGATGTTCTCCCCGCTTGCAGCCGCGGCAGGGCTTGCATGGGCCGGGCTGAAGACGAACGATCCGCATCTCGTGGTTTATGCGTTCGGTACAGTCATCGCGGGCACGTTCATGAGCATAGGGAGCATTATAGTCTGGGGCGCGGGCGAAGAGAGTAGCGGCTGAGGCCCATACGGCTGAATAACGCGCGTGGCAGCGCGCACTTATGGTGCATGTATGAGAGACAAGCAGATCAACATCGAACCCTTGGAAGTCAGGGAGCGCGTGATATGTGCGCTCCTTGACGAGATTGAGAGGCTGCCGGAAGGCACAAGGTATGGGAGCAGGGTATTCACCGATCTCGCAGATGGGGTGCGCAAGCGGTTGGGCGACAACAGCATCACGGACAGGCTTGTACGCGAGCGCGTATCAGACCTGTTCATGTTTGCGCTCGTTGCAGAGGACGGGAAAGGCCTGAGAATCACGACCCATGGCAGAGAGGCGCAGCAGGGCCTGGCGGCCAAGTACAGCGCTGCCAAGCCGCGCACCCAATCAACTCAATAGAACAGCAAAAAAGGACAGCAAAACCATAGTGGTGTTGATTCATGATCGAGAAAACGGTCAGCAAGGGGGAACGCTTCCACTCAAGCGGCAAGTTCACCATCGACGAAACGCCGGGCTGCTTCGTCTGCGGTGGCGATAAAGGCATGCACAACGCAATTACTGCGTTCGTAGACTCCGATGAGTCTGCCGGCAGGATTGCCAGCATGTTCGGGAGAGGGGCAATGCCCAGCAAGCTGTTTTTCAATGGGTATTTGGGCGGATCCGCACTCATTAGAGTGGGCGCATGCGACAAGCATGTCGGCAACCTTCAGTACCTTCTTGCGCTTGCGCACCGCGCGGGCAACAGCATAACGCAAGAGATAGTCGACGAGGCCATGAAGCATGGCAGGCCAGCCGTGTTGGCTCACAGATAATGCTCGCTCATCAGCCTCAGCCCCTCGTCTAGGCCAATTTTCGCCTCGTAGCCGAGCTCTTTCTTGGACTTGCCTGTATCTGCGAGCGTCTCCATCACGTAGTTCTTGACTGGCATTTCTATGTATTTCGGCTCTATGTCGTTTTCTCAATTTCTCTAGGGGTTCATATACTTAAAGACAACGTAAAGCAAATCAATAAATAACTAATCATTATAGTTATTTTATAGTAAATTAGTAGTAATTCGGTAACATCCTATAAGCATAGTGCATCCAGGCGCATGGCGATTCGATGGTTTATACAAAGGAACTTATAAAAGAAATCATAGATGAATGGGAGGGCCCATCCATAGAAGTAAAGCAGGGGCTGTCAGAAAAAATAGGCAATACAATATCTGCCTTCGCCAACACTTTCGGAGGCACGATAGTCCTTGGACTTAATCCACAGAAGCAGGTGATGGGAATTGACGACGCAGATACAGCTTCGATGAAAATCCGGGAGCTGCTTGACAGATGCAGTCCTAGACCTCATGTAAATCAGGAATCCCTGGTTTATGAAGACAAGAAGCTTATTGTGATTAAGGTGGAACAGATTCCTTTTAATGAGGAACCATGCTTTTTCAACCGCAAATGCTTTGTGAGGCAAGGCAGCACAAACCTCGAACTTTATGGCAGGGAGCTCATAGGGTTCCTCAAGAATAGGACACTATTGAACTTTGAGGAACTGAAAAGTAGGATGAAGATGAACGACATTGATACTGGCGCCTTGTCTAGGCTAGTGCAGTCTAGAAGCCCTGACGAAGAAATGCATGATTTGAATACTGAAGGCGTTAGGAAGATGCTGTTTGCCCTTCGCGCAGCAAATTACAATGGCGAGTTTTACTTAAAGAACATAGCGGCGATGTTTTTTGCAAAAGATCCGCAGCAATTTGTGCCCAATCTGGAAGCGCGGGTTGTAAAATACAAGAGCAAAGAGCCAGAATTGGAGGCGATAGCTTCCGATAAAAGGATTAACGGCACGGTTCCAAACCTTATAGAAAAGGCTTTCATTATGGTAAAAGAAATCGCAGGTACCCGGTTTATAACAAAAGGGCTTGAGAGGATAGAAATTCCTGAATACCCAGATAAGGTAATTAGAGAGATGATAACCAATGCCATAGGCCATAGGGATTACTTCGATTCAAACGATGTGCTTATAGAACTCTATCCTGATAGGCTGCAGATTACGAATCCCGGTGGATTGCTTCAGGGGCAAACCATTCTGAATTTTTACAAGATCCCAAGGCATAGAAACCCGCTTGTATATCAGTTCCTGCACGACCTTAGATATGGAGAGGGCCTTGGCACTGGCGTACGCAAGATGATAAATTATATGCGAGAGGCAGGGCTTCCGGATCCGGAATTTCATAACATTGGTGATTCTTTTAGGGTTACAATATACAACGCATCTAGCGGCAAATCAAGGATGCGTTCAAATGCCTTAAACGCACGGCAGGAGGAGGCGCTGACTTTTCTTAAGGCAAACAAGAGCTTAAAACTCAAAGCTTATGCTGAACTCGTCGGCGTTTCACAGCCGACAGCTACAAAGGACCTAAACGAACTCATAACCCATGGCTTAGTACGCCGGATAGGAAAATTTCGGGGTGCATATTATGTTTTGGATGGTCACGGCGAAGGATATCCGGCCGATTAATTACTATAAAATAAAACACTTATGGTTTTATAGTAACCTTATAGTAAATTTGCACTGAAAGGAAGCACCAGCATCAGCGCTCCTTTAGGTTTGCCCGTAATATTCCGCTATCCTGCTCAATCCCTCATCCAGGCTTACGCCCGCCCTGAAACCTATGTTTTTCTCAGCCTTTTCGGTGCTCGCCAGCGTCTCCATCACGTAGTTCTTGACTGGCATTTCTATGTATTTCGGCCCTATTGACGTGCCGAGCAGCGAGTTTATCTTGCCGATGAGCGCGTTTAGGTCGTAGTTCCTGCCGGTGCCGACGTTGTACACGTTGAAGCCGTGGTTCTTCTCTGCAGCAAGCATGAGCGCGTTTGCCACGTCTGTGGCAAAGACGAAGTCCCTTTTCTGCGTGCCGTCGCCATAGATTACCGGCTGTTCGTTGCTCTTCATCGCCCAGAGGAACTGCGATGCTAGATTCGCGTACTTGCCCTTGTTTTTCTCGTGGTAGCCGTACACCGAGAAGAACCTCATTGCCGAAACGTCAAGGCCGTTGAGCTTCGAGTAGAGCTCGGATATGCGCTCCGCTGCTATCCTCGCCTCGGTGTAGTAGTCAGTCACCTTCGGTACGATATCTTCCTTGTGCGGCGGAGTTATTCCATTGTATATTGAAGAAGTTGAGGCGAAGACGACCTTCGAGCCATTTGCTTTCGCGTATTCTAGCACGCTCGTCATGCCCTGCACGACCTCTGCCATAAGGGATGGGTTGTCGCGGTACATCGGAGATGCAGAATATATGCCCAGATGGAAGACGTAATCCGCATTAGTGCCCTGCTTCTGGATGCTCTTGGCGTCATCCTTGACGAACACGACGTTGCCAGTGGCTTTCGCCTGCGCCAGATTGTCCTCGCTGCCCGTATGCAGGTTGTCCAGCACGGTGACCTTGTTGTCCCTTGCGAGCGCGTCCACGAGGTTGCTGCCGATAAAGCCTGCGCCGCCAGTGACTATAACGCTTTTCCCCTTGATTGCCATTGCCACACCCTTGCAGGGTTATATTTCCAGCAAAAGTTAATAATACGAAGCATTTGGCGGCGCGCACCGCGCCACTGCTCGCAGATATTTTAGCTGAATTAAGATGCGGCTTACTAACAATTTGTTTTTATGAGGTGAAGGTGGTTAAGATGAGATTTGCTGGTACATGTGCCTGGCGATGTTGATTAGGTACGTGCTGTTGAACGTATTATTCATCCCTAAAGCTGAAACTGTGATGATGTACTCGCCATAGTGGAACGTCACTTCATAATACCCTAAGTGCGCAAAGATAGGCTTGTACGATTCAAGAACTGCTGGCGCGCCCTCGATAGTCGTATGGCTTGAGGTAAATGAGGCCCCTTTTACTGCTGGGCCTCCGAACTGGGGGTTGTAAAAGCTGTTGTTAAACCAGTATGTTGCCAAGTTTGCATTGCTGTATATGAAGAGTGTAACTGTTATGCTTAATGGATATGTGACGCTTGAATATGCTGCGGGAACCGTTAGGTTATATGTCAGAGGTGGCGCAGGTTTCATCGTATATAGCAGTTCCACTGCACTTGAGTAATACGTCAAAAACATGTAAGATGACGCGCCGGTGACATTATTGTGTAATGTAGGTGTATTGTTTGTCATGAATGCGCTGCTATTAGGTATGCCATACAGTGCATTCGAACGGTTCAACAATAGGGAGGGGGAAATAGTAACCACTGGTGTGGTTGTAGTGGTTGTAAGGTTGCTGAGATGTGCGTATATCAGGAATACGGCAACTGCAACAAGAATCAGTGAGGTAAGAGATGCAATACCTATCATCTTCAGACGATGACTCTTCATGTTTTTGGGGCTTGACTGAAATCCAATACCACTATTAGATGGTGCAATGCCTGAAGCAGTAGGTGTTCCGACTGTCGTTTGTTGCGATACGCTTTTAGTATCAGGCGAGGTGTCTGGGAGGGCACTCGTCTCTCCTAAGGTGTTTGGCATATCATCATCAAAATACTGTAGAACATTTAGCTGACTAAACTAATTTATTTAAAAGTACGTTTTGTTCTGATAATTGCATTGAATCGCAACATTTAAATATATGGGCAGTAAGGAAAGTTTATTGTGTTTGCATGCAGAAAAATCACCAGCCATCAAAGATTATCACTAACTCAGAACCACAAACTAAGGGCCCGGGGATAATCGAGAGGATAGACAGCCTGTGGAACAAAATTCCACCAGACATACAGCAGTATATAGGAGGCGCGGTCCTTGGCTTAACAATAGTTGGTGTATCGGTCGCGCTGCTTGCTACCGGCACTGTAACCGCGCACGAGATAGTAGAATTTGCAAGCAAGACTGAGATACTGCTGAGGGTATAACTGAGAAATAGCGACTATTTTTAGATTGCGCATGCGCCAAGGCAAGTTTATTTTTAGGGGGTTGTGCATATCATTCCACAGATCGCGTTATAATAATTGAACCACCCAGAACGGACGCAGTTGTAGTCGCATGTGTAGGAGCAGCCAATCGGCGGAATCCCAGCTGAGCATATACCGCAGTTCCCCGTGCAGGCTGGAAGCACTGTGGTTGTAGTAGAGATAGTAGTAGTAGATGAAGTGGTAGTGACGGTGGTCGGGGCGCACTCAGCTCCGACTCCAGGGCACGATGTATCCCGCGTTGCAGGGCAATTCGACGGGCACTGCTCTCCTGGGAGCAGGCACGAGCCGCAGCTGGCAGTGGCGATAGTGCTTGTTGTCGTGGTCTTTGTTGTAGTAGTAGAGGAAGTTGAAGTTGTGGTTGACGTAGTGGAAGTTGTAGATGTAGTGGAGGTTGTGGAAGTTGTTGAAGTTGTTGTGGTGGAGGTGGTGGTTGTTGTGGGTGGTGGCGGAGGCGGTGGTGGGGACGAAACGCACTCTGCACCGAACATGCTTGATGAGCAGCCATCATAGCCTTGGGTGCATATGGGCGTCGAGCATGAGCTTGGGCACTGTATAATTGCACCCGAGCATGAGCCGATGAAACAGAAATTGTAGGTATTGCAGCTGCCTATAATTATTCTAGTTGGGCCTATTGTAGTAGTTGTTGGAGGCGGCGGGGGTATGCTAGTGGTGGAGGTTGAGACAGTGGTGGATGTCGAAACGATGGTGGTTTGCAACGGGCGGAAGTGCGCCGTTTCTGAAATTGGGGCGTAGACCGTCAGCGATGGACTTGCTTCTGCGCCGGAATAGCTGCCTAGGCCATTGCCTGTCCATGTATCGAAAACGTAATTCATGCCTGCGCTCTCGCCTACCGTGACAGGCGCTCCAGAGTTGTACCAGTGGGTACCTGCAGCAGGGACTGTGGTGCCCGCATTGGATGGAGAGGCAACCATAGTAAGCGCGTACTGCGTACCATATGTCGCGAGCTCCGTCTGATTAGCGCGCGTGCAGTTTACTGTCATGGAGCCCGATGCTGTGGAGTACGCTATGCCGTTTATCTTTGCGCTCTGGAAGAGCAGGCGCGTGCCAGAGCTGTTGTACGGCACTTGTTCGAACGAATAAGGATGTGATGAGTCGCAGCCCCAATCGAATGCTATGCCTGTGAGCTGCCCGTAGTCATAGTTTATGCCGTCTATCGTTGCAAGGGTGGCGGCGCTGCTGGACATGAGCGGCGCAGCGCTGGGCACGCTGAACGTGATCCCGGCAGTGCGCGTGAAGTTTATGCTCAGGTTGGCCGCGATGCCGGCGTACATCGCCTCTACGATGACCCTGCCGACCGTCGTGCCCTGAATATAATCATTTGCCACGCCATTGGGGCCCGTGGTGGCGTACTGCGAGCCGAACGAATACGGCGGCACCGCATTGGTGCCGTTGTTCTGGAACGTGGCGGTGAAGTTAACGGTCGCTCCAGCGAGCGGATAGCCCAGCAGCTTGACAGTAGCCATGAGCGGGTCCTTTGCGTTGTTGGCGGGGTTGCCGGGATTGGTAGTGTTAGTAGCAGTGAGCGTTATGGTCGAGTTAGTAGCTACCAAGGGCTGCACATGCGCATTGAAGCTGCCCGAGTAAATCTCTGTTGGGGATGAGCTGCACGAGGCAGGCGACGTGGCGCCCGTCAGGCCGCAGTACGACGCGTTTATGTACAGGTTGCCGGCCACGAGCTGGTTGAACGATGTCTTCTGCGACAGGGGCACCTCGCAGATCATGGAGCCTCCTGCAAGTACGTAATCGGGCTTGCAGGGCACTGCTGTCGTATTCACGCCGTTTATCTTCACATAAAGCACAGGGTGCTCCACAGGATACGGCTGCGCGTTGGTCGCGTATATTGCCAGCGCGGACGCATGCGTTGTAGCATTAGCGCCAAGCACTAGGTCGATGCACTGCATGCCAGACGTAAACGAGCATTGAGATGGCACGATGGCGCTCGGCGCGATCACGTATAAGTAAAGAAACGATGCCACGATTGCAATGAGGAGCAGCGCCCATCCATACGTCACTAGGTACTCTAGCGCAGACTGACCCCTGTACCTGCCCACTATGCCTTTCGGCAGCGGCGCGCCCAATCTCATACCCCTTGCATTCGAAATTTCCTGCGATTTATAGGATGCATTAAACCTATTTAAACGTATGCGTGTCGATGGCTAGCGCGCACGCTCCAGCAGCAGCGCCGTGCCGTTCTGCGCCACAACCAAATAGTCAGATGCGCTGTTCAGGTAAATGCCGGAGAGCGTCGTTCCGCACTCCCTGAATACGTTGAGGCTTATGTTGAGGTTGTAGTCGAGAAGCACGTACTGCGGCTTGAAGTAGTAATTGGATGCGCACGTCGTCTCGATGTACCTGCGGGCGAATAGGTGGGGCATCATGTAGTATTGCGCCATGAGCGATGCATTTGCAGGCACCAGCGCCATCACCGAATAGAGTTGCGAGTAGAGCCTTTGCTGCGACGCGTTGGCCTGGAACAGGAAGTCCTGCGAGAAGCTGTTGATGTTCTTCGAATAGATGAAAGCGGGAGAGAGCAGCAGCACCATCGCGACAACTGCAATCGATGCCACTGCAACAACGCTTGGGGCATGCCCGGCAGTATGCCTGTCCAGCGCCCTGGCCAGCATGCCTTTGCGCTCCATGATGTTTTTCGCCCCTATGATGGCAGCTACTGCCATGCCGCCAATTGCAAAGGCGAAGTAGTAGTTGAACATGAATACGAACTGGTAGTTGCCGGCGATGAACGTCTCAACCAGCCACGGCGAGAGCAGTATGGCCGATTCTATCGGGGCGAAAATCAGCAATATGCCCATGCTGAGCAGCAGCACTATGATGGCATAATAGGCATAAGGGCCGAGGCCGGAGCCCATGAGCGAGAGCGTGGAAACTGAGCTTTGGCTGCCGAACGAGTGCAGGCCTGACAGCACGAACGCAAGGCTTTGGTAGTGCGCAAGCCCGGGCGGCAGCAATGGATAAGCTCCCGAAGCATACTGGCTTGTCAACGAAACCGCTGCAATGGAATAGAACGCGAACGCAGCAACTGAGAGCACAATGAGGCCGAGGGCCATGCCGATGCGCGTGCGCCTTGACGCTGCGTTGCTGCGGTTGAGCAGCTCGTACACGAGGAGAGCTAGGCCAAGGCTTGCGCCAAGGAACGGAGCTTCTTCCATGACGCCCAAAAGGAACACAGACGCTGCAAAGAACCAGGCGCGCATAGCGCGCACGTAGAAGTAGAACACTAGTATGTACGCCAGCGGCAGAAGCATCTCGACGTGGGCGTCGAACATTGTTAAGCCGTGCAGGCCGGGATTTAGCAGGAATGCGGCGCAGAGCAGGAGCGCGGCCTTTTGGCTCTTGATAAGGCGCCGCGCCACAGCAAATGCCGCAAGGCCAGCGAAAGACACCACGACCGCCTGTATGACAAGCAGCGTCAGCGCAGAACTGTCGGCATAGAAAAATGGCAGGAGGAGCAGCATGTCTGGCGAAATGTGCTGCATGAACAGCATGTATTGCAGGCCGTGCACTATGCCGGGATAATGGATGTCGTAGTACATGCTGAGCGCCAACGAGCCCAGGTCCGAATACTCATGGAACGTGCCGTAGGCATTGAATGCGAAAGCAGTCCAGTAGGCAACGCTGGCCAGCACCATGGCCAAAGCGGCGTAGAGATACCAGTCGTGGGCGGCGCGCGCGGCGCGCCTTGCGGATTGCGCTTTGCCTGCTGCCATTGTATCATTTCCTTTCCAGTCCTAGCTTCTGGAATAGAGAGCTGTAGAATCCAAGTATGGCGCTGGAGCTGAACTGCCTGAGCGCGGAGCGCGATGGAAGGTATTTTTTTCTGTTACTGCTGCCCAGTATCTCGACGATCCTGTTGGGGAGGTCTTCTGGCTTGGAGAGCACGCACATGCTTTTCACCTCGTCCGGTATTGGGGTGTCGCTCGGCAGCAGCACTGGCGTGCCTAGCGCAAGGCTCTCCAGCACTATGGCGCTGAGTCCCTCTCGCCCCGAGGTCTGCAGCAGCAGCCCGGATCCTGCTATGCGCTTGTAGAGCCCTGCCTTACTCTTCGCGAATGGAAGCACGCGCATGCAGCGCTCGAGATGCAAGCCCATTATGCGTGCATCCAAAGCCTCGCGTTCGGGGCCATCGCCCATTATCGTGCCGGTTATGCTGCCGCGTAGCGCATGCGCCTTCGCGACGGCTTCGATCCACATGTCGAAACGTTTTTCCTTTATGAGCCGGCCGGACACTATGACGTTCATGCTGCGCCTGGAAGAGTGCCTGGAACGCATGATGCTGCCACTGAGCACCGGCGAGAAAACGTGTATTTTGCTGGAAGATACGCCTAACCTCTCGAGGCCGGCCTTGGTGATAGAAGAGTTTGCGATGTATGCATCAGCGCCATTGAGCGCCTGCGCGAGCCTTAGGTAATAGTGGGCCATGCTCCCGCGCAGCGTACCCAGGTACTCGACCCAACGCCTCCTGTCCCATACCTCTGCCACGTCAAGCACAAGCTTGCAGTTGATGCGCGAGCAGTAGCGCTTCGACGCCCTGAGGTGCAGGTATGGGAAGGCATTGGCCTGCAGCACGTCCAGCCTGTGCCTGTCTAAAGCTGCAGGCAGGGCCTCTGCAAAGAGCCTTGCCGCGTTGATCGATCTCGTGCCTCCTTCCGTATATATTCCGCGCTTGGCCGTGTTAGCAACTGTGATATAATGAATTCTGTCTCGCACGAATTCCTTGCGCATGCCCTTGAATCGCATCGAGAAGCAATACACTTCATGGCGCTTCGCAAGGGAGCGCATCTCCAGCGCCTCGGTCGCCTCGACTCCGCCCTTGTTCCACGGATACACGACATCAGAGACGAAGCCGATTCTCATGCGCGCGCCTCACTTTCGCTCCCGGTAGAGCTTGCGCTCCACCTCGAGGAGCAGGTCGAGTATGAGCCCCGCTATTATGGAAAGGAAGCCCACAACCACGAGCATGAAGGCTAGCAGCGCGCGGCCGACCTCGCTGAGCGCGCCAGTCGCGAAGTAGTTGGCGAGCACGAGCGCGCCTATTACAACGCCCACCACTATCGCAGCTATGCCTATGCTGCCGAAGAGCGCCAGCGGATTGTAATCGCGGGCATACCTGACGGCGTGGTACGCCATAGTCAGGCCGTAAAGGGGCTTTGCCCTGGTTATGCGCGACGGCGCGCCCCTGCGCACTGCATACTTTATCGGCACGTCGGCTATGGCGAAGCCGCGCCTGACGAGCTCTATCTCGAAGAATATGGTGCCTGCCCTGTAAGGCGATTCGTCGCGCATCGAATCGAAGGCCTGCCGCGTCATGGCGAACGAGCCGCTCAGCACGTCGTGCATCCTGCGCCTGTACAGCAAATTGAAAAGCCCTGTAAGGAAGCTGTTGCCGAACCTTATTGCGCCGGTCATAGAGCCCTTCTCTCGAACGGTGCGGCTGCCGGCCACGAACGATGCATTGCCCTTTGACAGCTCATTGATCACCTTCTTGAGGTCCTCGGCATAATAGGTTCCATCGGCATCTATGGTGGCCAGGATTTCTCCGTGCGCAGCCCTGAAGCCCTCCATGAGCGCGTTCTCGTAGCCGTTGCTCTCCTGATTGAGTATCATGGCTCCGGTCCTTTCGAGCGCCCTGCGGTTGCGCCGGGAGCTTTTGTCCACTATTATTATCTCGCTGCCGGGGAACAGCGCCTTAAGCTTCCTTATCAGCCTTGGCGCCGTGGGCTCGTCCTTAGTGGGGACTATTATGCTCAGCCTGGGCATGCGAAACACGCTTAGTTGAATGAGCAAGCAAGCATTAAAATATATGCAGTGCTACCGCGAGAAACGCTCCTTGACAATGTAGAACAGGTTCATGATTGCGGCCTTCGGCCCTATCTTCTTGCCCTCCTCGAAAGTCCTGCCCTTGTAGCGTATCGGCACGCTGAGTATGCGGTAGCCGTTCTTCGCGAGCGTGCATGCTATCTCCTGGTCTATCTGCCAGCCGTCCTCGCTGAGCTTTTTGCCTTTCAGCATATGCACCTTGAAAAGCTTGTACGCTGCGTTCATGTCCTTTATCGACTGCCCGTAGAGCAGGTTGAACGCGAGCGTGTGCACGACAGTAGCAAGCGATCCGAGGAAGTACTTGTGGCCGGCGTTTGACTCGCGGCTTCCGAATACAGGATTGCTGTCGGTCAGCGCCGCAAGCATCTTCGGATAGTCTTCCGGGTAGTACTCCTCGTCGGCATCCTGTATGAGCACTATGCCGTCGCGGATGCGTGCCATTCCCTGCTTCACGGCGCGCCCCTTGCCCCTCTTAGCGTCGCTCATGACTAGGAAGGCGCGGCCTTTCGCATCGCTGCCTTTCATTGCGGCGCGTATCTCGGCTAACGTGTTGTCTGTAGACTTGTCGTACACTATGTACAGTGCATCTACCGCCTTCTGACCAAGGACGCGCTTTATAACGCTGCGCACAGTCGCACCTTCGTTGTAGACGGGCATTATCACGCTTACGGTTTCATCGTTGAGCATATTGTGTACCTTCAACTGTAATCACTCCTGATTAGTTCTGTAAAGTTGCTGCGCAAGCGGGAGGTGGAGGCCCATCTCTTCCTTTCGCTTCTCGCCAGGACATATCCTGAACGTGCATGCTAGTGCAAATACCATGTTGCTTACATCGACATTCATTTTTATATATCTTCATTATCTTAGGGTTCGCTTTTGTCCCCCTACAAACATTGTTGGTTTTCCGGCTGGATTGACAAAACGCTTTAGATGAGCCAATTTGCTGTTGAAAGCACTTATGCTGCAAGCAGCAGCTATAGGCCAATTATCTTTTTCAGCTCTGAAACCACCTTCAGGTTGTCCGGCAGAGGGTCTACCAAGTACGCCAATTCGGACTTCCACTTCATCTTGCTGGTAGCGGTATTAAGATTTTTGGCCAAGTCCTCTTTCTTGAACGTTTCTGCCCTCCTTCGCATTTTTTCTTCAACCAACTTTTCGTTGTATTTAAGCTTCTTTATCACAAGGAGGTAGTATATGTCGTATATGTCCCTCATCTTGACCCTTTTTGCAACGGCTGATATCTTCTCTGCAAGCATCTCGTTTATTTCCATTACCGGCAATGAGAGTGTTGCTATGTCTGGATAAATAGGAGTTATGTAGCTCGGTTCTGGCTTGTGGAGTACATCATTCCTCAAGCTCAAATCGATATTTATGTTCTGAAGGTTACCGGACCTCTTATTCAAGGGCCCGCGCACGCGTATTTCGTAGTTTATACCGACTACCCTGTCAGCGGCCTTGGTCGCCCTGCTTTCTCGCTCGACCACTTCATACTGATCATTAAGCCTGTCCAGGGCGACATTAATGTCACTATTGAGGTGCTTCCTAGCCTCATCGCTAGACGTATACGCATATGAGAAATCTATATCTTCAGAGAACCTGTTCAGGTTGTGTAGGTATCGCAATGCTGTGCCTCCCTTGAAAATCAGCTCGTTAGTAAATACAGAGTAGATTTCATGGAGCAGAAGCACGAGCAGGTAATCTCTTTCTAGCTGCCGTACGTCTCTAAGATGCCCGCTTAGTCCTACCAAGGTTTCTTCGTCTATCATCTTACAACCTCACCAAGCTTTGCGCCGACCTTTTGATTTGTCTTAAGCAGCTTCAACACCCTCAGCATGATGGTCTTTGATGACATCTTGCGCGCAAAATCCATAAGCATCTTCTTGTCGATCAATCCCATACGCATGGCTTCAGAAAACGCCTCTTCGATGTATGAAAGCGGGGGCGAGCGTATGTAGAGTGAGTCGATTATCGCCTTTTCAACTGTTGCGATGTAGATGTTCCCTATCTTTTTGTAGCCGAAAAACCGGCCCTTTGCGATTGTTATGAACTCTATTGTGCTGTTTAGCACCTTGACAGGCTTGTGACGCTTTATAGTAAAAACTGTGTATCTTATTACTGACTGTTCAGTAATCGAATAGAACTGAAATGCCGCAAACGCACTAACATAAGAAGGAAACGTTATCTGCGAAGCTATTTCGTACAAGTCCGGAGCGCCATTTTTTATGTAATACTTGCCCCTTTCTATCCTCCCGATCCTTTTGTTTGATGCCAGTAGCTTCGAAACGTAGTTCTTCGGCTTGCCGATTATCCGGGTTACGTCGTTTATGTTAAACACTCTTTTGCCATGCAACGCAAGCTCGTCGATGACGTCCTGCATTTTGATATATGCCATGTATGTATAATGTAAGTAAACATATTTATATTTTATGTAAACGTATAACCACATTTCTGGTTATAATATTACATAAATTTGGCACACTCTTCTAGTCAGATGCAAGCACCGCCCATGTTTACATCGAAGACGCAGCTAATAGTCCATTCATACGTTTTCTCTTGCCTCTTATATTATTACCCAAAATATTTAAATATATATCTATATATAAGATTAGATATTAGAGTAAAAGATGATGCGATGGACTTTATAGGCAGGGTTGCGGCTTTTGCATCGGGCGCTGGGCGCGTGGCAAAGTATGTGCTGGTACCGTTTGCGGTGTTCACGCTGCTCTTTACGGGCTACGCTTACGGCGCAGTTGCCAATGCGTCGCTCATATCCGAGCTGAGCTATGTGAAGGAGGTGCTGACGCAGGTAGGGCCCATATTGAGCGGCGTGCTCTTTGTGGTGGCAGGCATATTCTACGCGATAGGCCAGCTATTGCCCCCGGACAAGCGTGCCAACTTCCACACCACAGCGATAAACATAATAATAGGCGCGATTGTCGTAGGCGTGCTCAGCGTGGCATCGACATCGCTAGCGACAGCATCTACGCACCTGCTGAGCAACGCGACTGCCAACGCATCTGTATAGCGGTGGCGCCATGCTCGGATACGGCATAGCTGTAAGCGTTATAGCCATAATGATAGCTGTAGGAGGCATCGTCTACGGCCTCGGCTATGCCATGGACAGCAGGAAGCTGAAGGATTTCGGCATGGCGGAGCTGCAGCAGTCGCTGATAAACGGCGTAATAGTAGGCGTGCTCGTAGCCGCGTTCGCGCCAGGCGGGCTCATTATCGGAGTGATAAATGGAATTGTGGGAGGTGCGGCGCCAGGCATCTCATGCAATTCGTTGACAAGCGCGAACATGGCGATATGCTTCGCAAGCGATTATCTGGCAGGGCTGAAGCCTATAGCAATCAACGGCGCCAGCTATCCCTCGCTTCTGGAGGACACGCTGCTCTTGCTGGTACCGCTGTCAGTAGCTTATGCTGCCCTCGGCCTGGTTTCGTCTTTGACTCTCGGGGTCGGAGTTGCATCGATATCATTGAGTTCTGCTTTCCATCCGTTGCTGGCTCAGCTCGGCTATGTGATAGAGGCGCTCACGCTTGCGCTGACCGGCATATATGCGCAATCGGCGTTGCTTGACGTCATAGCAGTGATAGCCGTGCCGGTCATGTTGCCTGTGGGCATAGTGCTTAGGACGTTTTATTTCACGCGCCGCCTGGGCGGCGCAGTAATGGCCATTGCCATAGGCTTGTTCGCGGTGTTTCCGCTCACATACCTTTTCGCAGCACAGATCGCGACCGGCTTCTCCAGCACGGTGAGCAATACCACCGCTTCGGAGATGCTTTCAGGCGCTACTGCCCTAGAGGCGGGCATGCTCAATGCAACTACATCTAACTCGACGGCTAGCGGCTTTATTGGAGTTGTTTTCAAACAGGGCACTGCCGCAATAAAGAGCCTTCAGGCCATGATGCAGTACATAGTGGACACCATAGCAACCCTGATAGTAGAAGTATTCTTCATCCCTGTGCTGAGCGTGGCGCTCACAATCATATCCATCAGGGAGCTGGCGCGCATACTTGGAAGCGAGGTCTCGTTCGGCAAGTTTGACATGTTTTAGGTGCGCAGCATGAAAGACAGCTACAGCAGCATAGTCGAATACGTTCTTGTCGGAGGAACCATCGCGGCACTGGCTCTCGGGGCCATTACGCTTGACATAGCGCTCATCGCATGCGCATCGATCGCTGCGATGGCATCGCTGCTCGTGCTCAAGCTTTGGCCTGTCATCGAAAGCCTTGTCATAAAGCGCACCAACATGATACAGCTGCTGGGCGAGTTCGAGCTTTCCGGCGACAGGGAGTCCGCCACGGCAATCATAGATAGCGGCTATAGCGCGACGGGCGCAGCAAAAGTAATCGGAGCGCCTGAGGCGGAGCTGGGCCGCGAAAGGCTTGAGGCGATAGTGGCGCGCACAGGAGCGCCATTCAGGTTCGTTGTGCAGGTGGAGAAGTTCGACCCGAAGGGATTTGTGGAAAAGATGGAGACGCGGAGGCGCATGCGCGAGATAGAGCTTTCTAAGGTCACTGAGCGGAACTCGGGCATGGGGCTCGTCAAGACGCGAAGGCTGAAGAACGAGATATCCATGATAGAGCATGAGCTCGAGGCAATAGGCGCAGGCCTGCCGCTCAGGCTCAGCGCATATGTTGCGACAAGCGCAGCGATGCCGACCAAGCGCGCTGCCGAAGACTCTGCCAGGGCCCAGATAAGGGCATTGGCCGCTGAGCTCGGCGCGTTGGGAGTGGAATGCAGCGTGGTGACAGGCAATGAGCTGATCAGGCTGCTCAGGTTTGATGCTGTGGTGGATTCATGAACGGCGGCATTACTTCGACTGCCAGGGTCGCAGGGCTGTTCACTATGCCGTCGATGTCCGAGCCCGTGCCAGATGCTGCAAGCTACGGCACGCAGCTGTACATAGGTAGAACAAGGATATATCGCCTGCCCGTCTTCCTCTCCCTCGATGAGCTTGTTAACCCGCACATCGCAATTGTGGGCGCTACCGGCACCGGCAAGACATACTTGCTTAAGAGCCTTATTGCAAGATTCGCGCTTGTGCAGCGCAATGCCGTGCTGCTCATCGACTGGAACGGCGAGTACGCCGAGCTTACCGAAGCGCTCGGGGGCAAAGTGATAGCGGACGGCGTGCAAACCACAGGGAAAAGCCCATTGCAGGCAATGCTCCGCAGCTTGGTGACCAGGAACTGCAGGCATGCCGTGGTGAACGTCTGCCTTGCAGGGATAAAAGGCGAGCCGGAACGCAGGGCGGCCGCGGCGCAGGCGTTGCATGAGCTGGTGAGGGCCATGGTGGGCACAGCACTCGGCAGGAAGACTGACATAATGGTAGTCATCGACGAGGCATGGAAGCTTGCAGGTCGCGTCGGCGAGCTTTCGCAGCTCTTTAGGGAGGGCAGAAAATACGGCTTCGCAGTAGCGATCGCGACGCAGCTTACTGGCGATATGGACGCATCGATACTTGCAAATGCTGCATGCCGATTCGTATTCAGGCTTACCGGCTCCGGCAGCGCAGCTGAGCTAGGCGCAGCCGGGCTGAATAGCGGGACCGAGGCACTGGAGCGCCTTGGTGTAGGGAGCTGCATAATGTCGATGGCGACGATGGGCGGCCACGCCGAAGAGTTCACAGTCGATAGGGTAGACGGCTTCGAGCTCCGCGAGTATTCGATAATAGGCGATAACATGAGCATAGGCATATCGAACCAGAGGCTTGACGGCCTATTGAAAATGCTTGATGCTGGCGCTGCGGCCAAGGCGAGGCTGCGCGAAGCCATAAGCAGCAGCAGGGGCACCCTGCATCTCGTGGAGCTGACAGGCACGATGGCAAAGGCCGGCTTCAGCAGGGCGGAGATTGTCTGGTTCCTGCGCGAGACAGGCGTCGATGACATGAGCATAGCCTTGGCATGCGAGGCCTCGGCGTCCGCATTGATAGAGAGTGGTGCAAACGACAGATAGCAAGAGAACGAAACAGCTCTGGGCCGCGATAACGATAGGCGCAAAGCTGAATGTCGGCATGAGCGAGCTTGCGAACCGGCTTGAGGGCATAGGTTCGCTGCAGCGCGTCTCCAGCGGGAGCGTGCTCAAGTATGCGGTAACAGGCAGCCCTGGCACGCTCCTCGAGTTCGCGAGGGGCAGCGCATCGGTCTTATACTACTTCGATTCCCCGAGCTTATCACAGAGAGCCGGAAGCCTTGCCATGCTGCTGTCGCTTCTGGCATATGCAAAAGGAGCCTATGAAGTGAGGTTCGATTCCGCATATGAGGTGGTGATTGACATGCTGCACCAGATGCAGCATGCAGCAGACAAAGTGCATTTGGCGGGGGCAGATGCAGACACGCTCGCCAATAGGATCAGCGCGTTGAGCAGCTCCAACGCAGCGCTCGCTCATGCAATTCTGGAGCTGCGTGCAAGAAATGAGTCTGCACTCCTCGATTTGGGCGCTTATGCAGAGTTCTTCGACCGCGTCGTAAAGAGCTCTTATTCAGGCAGCCTCGACGACGCGCTTGTAGAGCTCGGGCTGAGCGGCGAGCTCGCAGAAAGGATAAGGAACAGGGAGAATGGTGTAAAGCGTGCTTGATTGCTATGACAACATTGCGATAGGCCTGGCCTCAACCGTGCTTGCCGTGGTGCTGATGTTCGGCCTACACAGCAGCGCAGGCTACATTGCGCTTGGGGCAGGCGCATATTTCCTGATTGTCGGAGCAGCTGGCTTTGACGCGATGATGGGCGGCCTGCGGATCGTCATGCATGCGCAGCACAATTCGACCAAGCGCATCGAAGAAAGCGCGCTAATTGCTGTGCTCGACGAGCGCATGGCATGGAGCGCAACGCATCTTGCCGCGAAGGGTATCCCTTTGAGGATAGACGATGTGCTCGGTGCACTGGAGAGCAGGTTCAAGCTCGATACCGGTAACATGCTGTTCAAGGACGAGCTTATGCTGGCGCTCACAAAGCTCTCAGATAGCGGCAGGCTGCATTATAGAGGCGCACTGCTGTGGAAGCAAGACTTCCCATACGAAGCCGAGGCCGCAAGGTGCATGTACGACAAGGCAATGCACGAGGGCAATGCTTCACTCGGTGCATCGGTATCAGGGCTTTTAGCCAATAATAATATGGTGCCTTACAACCGCATGACTTCCAAGGCGCTTTGCGGAGCTATGCACAGAAAAGGAGCGCTAGTGGCCGTGCCCTCTGCAAAGGCTAAGCGACTGCTCCTTGACGAGGCATGGAGATACGATCGGCAGCGC
Organism: Candidatus Marsarchaeota archaeon; assembly: GCA_023473665.1. Lineage (NCBI taxonomy): Archaea > Thermoproteati > Thermoproteota > Candidatus Martarchaeota archaeon. The sequence continues at coordinate 184,937 of JAMCYM010000002.1, read as the reverse complement.
GCACTTCTCGAATTTGGCATTGCAAGCGGCGCGATTGAGGTGGTAGTATGCTGCTAGGCGCATATTTCATTGCCAGGGCAGGCATTGCGGTAAGCTCGATCTTCATAGCCGGCGCTACGGCAGCCATGGCCGCAGTCAAAAGCAACGAAGTGGCAAAACTCAGCCGAGAGGTGCTGATTGCAGGCTATATCGTCGCGGCTATGTCGCTTTTCGTTTACATAGGTGTTCTCCATGCTGGATAACGTGAAAATTCTTTATGCAAAAAACAGGAGGCTTAACCTTCTCTTCTCGAGCCTGGCGGTTCTCGGGGCCATGCTGATAATAGAGTTGGCCATTCTCGAATTGGCTTGGCCATATTTAAGCTCAAGGGTTCCGTTGCCATATGTGCTGGGCGCGGACTTGGCGGCCGCGCTGGCTGTAGCAGCTTTCGGCCCTCTGCGCAGAGACTTGCGCGGCGGGCGCGGCATACTCGTGCTTGCCAACTTGGCAGTGGCGTTCGGGCTGGCATTATTTGGGTGAGGACACGCCACGTTTTCTCAATATTGCCGTGCCAGACAAAGAATTTCCACGGGAACCGATATTAGAAAGAATAGGGGGCAGAGGTTTTGCGCTAGAATACAATCTTGAGGAACTGAAGACGTCATTGCACATTGTCGGAGGAGATGCGGGAATCGTAATCGACGCCATAGAGAGCTCATTGCCTGGGCTTGCCTTCTCGGCTGCGCCAGAACATGACAATCACGTAAAACTCAAGGTCGAGCTGTTGTCCTGCTACAGGAAGATGTTGGAGCACGATTCGTGGCAGCTGCAGGATATCTTCGATTTTGGTGCGAGGTCGGGCTCCATATGCCTGGTGTTCATACCGGAAACGCACGAGGAAGCGAACCACGAAAAATCTTACATTGAAGCCGTGCTCAGCAGAACTGCGGTAAGGGAAAGCTCTGCCACATTTTCCTCGCGGGAAAGAGGCAGCCTATCCTCTCAGAGGGAGTTGTTCGGCAACTCTGACGAAACAACCATGCTGAAGGAGCTCATCGAATCTGTTGACGAATCTATACTATCGAACGGCATGCTGTACAAGATGTTTGTTGCGGCAGTAGACGCGCCGCAATCCGTCATTGAATACATAGGCTCGAAGTTTCTGGCCCTTGACTCAGATAAAAGGGCATTCACGAACATGGAGGAGCTTATAGCGTTTGCCGCTAGGCGCCGTAGCCTGCCTTTTGGCTCTGGGTATGTGAAGCGCTTCCTGAACTTCTATGGGAGCCACGCGATAAGATACGTGCTGCACACGGCGCATTCAGAAACGCATGGAGACTTGGGTTTCGGTACAGTCATGGCCAATGCAGTCCACGATTCTGGGGTGAAGGCTCTTGTCGAAAGCCCGACACTTAACCTCGGCACCATAATAAGCGGCCTTCCTGGCTCTGGCAAAACACGCGTTGCGATGCACATCATCGACCAGCTCCATGGCAACGCACATACGCGCATAATCGTGATATCCCCTACAGATGAATGGGATGACTTCGCGCTTGCGCATGGCATGCATCTGATAAGATTGTGCGACGGCACTGTGCCATTTAACCCGTTCAGGTGCCCCGAAGGCATAGATATTGGCAGGTTCACGAGCGACCTGGCCATGATCCTCGCGGCAGCGTCAGACGCGGGCCCTTACAAAAGGCCTTTAGAGAAATGCCTTGTGAACGCCTTCGGCAGAGCTTACGCCATAAGCAATAGGACGCCTGAGCCCGCGCAGGTATATGAAGAGATCCAAGAGGCGATAATACGGCTGCACGGCAGGAAAACCAGCACAGGCGTGAAGTATACCAAGCACGGAGAGAACATAAAATCGTCGCTGGAGCATCTTGCGGCGATACTGCGCATGCCAGAGTATTCGGTAATGGACGGGATAAGGATAGAGGAACTCCTCGACAGGGGGGTGGTGTTCGACCTCTCGCGTGCCAGCGTAAAGACGATGGCTTATTTTTATGCGTTGATCTTAAACCAGGCGTACGCCATCGCATCGCTGCTTGACTCAAACGGCGACGACAAGCTCCGCATGCTGATATGCGTAGAAGAGGCGCAGCTCGTCTTTGGTGACGAGGCTTCTGCCGCAGTAGAGGACATAAAATACAGGCTCCAGGACTTCAGGAAACGCGGAATAGGGCTTATGCTGCTGACCCACAACGCGACCGACATAGACGGAGGCATAAGAAGGCTTTGCCAGACGAAGCTGTATCTGAAACAGACGGCAGACGTGGCACCTGCCGCGGCGCGCGACCTTGTGTTCAGTTATGTGGCAGACGATGAAGCCGTAGCCAAATTGAAGCATCTTGATTCCAGGACTGGCGCGTTCAGCTTCGTGGTCAGGAGAGGCGAGGACAAGCTTGCAGCAGACACGATATTCATAAGGACCGGGTTCTACGGGGAAAAAAGGCCCGTCGCTGGCAACAGCATAAATGATTACATGGCCTCGATAGGCATAGCGGTCCCCCAGAGCGTAGCCGCAGACATATTAATCGAAAAGCGGCCAGAATGCGAGACCCTCAGGCATCAGCCGAGCACACTGGTCGTAAGATTTATCGACGAAACGGTAGGAACATTCGAGCTCGGCGCCGCCAACAGGCTGAACCAGTTCCGCCTTCAGCTCATTGAAGACAGGCCATACGTTTTCGAAGTCCTTGATGAGAAAGGACGGACAATTGCAGCACGGATGGTAAAGGCAAAACCAATCATCTCACTAAAACTCGGCAGGGAGATCGATGAGCTGACACCAGACAGCTTGGATTGACCAAAAGCCGCGATACCCTTCATATCGCTTGATAGGTTTACACGTTGCATCACTTGGCAGTCCAGTTCTCCAATGCCTCCTTTACAGCATCAAAATTAGGCAACTCATCAAAAACTATGCCCTTAAGTTCCTTCGTATATGCCTGGCGCTTGGCCTCGACAGCCCCCAAGAACAATGCACTGGAAAAACTCTTCTTGTAGTATTTCAACTTTGAATCGACCATATGCTTGCTGAACCGTACTCCCTTTTCCTTCACAAGGTAGTGAAGATCGTAGATATCGCGGGCCTTATTCCTTGATAGGATGGCACGCACCTTCTCTGCAGCAACTTCGTCCAGGCTCATTCCGATAAGGCGCCTTACAGGCAACTGGTAGGCAGGGTAGTCAAGCTTTAATGGAATGCCCTTTTCGATGAGCGCTTCGCGCCTGCTTATTTCGACGTATACGAAGCACAGGTCATTTGGCCCGGTGTTCAGAGGGCCGCGCGCCGCTATCCTAAACGAAAGCGTTTTATTGTCTCCTGAAACCATTTTTATATCGTTTTCTACGCCAAAAAAAGAGAGGGACCGGGATGTCGACTCAGGAATGCTCTCATTTAGCGCGCCAGTGGCCGTGAAGTCTAGGTCTTCCGAGAACCGCCTAAGACCATGAAAGAACCAGAGGTATGTGTCACCCTTAAACGCCAGTGGTAGTTCCGAGAGCGCATTTAGTGTAAGCGCCTGCACATAGTGCTTCTCCTGCTGCCATGGCCTCATGTTATTGAGGTGCGCCAATTCCGTGAGCTCGTCTATGCCAATGATTTGATCGCCCGTTTCATCCTTACCGAACCCTTACCAGTAAATCTTTTCAGCATGCGCGCAATGCCCGCGAAGTTCAGTCCATCAGCCAGCTCCTCAAAACGCGTCTCGTCGTATCTGTTCAGATATAAGCCATCAACCAGTGCCTTCTCTGCGGTTGCGACGAAGGCATAGCTAGTTCCCCGCCTGTGACGCTCATAGCCGAAGAACAGTCGCTCCGGTATCTTGTGGTATTCTATGCCAAGCTCCTTGTAGGTAATGGAGTTCCTGCTTGTTGCGCATTCGACATTGCGAGGTACCTGTTTTATGATGCCGTGGAAAAGAAGTGCAGAATCGAACGAGATGTAGGAGGGCTCGACAAGCTGCGTTGCAATCACAAAATCGTCATTGCCAAATGCTATCCTGCCGCGAAGCACCTTTGAGGCGAGGCCCTTTGCAACCAGCCTACTCATATAAACAGTCGAGACTGGTTTTGGTCTGTTTATAAGGTTGGAAAGCTGCTGAGGTGAGAATACGCTTCTGCCAGAGCTCAGCACCATATCTCTTATCTTGTACACCGAGAGCTCCTTCATTTATCATCACGCCAATATAACTATATTGTTATATACAAGTGATGATAGATATAAAAACCTTAGCAGCATCCTTAAGGCGCTTGGCTACCTGCAGCTATATACTCATTCATGCTCCTCTGCCTTGTTATCTTGTCCAGGAGCACGCTGTTCGCTATCCAGCTCTTCACTGGTATGGAAAGCTTGGAACGTATGTAAGCGAACATCTCCTCGCGCGTGTGCATCACAGCAGGCTCGATCTCGAGGGTCTCGCGCACGTGCTCCCTCACGTTCCATACGCCGACAGGCATTATGTAGCCGTCGTGGACCTCGCGCAATATGAGCACCATTGCCTGCCTTTTCATCAGCTCCAGGCGCTCGGTCACTGCGAGCCTTGCTGCGTAGTAACAGCCGCCAATCTCTGCATAGGCACTCCTGCCCTTATAGCCCTCGTAGGAGCCGTATATCGAGATGTCAATCCCGTTGGCGTTCCACACAGTCTTTGGCCACCAGGCTTCTATTGACTCGTATTGCCAGTTGCCCGGCATGAAGAATATGAGCCAGCGGTTGTCAAGTGAGACATGGTAGAAAGCGTATATGGCGTCGACGCTGTCGTATTCCTTGATGTGTTCGCGCTTATTCTTGCCGAGCGTGTCGTCTACCGCGGTAATGCTCCACCTGGTAGGCACGAAGCGCCGATTCTTCTGCACGCCGAAGAGGCCGGCAGAAAGGCCTTTCTGTATCTGCGACACGGGCACTCCGCGCTCGTAGAGCTCCAGTATCGCAGTGGTGGCAGTGGCATCGGTGTCGGAGTACCTGCTTTCCATTTTCCTGTCGGCATGCACGTTGTGGACTTCGAAGCTCTTGAGCTGCGCGCTTGGGCCGAAGGGCTGCACCTCATCGCGAAACTCAACCTTGACGAACGGCTTCTTCGCGAACTCTATTTCAGAATCGGCAGGGCGCTCTGCCAGCGCGAGATCCCTGACCTGCTCCTCGATCCTGCCCTTCTCAATGCTATGAACATTAGTCTCATACATCCCCCTTACGAGCCTGTAGCGCATGTCCACTATTTCATCTATAGACTTGTAGCGCCAGCGCTCAGGGGTGCTGAGTATGCTGGTGTCGCCGAACTCCGGAGGCACCATAGGACCTATGAACACCTTCGGATAGCCGAACCTGCCCACGAATATATCGGTCGGCGAAGACCCGGACAGGTCTAGGCGCTCCACAAGTGGCAGCGTCTTAACCTTGTAGTAGTAGCGCAGCAGCGCAGGATCGTGCATGTGCTGGTACACTATGGTGGAGCGCTTCAGCTCGGGCGCGCTGTGGCTCGCATCTGATATCTTCTTCAGGATCTCTTCCCTGTCCATCCCGCAGCACCGCAGTAAGGCTTGAAATCAAACATATTTATCCCTTCTGCAGGCGGGATTTGACGTGCATACAAACGTCTTTAAACTGTAGCGCGGCAATTGCATTGTGGTGCGATGGCTGATGCCGAACGGCTAGTTAACGGACGTATTGCAGTGGTAAGCCACAGGCGCGACTTCGATGGCATAGCATGCGCAGCTGAGCTCCTGCGCAGGTACGACAAGCGCATCGCTTACATGGTATTCACCAATCCGAACTGGAACGAGTTTTCCTCTGTGATGAGGAAGCTTGACGGCTTTAGCAATGGCACTGTGATAATAACTGACCTTAACACGTCGGCCGACTACCTGCCTAACCTGCCGGGCCTTCTGGATAGCTTGAGGTCGCGCGACAACACAGTCATTTGGATTGACCATCACCCATGGCTCAGCCAGGTGGTTGAGGCCATCAAGAGCTACACAGACCTACTTATATGCGGCGAGAATCCAAAGTGCGGGGCTGAACTGGTGCACGAAAATCTATGCAATGGCGACGAGACATGCAGGGTGATTGCCGAGCTGGCGCATATCACAGATTTCAACCTCAAAGCTGACGACCGGGCAACCGACGAAGCGCTGACGCACATATCCGAGATAATAGCGCTCCTCGATTTCGACGACAAAAAGACGAATGCGATGCGGCGCGAGCTCGTAGAGGTGGTTGCTGAAGGAAAGATAACCGGGTCCACGATCGATGGGCTTTACGCAGAATACAAGAAGTCAGAGTCGGAGAACATCGATGGCATAAGGCGCAGCGTACATCAGTACAAAATCGGCAGGCACACGATAGGCATTGCTTTCTCAGAAAATCTGCAAAGCAACAAAGCGTGCGCTCTGATAAAGGAGCTGACTGGTTCAGACATAATGGTGTACGTCACGACAAAGGACGGCGTTGCGCACGTCAGGAGCGATGCCGGTATCGACTCTTCGGTGCTTTCCCGTGCGTTGGGTGGCAATGGCCACCAGCAGGCTTCCGGTTTCAAGCTGAAGGGCGACTTCCACGGTTTCGATGCTGCAGGTATTGCGAAATACTCAAGGCTAGTGATCGATGCCGCAACTGTGGTGTATGAAAAACAGAGCAGGAAAGATACGCAATAATTATGCTGCCATACAAAATAGATGATGCAATCGCACGAGGCGCGATTGGCTACTTATCACGTTGGCTCAAATACATTTTGTATTCTTTTAGATATTTTCTGAAGAACCACAATACGAAAATAGAGTCATTTTTTTTATCTCTGCTCTTTCTAACGCGTTATAATAACTCCGCCGACTAGAATATGGTATGTTTAGCATAGGGTAGCCATTACTGTGCAACACAAAATTCATAATTAGCCTTCCAATTCTGCCGTTCCCATCGCCAAACGGATGAATAGCCTCAAACCTTACATGGAGAAGAGCCGCTAGTTCGATTGGATTCAATGAGTTCTTTTCTCTTTTGTACCACCTAAATAACTCAAGCAAATAAGATTGCACTTCGACTGCGCTCGGAGGCTTGTATCGTGATCCGGTGATATAGACCTGATAATCTCTTATCTTTCCCGTAATCCCAGACTTTGTACATTCAAATAACTCCATGTGCCATTTTGATGACAAGTGTAAGGGTAATACGCAGTAGATAAATGCTGCAGGCCTTGCTTGCACTGCGACAGGCATACAACAACGCTTATATATGTGACGTGCCTTAGTACTTCAGACCAGCAAGATTAAGTCACAGCTAATCCTTGCAGAATGGTGTTCACTTGAATTTCGAAGAGCTTGGAGTAAAGCAAGAACTAGCGGATGCGCTGAAGCGCCTTAACATAACTGAACCGACAGACGTGCAGAGGGAAGCCATACCGCCATTGCTGAGCGGCAAGGATGTGATAGTACGCGCCAAGACGGGCACTGGCAAAACCCTCGCGTTCCTGCTGCCGATACTGCAGAACCTTACAGGTACGCCAGAGCGCGGCAAGGCACATGTGCTAATACTTGCGCCAACCAGGGAGCTGGCGCTGCAGACAGCCGAGACCGCGGTAAAGATGGCGGGGCGCTCGCTGAACGTAGTGACGGTTTACGGAGGCGCATCGATAAACGTACAGATGGAAAGGCTCGATAGGGGCGCTGATATAGTCGTAGGCACGCCGGGACGCGTGATCGACCTTATGGACAGGGGGGCATTGAACTTCGACGCAGTCAAGTTCCTTGTGCTCGACGAGGCGGACATAATGCTGGACATGGGGTTCATAGACGACGTTGAGTACATACTGGCGCGCACGCCTGACGCCAAGCAGTCGATGCTCTGCTCTGCCACCATGCCCAACAAGATAATAGATATATCAAAGAGGCACATGCACGATGCGCGTTACATATCTGTCGGGGAAGAAGAGGATATAACGGTGAAGACGATAAAGCATATGTACAGCGTGGCGTACGGCGTGATGAAGTTCCACATGCTGCTAGCTTACATAGAGTCGTACAAGCCAGCAAAGGCGATAATATTCCTTCAGACGCAGCGCGAGGCCGACTTGGTGCACGACTTTCTGAGAAAGCAGGGCTTCGACGCCGTGCTCATGCACGGAGGCCTGACGCAGGCAAGCAGGGAGCATGCCCTCAGCAGGTTCAAGCAGAGCGGCAGGTTCCTCATAGCTACGAACGTGGCATCGAGGGGCCTCGACATAAAGGACATAACCGATGTCATAAACTTCGACGTACCAGACAGCCCCTACGTGTACGTGCACAGGGTGGGCAGATCGGCAAGGATGGGCAAGAACGGGAGGGCCTTCACCATAGTGTCAAGGGACCAGCTGGGCCTTGTGAAGGAGATAGAATACGACGCAAACATAAAGCTAGAGAAGATATTCCTCGACACCAAGGCGTATGAGCACATACCGGTGATAAGGCACGCTAGGCCAGGTTTCTACAGCGGGCGCGAGCGCAGGCCTTCTGGAGGCTTCGACAGAGGCAGGCAAAGATACGGCGGGCACCAGGGCTTCAACAGGAGCAGGGGGCACAACAGGCATTGGGGGCAGGGCCAGGAATCGCGGAGCCTCTAAGCAGCGTGTCATCAGGCCTTCGCAAGTATTTCCTTGGCCTCGGCCTTGCTGGGTATGCCGTCCATCCCGTAGCGCTTTACCTTTTCTATGTCTAGACCCTTCTTCTTGACCAGGCGCTCTATGAACTTCATAAGCGCCCATCCGCCGAATGGCAGTATGCTTGCGATCCCGAGCCTGACGAGCGGGTTGCCGACACCTGTCTTCCTTGCGTCCCTCACTGCCATCTTGTATAGGTGCCTGTAGCTCGCGTAGTACACAGCGAGCTGCGCTTCGGTCAGCATATTCATCGAGAAGCCGCCACTCTTTATAAGCCCTAGCGGCACGTTCTGCATGGGCGTGACCGTGAATTCCAACGGCCGCCCATCCACGTGAGAGCCGCTCATCCGGTTTATGAGCGATACGGTATCCCAGTTGTCGTCATCGGTCTCATCGCGCTGGCCAGTCTGCACCGTTATGGCGGGGCGCCACCAGTACTTCGTCATGTTCGCTGTGCCTTCGAGAACTATCCTTGCCCAGCTACCGTCAGGACCAACGTGCAGCGGCAGCGTCTTGTTGGGCATGTGCCTCTTCGCCAGGCTGTCGCTGCCCGTTTCCACTCCGACCTGCACGCCTATCCAATTGTTCGGGCCGCCATGCATTATTTCGCCCAGCTTCTTTATCAGCTCAGGGTATGCTGTTGCCGGCGATATGCGGCCGTGCGTAGGATTAGCCCTCCTGATCCCTGGCACGGACATCACGCTCGTGAACAGCTCGGTGAGCGCCTCCTCGTTCGGCTCGAATGTTGGACGCGTGTGCCTGAAACCGAATATTTCATCAGTATGCAGCCATGCGTTGTCGAAATGGCCCTGGTTGACATTGACCTGTATCTCCTTAACTATGCTCTCTGTTGAATAGTAGCGCAGCGGCCTCAGCGTGACCTCACAGAAGTCGCACCCTATACCGCACCCGCGCATTATCTCGACCATGCCCTTTACCGCGGGCCTCACTATGAGCGGCACCTTCTCTAGCGGCGAAGACGTGCCGATGGAGCGGCTCCTTGAGATGAACTTGCTGTGGTCGACATATGTCCTGTGGAAGTTGTCGTCCACAGTCGCATAGCCCTCGTAAAATTTGGCATGGTCTATAGAGCCGGTGGCAAGCTGCTCGAAGAGGTCGCAGACGACGTCATCGGCCTCCCCCTGGAATGCATAGTCTATGCCCTCATGGTCGAGTTCTTCTGGCATGATGGTGAACTCCCATACCCCAGGCCCCCCGACAAGCAGCTTCGCCTTCTTGCTCTTCCTGAGCGCATTGAGTTGTGCTATGAGGGTGAGCCATTCGCGCTTGACCCAGGCGCCACTCTTGTCGCCCATGAGCATGTAATACGACATGGTGAGCGGTCCGAGGCCGAGCGGGTCCATGGTTGAAACTGCTATTATCTCCGTATCGTCCTTTATGAAATCCGCGATGTGGTCATGATGCGCCACAACCACGTCCTCTCGCCTGTTGCGCGTGAGGAGAGCGGCCTCGATCTTCCTGACCGAGTATGGCGCGACGCTCGCCTCTCCGTTGGGGAGAGGCGGATACGAAGGCCCTTTCAAGAAGTGGTAAATTGGACTCGGCACAGAATCAGACGGTGCGCTCGGCAGAAATTCGAGCAGCGGCACTTTTCTGTAGTTAGCCTCGAGGCTCGAGTCCGAAACCAGCACATATTTCGCCAATGCAGCACCTGTGCTTTTGTGTCATAGGGCATAGACAGGATGTCTTGCCCCAGTAACTTCTTTGAACGCTTTAAAGGTATATATGCCTTTCGTCAGCAGAATTTTACGTATTTTCATAGCGCAGGGCAACGCTTTATAGATTAGCTTACAATTGGAGCGGTGGTGAATGCATGGCAGACAGGATAAGGTGTGCACACATACTTGTAGAGAAATTCTCGACGGCGCAGGAGGTGCTCGATAAGCTGAACAAGGGCGAGAGCTTCGCGAAGCTCGCTGAGCAGTACTCGATGGACGGCAGCAGGAAGCGCGGCGGCGACCTGGGCTCTTTCGGAAGGGGCGTTATGGTGAAGGAGTTCGAGAATGCCGCATTCGCCTTGGAGAAGGGCCGGGTGTCAGGCATAGTCAAGACGCAGTTCGGCTACCATATAATAAAGCGCCTGGACTGATGCACAGGCATATCTAGATGAGCCCTGAAAACTTGAGGTAGTTATTCATGAACACAATAGTTGCTGTGCCGTTCGACAGCGCGCTTGCGGAGCACATAGGCAAGCGGGGCTCAGAAAACAGCATAACTTTCTACAACCGGAAAATCGGCAATGACACGGTAGTGGCGCTCATGCCGACTTCAATCGAGGAGAAATTCTACGCCCTGCCCGAGTCGCTCCTGCTCGCAGGTCAGGTGGTAGTGAGCACGGCTTCGGTAGACAAGCTGCTTGGGGAGGTGCTCGTTGCGTGCTCGCTGCTGCATAAGCGGGTGCTGCTCACCGATGACAATGATATAAGCAGCCTACTCGAAGGCCTCAGCCTAGAAGCCACGGTGGTAAGCAGGGACTCGATACTTGATGCATTGCTCGCTTATCAGCCTGACAATAGTCCTACGAGCGCAGCAAGAATCGACATCGACAAGGCCTTCAACGTGAAAGGCGTCGGCACAGTCGCGCTAGGCATAGTTACAAGTGGCACTGTAAGAGTGCACGACACCTTGTACCACGGCTCGGGCAAGATGGTGGCAGTGAGATCTATACAAAGCCAAGATGAGGACATACCCGCTGCAGAGAAAGGGACAAGAGTGGGGCTTGCCCTGAAGGGCATAGACGAGAATGAGCTGGAGAAGGGAGACATACTTTCCAGCACGCAGACAATCCAGACAAAGAGGCTCGGGCTTAGGATCAGGACCAGCAGCATAGCTAATGAGAGCATAGCCGTGGGCAAGACGTATTCCATAGCTGCGGGCTTCGCTTACTCGAACGCAACCGTAGAGGAAGCCAATAGCAACACAATCACATTGAGGCTTGAGAAGGGCATAAGCGTGGCAGAAAACGATACAGTGCTTATCACCAGAGAGGCAGCACCCCGCATCTTTGCAATAGGCACGGCGGAAAAAATTAGCGATACTGCTCCCCTATAAATTGCGGGAGTTTTACGCTGCATCTGATAAACAGGATTTTGCGGGCAGTTACCTGCTGGCAGCAAATTTCAGCTCTTCTATGACTGCATTCCAGTTCGGCCTTTTTTGTACCGGTATGTAAGCGTTTGCCGTTTTAGGAACCTTGATTGTAGAAAGCGCGCGCACAAAACCGCTTCTGTCAGTTATGCTAAACTTCGATGGGTAGAGCGAATGCAGCCAGTAGAGATCGTAAAGGTCCTTCCACTCTAGCCTCGCCTCAAAGGCTGCCTCTTTCTGCCGATTAAGCTCCTTGAAGACGTAGGTTTCTACTATTTTTGATGCTGGGACGAAGTCAGATGCCAGTCTAATTCTTTCTGCGGCACCCTTTATGCCGAACGACACATCAATTCTTACAACGTCGTTTATGCCTTCATAACGGTAGTGCATCATAAAGCCTATCGAACTTTTCGTGTAAAACTCCTTTTTTATATCCCAACCGAGTGAAGCTATAATCCGTCGCACTTGCTCTGCTGTATGATCGGTATCATAGTCCAAATCCTCGGAGAATCGCTGATGGCCCTGCAGGAACCCCTTGTTTATCGCAGTACCGCCTTTCAGGACAAATCCTGCTCCTGCCATTAAGTCCATCAACTCAAACATGAAGGCTTCCTTAACGACAAAATTAAGGCTGAGCCCTGCCGCAACAGCGTACTCTCGTAGCTCGTCGATTTTGAAGCTTATTGCAGCCACCATGACAAAAGCACCTCTTTTCCTATATTATCGATTATTTTCCATTTTGGTATATAAACTCCTTTGCTTCTTCCGCACAAATAGGCATTCGCCTTCACCCTTTTCTTGCACTCCATGAGCAATTTTCTTTTCTCTTTGTCTAACCTTGGGAGTATGGAGAGCAAGTACCCAAGCCTCTGGAAGAATGCAGAATCCTCGTTCTCTGACAGATCGAGTACCACGTCTGCTTTAATATCGGCGAAATAAAGTGCCTTTGCGAGTGTTTGAAAATTCACTAATGCGCCATGCCGCAGGGAATCGCAGACTGTTTTTTCTACAGAGGCGACATCATACGCGCCCTTCTCGACACCAAGGTAATCTTTGGCCTTGAAGTATGCGAATTCGATGTTACCCATTTCAACTGATTTTCTTACTTCTGAAGCAACAAAAATCGTGAATGGGAATTCTTCGGTTAAGTGGTGGATGTAAAGCGCAGTCGAAAGCGAGATATACCCCGGATAGAGCCGGCACGCGACCCAGAACATATCGGCGCCCTTTGAGATGTAGACACCTCTTATCGGATTGTAGATTTCGCCACTGGCAGCCAGCCGGCTAAGGGTAACCCGCAATGAATTCTCTGACGTAAGCGAAAGGCTCGCCAGATGGCGGAAGTCGGTCAACTTAGCATTATTTATATACTGCCTGAGCCTGTTTGTTAATTTCATCGTAAATTAACTAAATGTTAATATATAAATACTTTTGCAATAGATAGCGAGGGCTACAGGACTTAGAGTCATGCGCTCTTCGAGAAGCAGCACTCTAGTTAATGCCATGCTCCCTTCGGGATTTGAACCCGAGTTCCGAGGTTGAAAGCCTCGTGTCCTTGGCCGGGCTGGACGAAGGGAGCGCTGCGTTCCTATTGCAGCTCAATCCTTTTATAGCTTGCAGAATAAGATACCTGGGGGTTGCATGATACTGTCTGACGTGGACATACTGAACATGCTGCGCACGAAGAGGCTCGTGATAAAACCGTTCGCGAGGGAGATAGTGCGCGAGAACGGCATCGACTGCCGCATAACGAGCGAGGTGGCGAGGCACCAGCCCGGCAATGAGGGTTTCGTCCTCGATCCTGCAAACGAAGAGCATATAGCCATGGCGTACAGGATAGAGAAGGGCAAGGACGGTATTGTTATAGGCCCACACGAGCAGGTTCTGCTTTCGACCCACGAATACCTGGAGATGCCTGACGACATAGCGGGCTTCGTGGAGCTCAGGAGCACATGGGCCAGGCACGGGCTGTCCATGCCTCCGACCATAATAGATGCGGGCTTCAGGGGCACAATAACGCTAGAGGTAGTGAACAACGCGCCCTACTCGATACTGCTGAGGCCGAAGCAGAGGTTCGCGCACATAATATTCGAGAAGCTCGACAGCAAGACCGGCAGTAGGTATTCCGGCTTTTATTCCGGGCAGCGCGGCATAAAGCTGCCGCAGGTGCTGAAGTAGGGCAAAAGAAAAAAGTTATTTGGCTACCTGCTTGCTAGGTCGGATACCTCGACGCTCGAACTTTGCGCTTTCGCCGTCGGGCCTGCGGCAGACACGAGCACCACGTCGCCTATGTTCTTTATGTTCTTGAACAGTATGCTCTTCTGCTGGAGTACCTTCCGGGTCTCGTCCTCGCTGGCGTTCTTCCACTCCTCCATCAGGAGCCTGCTGACCTCGCCCTTCTCAAGATCGATTATAGCGTCGCGCACCTCGCCCAGGTACTGGCCGTTGTCGCTATATATGTCCATGCTGTAGATGTCTGAAACCTTCATTTGATCACCTGGTTGCCTTTGCAAATCAAACTTTAAAAATGTGCGCCTTTGGGGCATGCCTGGAATCTTCTCCACGACGTTGGCGCTTCCGGTAATCTTTAATGGGGGCAACGCGCGCTTTTCCTGCTTTGCCCATTGGCCTAATCGTTCGATTCTTGATTTAGCACTTGCAACCAATCCGTGCGTACCGATGTAAACTGCAATGACTGCGCATACGCCCACAAAACCGAGAAACATTGCATGGGATCAGCGACAATTTTCAAATTTCCCCTACCGCAAGCTTTAAATATCTTTTCCTGCACTAATCTACTGCCTGTTTTTAGAAAGGAATATAAACCTATTGCTTATCCGCGTGAAGCGAATTAGCGATGGGTATAGAGCGATACCATGGCTACGAAGAAGAAGCAAAACGTACACAGGAAGGCCGCCGCGCGTAGTGCGAAGGGCAAGGAGAAGCCTGCTACCGGCAGTGAAGCCCCGAGGCGCATAGTACTCACGGACAACAAGATAAGCATAGCTGACGCTGCGCCAAGGCCCAGGCCTGGTGAGCTGGAGCTGACGCACGACGAGGCGCAGCATGCGGCCCAGCACGCCATGAATGTGGCTAGCGCAAATCCTAAAGTGTGCCCGAGCTGCGGGAGCACTGATCTTATATTCGACAGCGAGCGCGGAGAGGTAGTCTGTAACAACTGTGGCCTTGTAATAGAGGAGAACGTGACTGACACCGGCCCGGAATGGAGGGCGTTCGACACGGACCAGCGCAATGCAAGGGCGCGCACCGGCGCGCCGATGAAGTACACGAGGCCTAACAAAGGCCTTGTGACTGAGATAGACCTGTACAACAAGGACATACGCGGCGTGCGCATACCGTCAAAGAGGCAGGCGCAGCTCTACAGGATGCGCAAGTGGCACAAGCGCGCGAGCATAGCGAGCTCGAGCGAGAGGAACTATCTCATAGCATTGCCAGAGCTGAACCGCGTCTCCAGCTATCTCGGACTGCCGGAGAACATAAGGGAGAATGCCGCTTTGCTCTACAGGAAATGCGTGCAGAACAACCTTATAAGGGGCAGGCCGATCGAGACCGTGGTGCAGGCGGTAATCTACGCTGCGTGCAGGAAGGCCGGCATGCCAAGGACGCTCGACGAGATAGCGAACATATCCGGGCTGCCGAAGAAGGAGATAGGCAGGGCCTACAGGGCCATATCCCACGAGCTCGGCCTGAAGATACCGCTTACCGATCCGGTAAGCTACGTGCCAAGGTACGTCAACGCCCTTAAGCTGAGCGGCGAGGCGCAGGAGAAGGCCGTCGGCCTGCTCAGGAACGCGATGCGCAAGGGGCTCGTGTCGGGCAGGAGCCCGACAGGCGTAAGCGCCGCTGCTGTGTACATAGCAGGCGCGCTTGCGGGCGAGCGGCGCACGCAGAAGGAGGTGGCTGACGTGGCAGGCGTGACTGAAGTGACGATAAGGAACAGGTACAGGGAGCTGAAGGAGCAGCTCAATCTGGACGTGAACCTGTGACTGCATGCTAGGGCGTTTGCTGCTCCCTCTTGTATTTGCGGCATACCTCTTCAGCGCCGCCTTTGCATACAACTTCACGCTGCCCGGCAATGCGCCTGCGAACTTCAGCTCCAGCTTCAACGCCACGCTCAAGTACATAGGCATGGTGAACCAGAGCTCATACATAATATTCTATCCCAACCTGACCGGCGCGTACAGCGCGCTGGCGAACGCTAAATCAGAATATGCGGCAAACGCGAGCGCGGCGTACTTTTACTTGGATGAGGCGCATGAGAGGGCGGCGACAGAGTTGGCCAGGATCTATTCCTACAGGGCGGATTCTTTGATAGTCATGGGAGTGCTGGCGGCAGCTAGCGCTGCCGCGCTTTACGTCGTGATGAGGACGCCGAAAGTTGTAGTGAAAGGCAGGAGAAAAAAGGGAACCGCTTAAAAGCGCACCGGCCTGTTAGACAAATGCCAAATGATGCCGAATCTGCAGAATAACTTTAAATAGGCAGCGCAGAAAATACATTTGAAGCTGGTGCGCCCAGGGTTGGGAGAGGAAAAGTAGGGCCAGTAGGGTTGTTGAAGGCCTAGGGAAACCGGCGACAAGGTGGAGTAGATGAGCGTGACGCCAGAGGATATAGCGGAAGGAATGGAATACGACCTGAAGGTGGACGCGAAGGGTGCCCGCGGCGAAGGCATTGGCAAGGCAGGGGACTTCGTGATTTTCATAAAGAACGCGAAGACCCGCATAGGCAACAGCTATAGGGTCAGGATAACCAAGCTGCACAGGACCTTCGGCTATGCCGAGCTCAGCGACGCGAAACGGCAGTTCATCGGCAACGGCAGCGTGGTCGAGCTCTGAGCGAGCGCAAGACTTTTATACTTAAGCATGGCAATAGTGCTAGCGGTTTGTTGGTTTATTTTTATTCAAGCCGGAAATTTACCCGGCAAGGAGGGCGACGTTGCTGCATTGCACGTGTGCAGTAATGCTTCAGCTGTTCGAGTGGTTTAAATGGCGACGGATATGAGTGAGAGAGATGTTAAGAGGTACATGAAGGGCACGACGACCGTTGGCATAGTGTGTACTGACGGCGTAGTAATCGGCGCGGATTCGCGCGCAACCATGGACACGTTCATAGCGAGCACCGAGGCCAGGAAGGTATGGAAGATAGACGACAATCTTGGCATGACCATAGCAGGCCTGGTGGGTGACGCGCAGGAGCTGATACGCATACTTAAGATACAGAACGAGATCTACAAGATGAATGAGAACAGGCCGCTGTCGCCGAGGAGCGCCGCGACTCTGCTCTCTGTCATACTGCAGGAGAACAAGATGCTGCCTTTCTACGTCCAGCTCATAGTCGGAGGGGTTGACGGCGAGGGTGGCCAGCTCTACAATCTCGATGCGGCAGGAGGCTACTCTGAGGAAACCAAGTTCACAAGCACAGGGAGCGGCTCGCTGACGGCGCTCGGCTATCTGGAGGACATGTACAAGCCGGGCATAACGACGAAGGAGGCAATAAGGGGCACGTATAGGGCCCTCAACATCGCCATGAAGCGCGACTCCGCAACGGGCAACACCATAACCATAGCCGCCATAACCAAGGCGGGCTACGAGGAATACACGGGCAAGGACCTTGACAAGATACTCAGCCAGGCCAAGTAGAGCCGCATTTATGTTTCGACCTTGACTTTGCGTACTTCGCAGGCATAGCACTCTAGGGATTTTTTACATATAGCTTAAACGCCAGTGATTCATTGGAGGACAAGCCACAAGACAAGGAAGACCAGACGAAGCTCCGCAACGGGGAGCTCTTCGGCAAGATCGAGGAGCTGCTTCCGAAGGAGGCAGGCTTCGTCAAGGCGGACTTCGAAGGCCCTGACATAGTCGTCACGGTCAAGAAGATAGCAGCGGTATACAGCGACGAGACGGTAATAAGGAGCATAGCCGGGGCCATAAAGAAGAAGCTCGTCGTGAGGAGCGACAGCTCCGCGCTCATGGAGCCCGAGAAGGCGCTCGAGGTCATAAACGCCATAGTGCCGAAGGAAGCCGTGACTAGCAACATACGGTTCGTGGCAGATTTCAGCGAGGTGCTGATAGAGGCGCTCAAGCCAGGCTTAGTTATAGGCAAGGGCGGCAGCACCCTCAAAGAGATAGCGATAAAGACAGGCTGGGTGCCGAAGGTTCTGCGCACGCCCACCATGAACAGCGACACGATACGCGGAGTGCGCCAGCTCCTGTACAACGAAAGCGACTTCAGGAAGAAGTTCTTGCATAGGGTGGGGCAGAACATCAACAAGGTTATACTCAAGAGCGAGTGGCTCAAGGCGACGGCCCTCGGCGGCTTCCGCGAGGTCGGCAGGAGCTCATTGCTACTCGAAACGCCGCACTCGAAGGTGATAATAGACTGCGGCATAAGCCCGGAGCCGGGCGTGAAGGGACTCGACGCAAATGCCGGCGGCGAGACGAACAAGGCCTTCCCTTACTTAGACAGCGCCAACTTCTCGATAAACGAGCTTGATGCGGTGGTGCTGACGCACGGCCACATGGACCACATGGGCTTCATACCCTACCTTTTCAAGTACGGCTACGACGGCCCGGTCTACTGCACGCCGCCCACGCGAGACCTCGCCGCGCTGCTGCTCAACGACTACATAAAGCTCGTGCAGAGGAGCGGGGGTACGCCGCTCTACGACGAAAAGGACGTGAGGAAGATGCTCATGCACATGGTCACGCGCGACTACAGCGAGGTGACCAACATAACAGACGAGCTGAAGCTCACGTACCACAACGCGGGCCACATACTCGGCAGCGCGCTTGTGCACCTGCATGTCGGAGAAGGCATGTACAACATAGTGCACACCGGCGACATGAAGTACGGCTTCACGCGATTATTTGACCCTGCCAACACACGCTTCCCGCGGATGGACGCGCTGTTCATAGAGAGCACGTACGGTGGCCCGAACGACATAACGCCGAACAGGCACGATGCGGAAAATGCGCTGATGGAGACCATAGGGCGCACCATAGGCAACGGGGGCAAGGTGCTAATACCGCTATTCGCGGTGGGCAGGAGCCAGGAGCTCCAGCTCGTTCTGGAGAGCTACATGATGGGAGAGAACAGCCAATACAAGCTCGACGTGCCGGTCTATCTGGACGGCATGATACTCGATGCCAGCGCTATACACACTGCCTATCCAGAGTACCTGAAGGAGGGGCTCAGGAGCCGCATACTGAACAACAGGAGCCCATTCGAGAGCGAGCTGTTCGAGGTGGTGAAGGGCGAGCGCGAGCAGGTGTTTGAGAAGGGGCCAGCGATAATACTCGCGAGCGGGGGCATGATGAACGGAGGCGCGAGCGTGGAATATTTCAGGCGCCTGGCCGAAGACCCGAAGAACACGCTTGTCTTCGTGGGCTACAACAGCAGCAACTCGCTCGGCAGGCGCCTGCAGAACGGCACCAGCGAGGTTCCACTGCCTGACGAGGACGGCAAGCTCATGCCGGTAAAGGTGAACATGGGGATCAAGACTGTCGAGGGCTTCTCGGGCCACAGCGACAGGCGCCAGCTCATAAGCTTCGTGGAGAAGCTCAACGTCAGGCCAAAGAGCATATTTACCATGCATGGGGAGGAGCAGAAGTGCGAGGACTTGGCAAGGACGCTGGGAAGGGTGGCGCACGCGGACAGCAGGGCGCCAATGAACCTCGATTCGATAAGATTGAAGTGAAGATGATAAGAGTAGTTTTCTACATGGCTGTGACTCAGAGCGGCATTCATCCGGCAGCATCGAACAGCTCTTTGATGTCATTCAGGTCTAGCAGTACTGTGCTATAACTCGCTGCAGCATCCCTGCATTCTTTATTGAAACCTGCCTTTGATACTAGAATGTAGTTGTACTTCCCAGGAGCACCTATGAGTCTTGCTTTCCTGACTAGATCATCAAGCACATCACGGCCCACCGGTAATCATGATAATATTATTAAACGTTTGCATTGCCAATCAAAAAGAAGCGCTCTCAGAACATGCCGAACTTCCTCTTCTTGCCGCGGCCTTGCTGGCCATCGTCCGGTTGCTCGTTGGCGAACTTCTCCATGAGGTCGCGCTGCTCCTTCGTCAGCTTTCTTGGCACGCTTATGCTTACCTCAACGATCTCGTCTCCGCTGCCCTGACGCTCGAAATGCGGCATGCCCCTGCCTCTCATTGGTATCTTATCGCCGTTCTGTGCCCCGGGCTCTATGCGCAGAGGCTCGCTGCCGTCTATCGTCGGCACCTCCACCTCGCCGCCCAGCATAGCGATGTAGAATGGTACGTCAACCTGCGCGTGGAGGTCATCGCCGACGCGTTCGAGGTTCGGATCGTCTTCTACGATAACGTCAATGTAGAGGTTGCCATGCCGGTCTGAGCCGTAGTCGCCCATGCCCTTGACGCGCAGCCTCTGGCCCGAGCTTATGCCTCTCGGTATGGTGACATCTATCTTGTCCTCGCCCTGCACGCGGCCTGTTCCTGAGCACGTCCTGCACACCTTCTCAGGCACCCGGCCCGCACCCCCGCACTTGGGGCAGGCGCTTATCGTCTGCATCATCCCGAAGGGCGTGCGCCTTGTGGCCTTCAGCTGGCCGGTGCCTCCGCACCTGTCGCACCTCACTATGCTGGAACCGGGCTCTGCGCCTGTGCCAGCGCATCTCGGGCACACCTTGATGTGCCTTACAGAGACGCGCTTTGTGGTGCCGTGCGCAGCATCGCGCAGGCTCGCGCTCACGCGCGCCAATATGTCTGTGCCCATGTCATTCGCGCGGCCTTGGCGCGTCTGCATACCGAATAAGCTACTGAACATGTCGTCTATGTTGCCGAAGCCTGACATATTTCCGACATTGAAGCCCATGCTCCTGAAGACCTGGTCGAAGTCGAAGCCGCGGAAAATGTCTTCTTCGGTGAAGCGCTGGTTGAACACATCAGGGCCATATGCGTCGTACTGCCTGCGCTTTTCCGGATCGCTCAGCACGGCATAGGCTTCATTAACCTCCTTGAACTTCTCTTCTGCGCCAGGGTCCTTGTTCTTGTCCGGATGGTACTTCATGGCCAGAGCGCGGTAGGCGCCCTTTATCTCGTCAGCGGAGGCGCTCTTCTTTACGCCCAGTATGTCGTAGTAGTCTTTTGCCATGCGGGCTTACCTCACTTCTCTACCTTGAAATCGGCATCTGTAGCGCTGCTGTCCTCAGGCCCCGGCGCACCTTCGTCAGGGTCTGGGCTCGAGCCAGGACCGGGAGCGCCTTGCTCGGCGCCCTCGCCAGGCTGGCCCTTATAGAACTTGCCGCCGACCTCGCCCAGCACCTGCTTCAGCTCCTCTATCTTCGACCTTATGCCCTCTATGTCGTCGGTCTTCGCAGCAGCAGCGAGCGCGTCCTTCGCCTTCTCTACGCGTTCCTTGTCTTCCTTGGTCACCTTGTCCTTATACTCGTCAAGGGTGTGCTCTGCCGTGTATATGAGCGACTCCGCGTCGTTTCTGGCCTCGACCTGCTCGCGGATCTTCTTGTCTGCTTCTTCGTACTTCTTCGCGTCCTCCATCTTGGCCTCTATGTCCTTCTTGTCCATCTTGTGCGGCGCCACTATGTCCATGCTCTGGCTCTTGCCTGTGCCCTTGTCCTTGGCCGTAACGTGGAGTATGCCGTTGGCGTCTATGTCGAACGTCACCTCTATCTGCGGCGTGCCCCTCCGCGCCGGCGGCAAATCTGTCAGTGTGAACCTGCCAAGGTCTATGTTGTCCTTGGCGAGCGTACGCTCGCCCTGCGTTACGTGTATCGGCACGCTGGTCTGAAAGTCTTCGGCTGTGGTGAATATCTGCGTCTTCTTTATCGGTATTGTAGTGTTGCGCTCTATCATCGGCGTGGCTACGCCACCAAGGGTCTCGATCGCAAGGGTGAGCGGCGTCACGTCAAGCAGCAGTATGTCCTTGACCTCGCCTGTCAGCACCCCTGCCTGTACAGCAGCGCCGAGAGCCACTGCTTCCATCGGGTCTACGCCGCGCTCTATCTTCTTGCCGAGCAGCTGCTCTATGTAGCGCTGCACTATCGGCATGCGCGTCGGGCCGCCTATCAGTATTGTCTTGTCCAGACCGTTGGGCTCCATCTTCGCATCCTTGAGCGCCTGCATCACCGGCTTGGCGGAGCGCTCTACTATTGGCAGCACTATGCTCTCGAGCTTCGCCCTTGTGAGCGAATAAGTGAAATGCACAGGCTGCCCTGATTTCTGCGCTATGAACGGCAGGTTTATCTCGCTTGACATGACCGTTGAGAGCTCGATCTTCGCCTTCTCGCCTGCCTCGCGCAGCCTCTGCATGGCCTGCGGGTCCTTCCTCACGTCAACGCCAAGCTTGCTCACCTCGCCCACCAGAAACTCTACTATGAGATTATCCATGTCAGTGCCGCCTAGTTGCGTGTCGCCGCTCGTGCTCTTCACCTCGAACACGCCCTTTCCGAACTCCATGATGGTGACGTCGAGCGTGCCTCCGCCGAGGTCGTACACCAGTATCTTCATCTCCTTGTCGGACTTGTCGAGGCCGTACGCCAGGCATGCCGCGGTAGGCTCGTTGACCAGCCTGACGACCTCTAGGCCCGCGATTGCGCCCGCATCTTTCGTGGCCTGGCGCTGGTTGTCGTTGAAGTAAGCAGGCACTGTTATGACCGCCTGCTTGACCTCCTCACCCAGGAATGTCTCTGCATCTTTCTTGATCTTCTGCAGCAGCATTGCCGACAGTTCCTGCGGCTTGTAGTCCTTGCCGTATATGCTGTACACGTAGTCTGTGCCCATCTTGCGCTTGAATGCAGTTACAGTGCCGGTAGGGTTCGCCACGGCCTGCCGCCTGGCCGGCTCGCCTATCAGGCGCTGGCCGTCCTTCGTGAATGCCACGTAGCTCGGAAACGCCTTGCCGTAGAGCGACGTTCCCTCCGCGCTCGGGATTATTGACGGGCGTCCGCCCTCAAGCACTGCCGCTGCGCTATTAGATGTGCCTAAATCCACTCCAATTATCTTGCTCATTTTATTCGCCCTTGTTGTTTTTGTTAATATCATCTTTCTCTTCGATGCCTTCCTTGGCCTCGCTGCCGACCGCGATTATGACCGAAGCCGGCCGTATCATTATGCCGTTCACCGTGTAGCCCTTCTTGGTCACCTGCAATATGGTGCCTGGCTTCTTGTCGCTCTCCATGGCCAGCACGATCTCGTGCTTGTACGGGTCGTACATGCCGTCTGTTTCTATGGCCTTGAGCCCTTCCCTTGCCAGCGCCTCAACAAGATTGGAGAACACCATCTCAACGCCCTTCGCAAGCGTGGGCTCCGCATTGCTTACTGCCATCATGGCGAGCTCGAACTCGTCAAGAACTGGCAGTATGCCCTTTATTACCTCTGCCTTGCCGATGCCCTTGGCATTGTCTATGTCGGCCTTTGTGCGCTTCTTGTAGTTGTCGAACTCTGCCGCGATGCGCAGCATGCGCTCCTTGAGCTCGTCGTACTCCTGCTTGGTCACAGTTGGCTCTTTGGTATTTGGCTTCCCTCCTTCCTGTCCGTTCTTGGCTCCATTTGCATCATTATCTTTTTTATCTGCCAATACAATCACCTCTCCTTGCTTATCTTGGCCCGTGGACTGCGCGTCCTGCGCTGGCGCAGCATCAGCCTGTCGAACTCGTGCGCAGCATCGAGCATTCGCATCATCTCCCTGTTGATGTCATACTCCAGCTCCTCTATCACCTTCGACATCTCGTTGGCGCGCAGGTGGTACTTGCGGCCCTGCTTCGTTATCAGACCCATGCTGATGAGCCTGTTGAGATGGTATATAACTGTGCTCCTTGCAAGGCCCTGCCTTAAGCTGGGGTCCGAGCTTGATAAACCTTTGTTCTCGAACGCCGCATATGCAAACGCCTTGAATATGCGCTCCTCGGCGTCGGCCGCACCGCTCTCGGTGCCTATGCCGAAGACCTCGCAGAACCAGTCTATCAGGTCCTCTGGCTTCTTGATGGTCGGCTTCTCGACAGACCTTATGACTATCCTTATGGCCATACGGGATATTTAGCAAGCATAACATATAAATAGTTTTCTATTTTATTTCGGAAATGTCAATTTTTATTGAAACATGCTGGACGATCTATCCAACTTTAGAAGGTAGGAGTGGATTGCTCTGGCGTGCATTGGAAACCTATATTTTCTGACATGGGGAGATGCATAAGATACTTAGTTAGACGCAGCCCGACAACTTTATTATGCTTTTCATCTAATAACAATGGATTTGATGCTGGGGCAGGCCAGGGGGCGACGGAGCAAGGGCCAGATCGCCTTCGAGTTCATAATAGTATACTCGTTCGTGCTTGTATTGTTCCTTGTGCTGTTCGGGCTCGTCGCCTTGCAGAGATCCACGACGCTCAATGCGCAGCAATACGCATCGATGCAGCTCGTGGCGCAGGACATATCCAGCTACATAGACCAGGCGCTCGTGGCAGGGAGCGGCTACAACGCCACGCTGAGCATGCCTGTGGCAAGCTCGCTCCAGCCATACAACCTGTTCATAACATCTGACGGAGCAGTGATAGCGAACGAGACTGTGGGCAAGACGTTGATCACAGCCATAGCGTACAGCTCTGCAAGAAACCTGCTGATAAACGGCACCATCTCAAGCGCGTACAACGGCATAACGGTTTACAGCGTGCCGGCATATACAGGATTGCTCAAGGTGGCAAACGAAAATGGAGTGGTTTACATAGACGCACAGCCACCGAATCCTGCAACATACGCCAGGCAGCTCAGCACAGAAGTCATAGCTGAAACGAAAGCGGCGCAGTTCAATGGGCAGAGCAGCGTAGTGATCCCCCCTTCTCCATTTTCAAACAATGTCATGTGTAATGTAACCCTAGCAGCGTGGTCGTATGATTCTGGAATGGTATCGTCAGGATCCGAAGGAGGTGTTGTAGGCCTTTACGGCGGTGGTTGGGATGACATTGAGTATAACGATGGCTCACTTAGATTTGAACTAAGAAACACATCGACGGGAAATTCATGGGGTGTGTCTCAGTCCTTTAAAGGTAGATGGATATTTACCGCACTTGTACTGAGCAATGGTCACCCCACAGGATATATAAATGGAGTCGATTATCCAGGTGGCGCAAATTATATAGGGTGTATAGGGCTTCCTGACATGAATGGGATAGGCAGGTGGGATAGATATTTCAACGGATCTATCGCTAACGTACAAATTTACAGTACCGCACTCTCGCAGGCGCAGGTTTCGCAGCTTTACCAGGAGGGCATATCCGGAACGCCGATAAGCAATGCAGGACTGGTGGGGTGGTGGCCTCTTGACGGCAACGCGAACGACTACAGCGGCAATGGAAATAATGGCGTGCCAAATTACGTGAATTACAGCAACGTGGCACAGGTGAATGTGCATGCCAGCACGGGCAGCGCAGCAGATAGCACAAACACTCTGATTGGGGCTGCTCCGAGCTTTGGCTCTCTTAGCGTTACGAGCAACACATCAGATTTATCATCTGTTACCGACCCTGCTGGAAATGCAACCGTGTTCGTGACGTCTAACTCGCCCATAGGCATGGCCAACGTGACAATCAACGCCTTCAGCTCGGCGAACAGCCTGCAGTCGCATCTTGTTGGATGGTGGCCGCTTGACGAAGGCTATGGCAGCGTGGCACACGACATGAGCGGCAATGGAAATAATGGCACGTTCGTGAGCCCGTCTTGGGCGCCGTTTGCGAACACATCCGCATTCCAGGCAGCGGAGTTCAACGGCCAGGGCGCTGGGACCTATACTGGTACGCTAGGGAGCTACATAAACGTGAGCAGCAGCCCCGTGCTCAAGCCAACGCACCTTACTGTGGGTGCTTGGGTCGAGGCCAATTCTGACACGCCATGGATGTTCGTGGCTGGAGTGCAGGCGACAGCTAGCGATGGCTCGTACTACCTTTCAATGACTGGCAACTCCATAGGGGAGATGACGTTCGGCACGTACAACAGCACAGTAGCCGTTCGCACCAACAGCACTCCGTTGCAGCTCGGCAAATGGTACTATGTGGTTGGCACTTACAATGGCACCAATGCGAGCATATTCATAAACGGCAAGCTCAGCGGCAGCGTGCCCGATTCCCAGCTGATCTATTATATCCCATCAAAGCTGTTCAGGATAGGCAACCTGGCCGGCTTCGATGACTGGAACGGCATAATATCGAACGTGCAGGTCTACAACACATCGCTCACGGCCCAGCAGATAGCGCAGCAATATTCAGCAGGCATCACTGCCATGCCGCTCAGCAATACCGGGCTTGTGGGATGGTGGCCGCTTGACGGCAATGCCAATGATTATTCAATATATGCAAACGGTGGCACTGCGACCAGTGTCACGTATAGCAATATGCAGACCGTCTCTTCATCGCTACAGGATATTCCGGTCGCAAACCTCAGCAACTCTGGGTATATATCTACTGGAGATACCAACTTGCCTACCGGAAACTCAGCAAGATCTGTTTTTGCATGGGTAGAAACCCCTTCAGTTCCATCGACCTTTGAAATAATATATTCCTACGGAAGCACCATAAGTAATGAATGGTCGTCACTCCATCTTGGAAGTGGCGGAGTCGTGTGCTTCTCGAACTACGGACCGAACTATTGTACTACATCGACGCTGGCACCGAAAAAATGGTATTTAGTTGGTTACACATATACCTCAGGCACTGTGACTGCATACATAGATGGCGTACCACAGACAGTTGCAACTGGTTTATCGCTATCTACAACTCTTCCCGCCTCTGATCCGGCCGATATTGGTAAATGCTCGGACACCAGTTGCGGTGGAACGCCGTATTATTTCAATGGAAAGATTGCGGGTATACAGGTTTACAACACATCGCTTACACAGCAGCAGGTGCAGCAGCTCTACGCGCAGGGATTGCCGCTCTACGCAAAGGTAAACGTATCGCTGAGCTGATATGATGAACATGAAAGCGCAGTTCTGGAGCTTCGACGTCATCTTCGCTATAGTCATATTCAGCGTGGCGCTGACCCTTCTTACCTATACGTGGTATGACGTGAACAGCCAGCTTTCGCTTTCTTACGGCAACGGCGCAACGATAATGCAGATAGAGCAGCAGAGCCTTGCGAGCACGCTGCTCACGCCAGGCTCGCCGAGCTACTGGAACTCAGAGATCAACACGAGCAACGAGAGCACCTGGCAGGGAATAGGAGTTGGCCTGGCTAACAGCTCTGGCTCCACGGTGCTCTCTCCTGCCAAGGTGTACGCGCTGGCAGCAATGGCAAGCACCCCTGCAGGCTATCAGCAGAGCAAGCAGGTGCTTGGCGTAGGCTACGAATATTTCATAACCATAAGGGGCGGCAGCCTCAACATAACAATAGGCGAAAATCCAGAAACTAATGGTGCACTAACGACATACACGAGCACAGGGCATGCATTCCTGGGAGGCGTGCCTGTTGCGGTGCAGGTAGATATCTGGACAAGCCAGCCATTTGGTGTTGGATGATGAAAGGTTTCATATTCACGGTCGATGCTATTTTTTCGCTTATAGTGGCAACTGCAGCTGTATCTATACTGCTTTACATGCAGTTCAGCGCACCGCAGAGCTTTCAGGCGCCGTCGACGCTTGCGCAGGGACTTCTCCAGAGCATGCTGCGCACCACTTTCGGGCAGGTGGCGCAGGGAGGTAGCATTACCGAGGTGCAGGCAGGATACAGTCCGGCCGTGCCTTTCGGTTACGCAAACTTCCTGCAGGCTCCTGCTGGCTACATAAAGGCCGTCACAACCCCGCAGTACACCAACAATATAACTGTGTCATTCTGGGTATACCCAACCAATAACAGCCTATGGGGAGCGTCTGGAAACTATTGGGAGAACGCACTTTCAGGGAGCAAGGGATGCGGCGACAGCTACTATTTCTACCTAGAGGCGGGGGCCAGCCCACCGACCGAATTGTGGGGTATAAAGAACACAGGAGGCAGCAACTTCCAAAATTCTCCTGGCGCACATCTTATACCAAATCAATGGCAGCAGCTTATAGGAGCATACAATGGTACCTACCTTATAGTCTATCTTAATGGCAAAAGGATAGGCAGCCCTATGGCTGCCACAGGGAGCATATTGTACAACGGCACGACAATAAGCGGCACGAATCCTACATCAAGCAGCGGCTGCAACCCTATCTCTGGAGGTATAGCTGATGTACAGGTGTATGGATATGCATTAGGAGCCAACGCGGCCAACGCACTGTATGCCGAGGGCATTGATGGCAGCCCGCTCAACAGCTACGATCTGCTCGGGTGGTGGCCGCTTGACGGCAATGCTAACGATTATGCAGGCACTGTTAACGGCCAAACAACTTACACCACGTTCGTCCAGACCGGAACGACCCAGCTGTGGGGCTACAACTTTACTTCGAACGAGAGCATGCTGCATGCGCTTTCTGAGCTTTACCTGAACAACCAGTCAGCAGTTGCTGACATGCTCTTCAAGAACCTCTACAACACCAGCGATTCGGCGATTTTCATAAACAACGAATATGCGCCCGCAATGGACATCGCGCAGTTCAACGGCGCGAGCAGCTACGTTCAAGTCAACAACACTCCTGATCTTAGCGTAGGGACGCAGCTGACGTTCTACGCCTGGCTCAATCCAAGCAGCTTATCGGGCTGTGGGTCGCAAGGCTGCATCATATTCAACAAGGAAAACTCTTACGAATGGGCGCTTTCATCAACAGGCCAGCTGTGCTGGGCGCTGAACACCACATCTCCAAGATGGACATGGATATGCCCATCGCTGTACGTGCCGGCAGACAAATGGAGTCAGGTTGCGCTGACATACAATGGCAGCGCAGTAATAGCGTACCTCAATACAGCCAAGGCAACACCGTATCCTGCAACTGGGGGGGTTGGCAACACAGGCCTTGCACTCAGAATAGGCGCCCGTGGGGCTCCTGGAACTGCAAACTCATTGTTCACAGGCGAGATAGCTGACGTACAGATATACAACAGCTCGCTGTCAGCCACGCAGATATCGCAGCTCTACCAGCAAGGCATTGCTGCGATTCCGGTAAGCAATGCGAAGCTGATCGGGTGGTGGCCGCTTGACGGCAATGCGAACGATTACAGTGGCAATGGCAATGAAGGCACCTCAATTTCCGTGCAATACACGCAACAGGGTCCTATGCCGCCCGGGCTCCAGAACGCATATTCGGTAAGCAAGGCATCGGCGCCCATGCTATTAAATGCTGGAGGCACAAGTAAGCTTTACAATGTGAGTGTTGTTGTATGGCACTGAAACGCAGGCATTCGTTGTTCGTCGGCAGGAAGGGCATACTGTTGACGCTCTTCACCATAGTGCTATTCGTGCTCATGCTGAGCGAGCTCGTCACCTACGTCGTGCTGAACATAAACTACAGCAATCTCGAAACGCAGGTAAGCAGCGCAACAGGTACTAGCAGCATAGTGCAGAACGTTAACGCTAGCTTGGCAACTTTCCTGCACTCTTCGCTGAGCGGAGCGCTTGCCGGGCTTACGTACTACGAGTCTACGCCTTCTGTAAGGAAGGACTCGTTCATCAACAACACTGCAGCTGCCTTGGCAACGGTAATGAATACTGGCTCTTACAATAGCTACAGCCTTTCTAGCTACGAGGGAACAACGCTCAGCCAGTACATAGCAATGCTGGTAAAGCAGGCGGCAGGTCAGGGCGCTTCGGTAAGCATAACGAACGGCACGCTGAGCGTGTTCCAGAGCGGCGCGTTCACTATAGGCGCGTCATATACCGCATTGCTTACGATAAACCAGAGCAATACAGTATCAAGCTACTTTATCGACGCACAGGCCAATGTCTCGACGGGTTTCGGACAATACCTGCTCGCTGCAGAACAAGGCAGCTACAGCATGCTAGTGCCTGGAACCACAAGCCCGAACGCAACTGTTGTAGGCAATATATATGCGAAGGCTGGCAGCACCTCACCGTACATGTTTGCATACGGGACAGTGGTCTACTATCCAGGAAAGCCGAACTGCAGCTCGATAGCTTCAGGCTATAAGAACAACAACTTCATACTTGCTACACCTAACGCTACAAATATAGGGCAGAACGTCTGCGGCATGGCTGGCCTCGTGACCGACACGATAAACGCAAGCACGCCGCTTGTGCCCTATCTGCTCTACGCGAACTCTTCAATAATGAGCTACCTGCAGGGTTCGCTTAGCCTGCTGCTTGCAGGCCAGAGGCTCGCGCTCCTCAACACGACACCGTTGCAGCAGGCGGTGCAGTCGGGCTACGCCTATGCGTCGCCCTACATGCCCTCGTACCTGCAGAGGTCGCAGAATGATCTTTTCGGCTCATCGTCCAACGGCTTCTACACCTTCTCGACGCTGAATACAAAGGCGGCGCAGTTCAACGGCGCGAGCAGCTACATTGAAGCACCAAGCAATATACCTGCCAATTCGCCATTCACTATTTCGGCTTGGGTCTTCCTGCTTCAAGGTGCAGGCGCCTATCCAATGATTGTTGATGAACAATCCGGTCAGACGTTGTTTTTTGGAGTAAATATAGGACAAGGATATAATGGTTTGAATGTGTGGCTAGGCTCTGGAATACAGACGTTCAACAGCAATCCGTTCGCAAAGGATGCATGGCAGTATGTTACATTGACTTACAATGGAAGCGTCGCAAAAGTCTACGATGATGGAGTGTTTCTTTCCAATACTGTTTCTACTGCATCTGTGGGTTTTAATGGAATTTACATAGGCAACGGCACACGGGGTAGCAACAGTTTCTGGGATGGTTCAATAGCTGATGTGCAGGTCTACAATGCAGCACTGCAACCTGCGCAGATAGCACAGCTTTACCATGAAGGTATATCTGGCACCCCTGCAAGTAATTCGGTTTTGACAGGATGGTGGCCTCTCGGCGGCAACGCGACAGACTTCAGCGGGCAGAGCAACAATGGAGTAGCCACAAATGTTATTTATGCTGCCCCGGGCGGATATACATTCGACTCGCTCTCAAGCCACGTGCCCGGTATACCGACGAGCAAAGCAGCGCAGTTCAATGGGGCGAGCAGCATCAGCACACCTTTGCCATCAAACGGCGTTACAGGTACAACCATCTCCGCTTGGTTCTCAACACCCATCGAGACCACTGGGCAGGTGATAGCGCTGTTAGGCAGCAATGGAGGTACCAATGGATATGGTATATACACCGGAGGCACCAACACAGGCTGCCCGGCCGGGCAGTTCGCAATACTTGAGTCAGGTGTTAGGTGGATATGCACCTTATACCCCTTTAGCACCAATAAACTGTACAATACAGTTTTAGTCTCCACCGCAAGCGGCACCAGCAATGTGATTTACACATTGTATGCCAATGGTAATGTAGCTTATACCTCACCACCTGAATCTTTGCCGGTCACTCCAACCGGTAACCTCCTTATGGGAAACGATACTGCTGGCCGCACCTATAATGGCACTTTGGCAGATGTCCAAGTCTATAACACGGGTTTAAGTGTCGCACAGGTTTCGCAGCTTTACCAAGACGGCATAAATGGTGGTCCCATAAGCAACGCCGGGCTTGTTGGATGGTGGCCGCTAAGCGGCAACGCCAATGACTATTCTGGCAAGGGCAACAACGGCATCCCGACCAACGTCATATACAGCCCGCTGCCGAACAGCCCCACCGCAAACCTTGTCGAGGGTGTGCTGAACTGCGGTAGCCTGAACCAGTGCAGCAACACCACCCTGCAGCACCTCTACCTAAATCCGTTGCCGCTGGAGCATGCCGGCAGGGGCTTCATGAACGAGACCACAGCGCTCGACATGATTGGGGCTGCGCTGCCTGACGCGATGAGCTTCAATGGGGTGAGCGACTACGTGGGCGCATCAGGAAATCCGATTTCTGGTAGCGGCGCCTTTACTTTATCTGCTTGGGTCTATGCGCAATCTATGTCCAACTATGGCGGTGCGTTCGCCATCGGATCCCCATCTAGCGGGGAATCTGCTTATATCGGCTATGTGACAACAGCCCAGACAGGCACAAGCAACTCGATAGGCGGCGGGCTTTATGGGACCAACTTAGGCAGTGGAATTACGAGCGGGGGATGGCATTTCGTGACTCTTACGTTTGGAGGAGGCACGGCCGGCAGCCTCATAGTATACGTTGACGGCGTACAGAAGGTAAGCACAACAGCCACGCCTGCGATAACAGGCAGCTCGATGCTTATCGGTGCAATCCAGACGAACGGATATTTCTTCAACGGCAGTGTCGCAGACGTCCAGCTCTACAGCTCGGCGCTTAGTTCAGCGCAGGTGCAGCAGCTGTATCTCAACAACAGCGTGCAAGGTGTAACCCCGGTTGATTACTGGCCGCTCGGCGCTGGAATGAACGGGCTGCTGAACGAGACGTCTGACATAGTGCATGGAAACACAGGATATCTTTATGGCAACGGCGCCGCATGCACAAACAGCCAGGTGGTGAACGGGCAGTGCGGACCTAGCTATACTCCGCCGTGAGTCTTTTTTACACGCCGCCTATGCTGCTGAAGAGCGATCCGATAAACGACCCTACCACAAAGTATATGGCCAGGCCAATTAGTATGAATGCGGGCACGAGCCGTATGCCCCGCACGGTGGAGCCTGACGATATCGTGCTCATGATCAGGGCAGCGAAGCCAGTTACCAGTGCTATTGAGACGAGTGCGAAGTCGCGGTAGAATGATGTGCTTATCTTGGGCGGGCTTGGCTTCAGGAACGATACGCCAGTAGTCGGAAGCCCGCCCGGGTTAGAGGCGAGTATGCCCTTCCAGACGGTGTTCGTCACCACAATCATCTGGCTCGTCAGGCCGTAGAGCACTGGCGCTGCGATGAGCCCTGCGAAGGCTATGAAGATGCTGTACATGAAGAGCTGCCCAGATACCTCTTTCTGGACTATCTGCTGGTTGCGAAGGTCCTTCGAGAGCTGGTCCATCAGGTCGGCCATAGCGCCGCCGTAGCGCTGCGCCTCGATCATCATCTTTATCGCGTGCTGCAGCGCTATCGACCTGTACTTGTTGCCCAGTTCCTGGAGCGCGGCCTCGAAGGTCTCGCCGCCGAATACCTTCCTGTTCATCTCGAGCACGTCTTCCGAGAAGAACGTGAACTCCGGTCTTGCCGCGAGGAGCATGGAGCGGTCGAGGGCTATTCCGCTGCGCAGATTGGCGGATGTGATCTGGAAGTAATCCGGCAGGATTTGCTCGACCGCGGACTTCCTCTTGTCTATCATGTAGTTCAGGATCAGGTATACGACGAGTATTATGGAAAGGCCGGCTATCAGGCCGATGATCGCTGAGGCGAGTACGCCTATATGTATCGCATAAAGGAATATCGATACGCCGATGAACAGCACGAAGAAGCTTGGTATTACCATGCGGAGAAGGCGCTGAACGCTCATCTTTGAGCCAGCCAGGTCTAGCAGGCGTGAGAGGTACCTCGCGACATTTCGCGAAACCAATCGTTCGAAGTTTATCTTCATCGTATCACATTGTGAATGTCGGCCTTGATGTCCTTATGAGCTGCAGGAACACTATCTGCAGGAAAGCTATGCCCACAAGCGCGCCTTCCAGCAGCGTGGGCGTGACAGTGAACAGAGCTATGAACGTCGTGAGTATTGTGAGCACAGCGACTCCCATGCTGGGCAGTATTATGCCGAAGAGCATGTAGAACATTGCTATTGCGTTGAGCCGCTGGCCGTACCTGCGCAATTCTATGACGCGCTCCTGCGAGAGCTGGTCTATTACGCTCTGCAGCGCTGCAACTACATCGGCGCCAGCTTTTATGCTTACTGAAGCCTGCAGCATGATCCGCCTGAACGAGGGGCTCTTGGTTTCAGCCAGCGCCTCGTCTATGGCCTGCTCGAGAGGCATGCCGACCTGGACGCGCTCCACTATGCGGGAGAACTCCTTGCTTGACTCGCCGTAGCCGGTGCTCACCGATATCAGGGCGTTGAATAGGGGCATGCCGGAGCGGAGCGCTATTATCAGGTCCCTGGCAGAGAACAGTATGTCGCGCTCTATGAGCTTCGCGCTAGTCACAGCCCTGCGCTTGGGGAAGTTGAGGAACGAGCGCAGGAAGCCGTAGAATATCGCGACTCCCAGCATTATGCCGAGTATGGCTGCCGCTATCTCCCTGATGCCTATGTGGAGGAAGAGCGCGAAGACAGTAATTGCTATTACTGCAGCAAGTATCATCGAGGTGAACACCATGCGCTGCACGAACGAGTAGAGGCTCTCGTTGATGTGCTGCTCCTTCAGCACCATCTCCAGGCCCGTCTGTTTGGAGCCTATGCTCTCTATGTATGTGTGCCACCTCCCCTGCCTGACCTGGCGCGCGGCGCCTGGCTTGGCGCGCCCGAATAGGCCGTGGCTTGCAGATTTCGGCGCGAGCACCTGCGATGGCGTCGGGACATTTACTGGAGTTGAAGTTTGTGATGGCGATTGCACCTGCATTTTCGTTGAATCGTACCACGTCTGAGACTTAGGCTGCGGTTGCTGTGCTGGAGCCTGCTGCGGCGTTTGGATGGGGGCTGCAGGCGCGGGAGCAGCAGGTTGCCGATGCTTTCCTTTGCCAAACAGGCCAAGTATGCCCTTCCTGGGCTTAGGCTCGAGGGCGATGGGCTGTCCGCCGACGTTAACTATCCTCTGCTTCTTGCCGAACATCACACAACACCGCGCTGCTTCAGTTCCAATATGGCATCGTTGAGCCGCTGCTCGCGCAACGCTATGAGCGACTGCTCAAGCGCGCTTGGCTCTATGTGCTTGCGCTTCTGCTCCTTTTCCTGCATGACGAGATGTTTCTGCAGGCCGTACACCTCTTCAACGACTATGGCCATGTGCTCCTGGTCGAATGCGTTTCCGCGTATACCTTCGATTATGCGCTCCAGCTCCGATATCTGGTCGGCCATCGACAGGCCGGGAAGCACGAGCTCCTTCAGGTTTATGCGCCTTATGTTGATCTTGACCTTCTGCAGGTGCAGCTCAGACGTCAATTGCTTGGCTTCCTGCTCTGCCTGCGCCTTTATGGCAGGCTCGGCGAACTCCTGCGGCTTGGCAGGCTGGGGCTGCGTTTTTGGTTTCTGGACCTGCTCTTGAGGAGCAGGCACGGCCTGCGATGTAGCCGCCTGCTGCACTCCTGACATGGCGAGATGGGGCTGCGCTGCTTGCGCGCGGCGCCTAGGCTCAAACCCGCGCTCCGACTCGATCCTGCTTATCGTCTCCATGGCGTCAACGTACGAGCCCTGGACTTCGCCGCGCCCCTTTGGTCCCAGCCCAGCAGACATATCAACGAAATCGACGTCCTCTTTCTGCGAGCTGTTTTCCACCGAACCTATCAGCTCGACCAGCGACCTGTAGCTGTTCGCCGCGTAGTCAGCCATGGTTGCACCGTTGCCAGCTCACAGTACGTCCCTCGAGAACGGAACATTGCTCCTCGCCACGTCTATCACCTTGTTCTTGTTCTTGTAGTAGTTGGCGATCACGAAACCTGAGTCGTTCACGCCAATAACGTTGTTTCTGACCATCCAGTCCAGTATCATGGAGCGCTCCTTTATTTCTGTCTCTATGTCCTGCTTAGAGAGCCCGCCGTAGAGCGAGAGTATCTCAGCCAGCCTTGTCATATCCCCTATTCGCGGGAAAGTGTCGTCGCGCATGTTCCACCTGTACAGCACGTTTATGTCGCCTGAGCTCAGCATCTCGCCGAACTCGAGGGTGCGCCTTATCCCCTTGCCCCTGTGCCTGAACAGGCTCACTATCGCGCCGAGCGAGTTCATCTGCACCTTTGGCGTGTTGATAGGCGGGTTTATCATCCTTACCACTGTATCTTCGGCATTGTCGGCGTGCACAGTGCCGTACACGGCATGGCCTGTGTGGATGGCCTCGAAGAACGTCTCTGCGTCCTTCGCTATTCTTACCTCTCCTACAAGCATTATGTCGGGCCTCTGCCTCAACGCATTTATCATAAGGTCGTATAGCGTTACCTCGCCCTTGCCCTCGGGGTTAGGCTGGCGCGTAGACATCGACACCCACTGCAGCGAGTCCGGGAGGGTAAGCTCCCTCGTTTCTTCTACAGAAACTACTCTCCTCGATGGCGGGAAGAATATGCTAGCCGCGTTGAGGAAGCTCGTCTTGCCGGACGCTGTGCCGCCTGATATGAGCATGCTGACCTCGTTCTGTATGCACAGCCACATGAGCGCCGCTTCTTCGAGGCTTATGGTGCCGTTCTTTATTAGGGCAGGCATCGTCCAGGGGTTCTTGGCGAACTTCCTGATCGTTATCGTGTTGCCGAACTGCGATATCGGGAAAAGCGTGGCGTTGACCCTCGAGCCGTCGACCAGCTCCGCGTCCATGAGCGGTGATAGGTTGTTCAGCTCGCGGCCTATCCTGCGCCCGATCTGCTCGGCCTGGTCGTATATGAAGTCCTCGCTTGAAGGCTTCATGTTGGTCTTGCACCATCCGATGGCCTTGTGGAAGACCCATATGGGGCTGCTTGAGCCGTTAACTGCAACTTCCTCGAGGTTGTCGTCAGCCAACGGCACCTCCAGGTCGCCCAAGCCCAGCATCATGTTCAGTATGTATGCGGTGAGCAGCGCTTTGGTGTCAGCAGAGGTACCGGGCAGGTACTTGTCTATCAGAACTCCGCTGGACTGCACGTACCTTCCATTGAGCGTGTCTACATAGCTCTGGTTCTCTATTCTGGTCGGGTCAATCGGCACCATGGAGACGAGCTCTCTCCTGAACGAGAGCAGCAGCAGGCGCGTCGCGTTGCTCACGCCCGTGAATGTAACATCGTATACCGGCACGAATTCCAAAGGTGGGCTGTGTATCCTGACGTGCACGTTCATTCCGTGCGCATTCAGGTCGTACTCGGCCAGCACCGGATCTGCAGCTGTCTGGTCAGGTTGCTCCGCCATTCTTGCCACCCTTCTTGCCCTTAACCTTCTTGCCAAGCTCTTGATCCGCGCCCTTGACCGCGCTTCTCGTAGCGTCGACCTTATGCTTTATGTCTGCCTCCTTGTTTGACAATGCACTAAGTATGGATTCGCGCTTGTCCAGCGGCGTATCCTTGAGCGTGCCAAGTGCGGCAGCCTGCTGCTGAAGCGTTGCAAGCTGCTCCTTGAGCGACGCAATGTCAGACTTAGCCTGATCGCTCTTTGCTTTCAGGTCGGCAAGCGCACTGCTGAGCTCGCCTGCGTTGCTGTACTTGGAGTCCATCTCCTCTACCTTGCCGGAAAGCGCAGAATACTTTTCCTGGAACGTCGAATATGTGTCCTTCATTTCCTTCGATATCTTCGCATACCTGTCGTTGAACTGCGTCCTGTCCTGCTCGAGCTTCTTCAGCAGCTGCATGCCCTCTCCAGATAGATTCTGCGCCTCCTTGAGCATCGCCCTGCTGGCTTTTGCATTCTCTTCGATCTGCCTGAGCCCTTGCTCTATGCTGTCTTTTGACTGCTTTATCGTGTCGTTTATCTGCCTGCTAGCAGCATCGAGCGCCGAGTACACGCCCTTCACCTGCCCGTCCATCTCGCGTTTCATTCCGTCAATCATCGCATCCTTGCTTTTCCTTATCTGGTCGAGCGCGGCGAGCGAGTCCTTGGCGCGCTTCAGCATATCGTCGCCTATCGCGCTTGGCTGTGGCTGCGCAGCGATTTTTGACATGAAATCGTTATACTTCGGCACGAAATCGTCGAACTTCTTGCTAATCTGGGTATACGATTCATCAACAGAGCGCACGGCATTTGCCATTTCTGCGCCATAGTTTGTTATCTGCGACCTGATCCTGTTCAGTTCGGACAGCTCCTTCTCCAGCTCGGGCGCCGACTTGCCGAGCGTCCCAATGGCGTTTGCGGCATTTGCACTCACATTCTGCACATATTCCGAAAGACCTTCAAGGCCGATGCTCTCGGTGTTGATATTACTCTTGAGGGTATCAAGCTTGGCGTTGAACTCAGAAGTGCGTGCTGTGGATTGCCCAGGGGCAGTGCCGGCCAGCTCGATGTACATGCGCCCAACTTCATAGGTTATCTTTATGATTCCTCCTGATTCAAGCACCTTTGCCCAGCCTTCCACCACGCTGGGCGCAAGGCTAAGGGCCATCGATATGCTGTTGAGGTCCATTCTTCCTTTGGCCTTCAATAGTTCTACCATAGAGTCGATGGTGGTCTTCGCTTCCGGGGTTTGAGCGTTTTTGGCCATTGCACTTACCTTCCTGTATAGACTTGCGTGAAGATTAAGTTAACAAGGGAATAAAGGGTTAAATACCTTTAGAGAGCGCTTCAGTCACAGGACATGCCTGTAGAAGAGCGAGAAGAATAGCGCGATTATCACCATGAACGCTATGTCGTAGAGGGGTATGCCTGTGAACTCTATCATAAGCACGAATATCACGGCCATCGTCACTAGATAGACACGCCTGTCCCAAGCCAGGACCTTGCTGCCGTCAAGCGGGAATATGGGCAGCATGTTGAAGAATGCTAGAAGTATGCTTATGAAGAGCACGAAGCTTATTGTGCTCGCAAGGTAGCTGCCCGGCGCAGGGTTGAGCGCGAGGCCTGCGACAAGAAAGGCCATAAACACAACAAAGTTTGTCAGGGGTCCGGCCAGCGACACTATCCCATTTTCCTTGCGGGTGAAGCTGCTGGCGTATATCACCGTCGCGCCAGGGATGCCCAGAAGGAAGCCGAACATGCCGGTCAGCAATGTTATGAGAAGCCCGTTGGGCGAGGTGCGAAATCCTGCTATTGCGCCATAGTGCTGCGCCACGAACTTATGCATGAGCTCGTGCAGCACGAAGCTGAGCGTGACGCCGAGAGCCACGATAGGCAGCAGATATATGAAATCCTTCGAAAATGAAGAGCTTGAAGCAAGGAAAACACCGCCGGACAGCGTGAGCGTGAACGCGAGTATGAGCACAGCGTCTGCTATGGCGATCTCGCGCACTTCGCGCATCGATGAAATGTTCTCCCTGAACTGCATACGGG
The DNA here is from genome assembly GCA_023473665.1 of Candidatus Marsarchaeota archaeon. Classification (NCBI taxonomy): domain Archaea; kingdom Thermoproteati; phylum Thermoproteota; species Candidatus Martarchaeota archaeon. Next base: position 146,185 of record JAMCYM010000002.1, on the reverse strand, counting down.
ATAATCAGCCAGCAACATATATAAAAGAGCATCGAAGAATATACTACGCGGCAGCCCCATCGTCTAGTGGTCAAGGACGGCAGGCTCTGGACCTGTAAACCCCAGTTCGAATCTGGGTGGGGCTAAATTCCCAGCTGCCTATCGAGCGGCGGTTGGAGAAATCCGCATCGCCCCTCTCAGGCCGCGTAGGATCCGGGATGCGTATCTTGAGCAGCTTCAGCCTGCCGGCCACTGTTTCTATGGGCTTAATCAGGAAAACTGGGCCCGTCGACGTATTGTCTATCACCTTGCCGATTTTGCCTGCAGCCTCGATCAATCCATCGTATTCCACTTTGCTGTGAGAGAACACGCACGCATAGTTCACGGGTGCAGATGCAGCTTTGGTATACTTGTCCTTCAGCTCCTTAGAAAGCTTTACTATATTCCTTACCAAGGCTTCGAGCTCAGCATCTTCCATTTGTACCGCCACGGCTCAGGCTCTATACATGCAGGGCAATATTTATAGATTGCATCATACAAGACTCCTTGACGACCGTATCGGTGTTCTCTTGGCTCAGGCACAGGACAAACTGGAAGGGCATGTCATAGTCTGCGGCTTCGGAGTGGTTGGGCAGAAGGTGGTTGAAGTGCTGGAGGAGCACGGCATACCATTCGTGATAATCGAGATAATGCCGCAGGTAGTAGAGCACATACGCGAGCTCGACTACAGGGTCATAGCAGGCGACGCAACCGCATCGCGCGTGCTGCGCATGGCTTCGATAGCTACAGCGAAAGCGATAGCCATAGTCATGGACAACGATGCGAAGAACCTCTTCGCGGTGCTGACGGCAAGAGACCTCAACAAAAACATATTCATAGCGACGAGGGCCAACGACGCGATGGTGCGGGAGAAGATGCTCGAGGCCGGAGCGGACTACATAGCCACGCCGCAGAAGAGCGCCAGCGAGGAGATATTCGGCGAGATTACAAAGTAAGGCGGAAAAATGGCTGAGCTAGGGAACAGGCTGGAGGGCGTGCCGGTCGTGTACCTTGCGCTTCTCATATTCGTGCTGATCAGCGCAGCGGCTGCCACAGCCATCGTTGTAGACAAGATATCCGGGGGAGCATATCCTTCTGGCTACTTCGTCGAAACCACGCTGTTCGATGCTGTTGGAGTAGATTCGTCAAGCGCGATATTCGCGACGGCTGGGCTGTTCAGCAGCAATTTCTACCTGCTGCTGCCGCTGCTGATAGCGGACGGCGTGATAAAGATAGCAGTCATAGGCTTCGTGATAGCAGGAGTGATAGAGCTCATGGCCAATCTTAATATACGCGCCAGGCTCGTATCAATCAGGGTAAGGGGCATGAAGGGCGGCACTCTGGTATGCGGCTACAACGCATTGGCCGATGAGCTGTGCGCGATGCTGGCAAAGCATTCAGTGCCGTTTGTTGTCGTGGAGAAGGATAACACGATAAGCGAGATGGTGATAGAACGAGGCTACAATGTGGTCAGCGGCGATTTCACCGACGAGGCGACGCTCAAGGAGGCCGCAATAGGCAAGGCCAAAGCTGCAGTCTTCAGCACCGAAAGCGACTTCGAAAACCTGCTTGGCATAGTGGCGGCGCATCATCTCAATGACCGCGTGAAGATAGTATCGAGGGCCAAGGACGAATCGAGCGTTTCCAAGATGCACAGGGCCGGCGCGGCGCTATGCGTCGTGCCTGAGGTGCTCACCGGCCTGGAGATCGGCGGCAGGATAGCCAAAGAGGTTGGGTGATATGGACAGGCGCATCGCGATAATAGGTTATTCCGCAGCGTTGTTCTTCGCAGTGGCGGTAGCGCTCACCGTCATCGGAGGCGTAGGCTTCGCCGACGCTCTTGTTTGGAATACGCTGGGCTCGCTAAGCATAGTCTTCTACACGCTGCCGGAGCAGAGCGCAGGCAACATCTTCGTGCTTGTCGCTAACCTACTCGATGTCTTCGTGTTCGCACTTATCACTGTGCTGCTCGCATCAGTTTTCTACGATGCACTGCGCGGATCGGGCATGCACGAGCGAAGGGTGCTGAAAAGGATAAGGGCGCTTAGGGGCCACACCATAATAGCCCCATACAATGCGTTCGCGCAGACGCTTGTCGATAGGTTCAAAGGCTCGGAAGCAAGGTGCGTAGTCATCACCAGGGACCAGAAGTCAGCAGCGAGGCTCAACCGCGAGGGCGTGCTTGCAATAGCAGGCAATCCAGACTCCACAGAGATGCTTGATGCCGCGGGCATTGCGAACGCAAAGTACGTTGTGGCGTGCAGCGATAAGGATCTCGAGAACACGCTGATCTCCATAGCCGCAAAGGCGACCAACAGCGGCGTAAGAATAATATCTAAGCTCGCGGCGCAGGAGAACATGCCGAAGCTCAGCAGGGCGGGCACCTACAAGCTCGTCATGCCGGAGCTGGCCGCGGGAGCGGCTCTGGCCGACGCTGTGCTGAAGAAGATTGTCTGATTAGAAAATAGACTGCAATCGCGGACAACCAGCTATTATTGGCAAGCTTGCGGCCACATGCCATTAATTTCGCAAATGCCTAGCCTTTATCTTCCTTCTCTTTCCGTTCCTGCTCCTCTTTCTCTTTCTGCGCCTTTTCTTCCTTTTCTTTCTGCGCTTTCTCCTCTTCTTTCCTACTCTGCTCTTCTGCTTGCTGCTTCTGCTGATCGACCTTCTCCTTACGCTCGCTATCGCTTACATTTTTGTTGCCGCTTGACGGCGCAGCAAGATTCGTAGGCTCCCTTTTCTGCCTGCTTGCCCTGACCCACTGGGCCACGCCGCTGGCTATGACGCCTTTCTCGAAAACGCCTTCTACGGGCTTGCCGGTCTTGTAGTTTATGTACTTCTGATCTCCGCCCCAGAAATACGCTTTCCGGGCGTCCTTGGCGTAGTTCTTGCGCTCCTCAGAATTCATGCTTCCCCACATCTTCTTGAAATCGGCTTTCTGCTCCCTTATCTTCTGCTTGGATGCTTGAGCATCCTGTGCTTTCTTCTCCCTGTTCTGTGCCTTCTCTTCTCCTCTCTCTTTCTTTTTCTGCTCATAGAAAGCTGACTTGGCCTCACGCGTCTTCTGCTTTTTCGCCTGGAAATAATCTGCGCCACCTCCGCCCTTCTGCAACAGCTCGTCCTCACCCTTAAGTATGGACGCTTTCTCCTTCTTTACTTGCGAGTGCCTTTTCGCCGCTGCGCCTATGGCAAGCGCCGTTGCAGCTAGCGGGATGTAAACCGAAGACGGGTTTTTCGAATTAGGATTAAATGTGAATCTGCCGGATTGCGTGGTCCATCTGGCTGATGTCTTGGAGGGTGCACTCGCCTGCGGCACTGCCAATTTTATTCCGTGCTGCTGCAACAGACTTCTCTGGGCCTTCCGTCCGGCAGCGGCTGCTCCACGCATGTCGCTAATTTTGTTTTTAATCTTGGTCTTAACGGCTCCCTTCGCTTTCTTCTGGAGGCTCTTTGCGTACTTAGACAAAGCTCCTGCCTTCTTGGTTGCCTTGCCCCTCGCAATGACGTCGCCCCTGTACTTGACTCCGCTTATGCCCTTGCCTACGCCGCCCTTGCCTACGCCGCCACCGCCCCTTCCGCCAAGGCCTATGAGCGCTCCCAGTCCAAAGAGCGCGAACATGTCGACGCCCCGCGTCAGGCCCGCGGCCGCGATTATCAGTATGGCTATTATTATCACTGGCACGAGAGGCAGTATCACGTTGAAGCTCAGCATCACTGCAATCGGGCCAAGCATAAAATCGCCAACCCTATCCGATTAATTATAACGGCTTCCCTCATATAAATACCTATTCATGGCGCTTCGAACGCGCAGACTTCAGCAGGAGCGCGACCAGCGCTGCCATGCCCGACAGGAGAGCCGCAACGCCTATGGCGCTGAAGCTCAGCGCGTAGTTCCCCGTCTGGAACGATGCTATAGACTCGTTCGGCGCATACGTGTAGCCGAGCTCTGTGAATGGCTCGCTGTCGGCCGGAGGTATGCTTGCAGACTGCGCGATCGGAGGCTGCGTATATGTCATTGGCTGCGGTGCCGGCGCCCCGAAATACTTAGCTATTACTTTTGATGTGCCTGTGCCACATGTGTTTATCGAGTTGTCCTTGAAGAAGCCTGTGCCGTTTGTACTTGCCTCGCGTATCAGGCCTATCTGCGTAGTCAGCATGCCTGTGCCATTGGCGAAATCAGGCACGCAGTATGCGTAGCTACCGGTGTTGGGGTCGTACACTGCAGGCCCGTTGTCGGTAGCTGCGCCATAGATGTTGCAGTTGTAGTTCCGGCTTATGTTGAGGAGGCCCTTCGGCTGCAGCGAGCACGTACCTGAAGCGCCAGATGCGACTATGGAATTGTACTGCGTCGCGAAGTCCACATGGCTGGCGTACTCTGCAGCATAGGGCTGCTGCGAGGTGTCGACCGGATTCGCGAGCGTGCATATCATTGCGGGATCGAAGGCACAGAGGTCCTGGTACTCGGCGTAGGCCAGAGTGCCCGGCGTCAGCGATGACTCCTGGCCTGCAGGCGGATAGAAGTTCAGGTTCGTGTCGTAATACAAGTATATGCTAGAGCCCTTAGGCAGCGGTGCGTAGCTCGTGCCGAAAAGGCCGCTGTAGTCGCCGGCGGTGCCGTTGACCATCACCAAGGTTTCGTTGTCGTTAGTTGCGTTTATTAGCGTGTTTATATTCAGCGATATGGTGGTCAGGTTTGTCAGGTCTACGTCCACCGGCATGTAGATGGTGTTGTTGAACCTGTCGACGAACGTATAGACCAGCCTGTTGTAGCCGAGCACACCCTGATCGCCTTGCAGGCCCAACACTATGTCCGAGGTGTGCGACAGTCTTGCATATGTCTGGAAGAGCGAGACGTAGTTTATCGCTGATGTGTTGGATGAGCCTATGCTAGAAGCTCCGGCAAAGAGCTTCAGGCCGGCGTCATTTTGTGGTGCCGTCGCAGTTCCAGTCTGAATATACTGCGAACTGAACGGCACCGCTTCCTCAATCGCATAGCCCGCATAGTCCTTGCCGCCGGCGTCTTGCGTAAACGTTACAAGCGAATAGTTGTAGCTCCTGGTTCCATTTATGAAAAGCGGCACTTGGAGCGCGTATTGCTGCGACGGCGATACACTTTGGTTCACGTAGATGTCGCCGAACACCCTGTCAGAGAACATCCTGAAGTATATCTGCGGGGGCATGGCGAGATTGGCGTCAGATACGTTGGCATCGTAATACTGGGTCAGTGCAGGCAGATACGCATACGTTGCGCCTCCCTCCACGGTGCTGTTCGCTTGGTTGCTCTCAACAGGTATCTGCAGCGCTGTATATCCAGCCGTTGGAGATGATGATGAGCCGTTGGGGCCGCCGCCAGTTGTGCAGTTATAGGTAACGCCATCGACTGTGTAATTGCCAGAGGCAGATGTAGTGTCCCACGACTCGCTTGGTATATAGGAAACGTAGTATGGCAGCAGCATGTAGCCGTCTATCACGCTGCGCATGTAGGTGGAAGTTTGCACGAATGGCGAGAACGGCACCGGGGCGCCGGCCAGGCTGGCGAGGGCATTTGTCTCAATCTCGTTTGCGGTGTTCTGCACTGACGTGTTGCTCGTTATGTTGTTCGCGTAACTCGATTCTGATGCGTTGTTGGACGCAACGCCAGTCGGATACAGCGACTCGTAAAGGTTGCCTGCGGAGAAGAACGTCTGCGGGGCGCCCTCGCCTGTAACATACGAGAACGAGCTCGGTATCTCGGAGAATGGCGGCCAGAGCTGCGAGATGTTGTAGTTGGTTACGCAGGGCGAGGTATATGCCGTAGTGTTGATGTAGCACTGGAACGGCGCATTTGCACCATTCGAGAGCTTCGTGTAGTTCTCTATGTTTGGCGTGAAGCCTACAAGCAGCGTGTAAGGGTTAGGGTTTATCTTGCCTTTGTCAGTACTGACTTTTGTGCATGTGCCGTATTCTCCGCCTGTGCATCTATAGCTGCTCACAATGTTGTGCGGAATGTCATGGGTCAGCATGTACACCGTGCCATTGAATGATGATGAGAACGCCAGGTATTTGCCAGGGGAACCAGACTGGATGCTGCTCATCGGGCCCACTCCGCCGGTCACATTGATCATCGGGCCGATAGGTAGGTAGCCGTTGAAGTCGTTTGGCGGCGGATTGCTAGGCGTGAACGTGCATCCTGCCATGCAGTATGTCACATAACCGCCATTACCTATGCTGATGTTTGCAGCAAGCGGCCATCCGTATGGCGGATAACTGTATATGCTGCCAGAGTTGCCCTGCGAAAGGTCGAGCGTTGATGCAGGCACCGAAAGGTCATAATTGGGCGTGCCGCGTATTGGCACTTCCGTGCCATTGTCAAGGAAGACGCGCAGCATCAGCACGCTTGACTGCTGGCCGTCGACCATGAAGGCCCAGTCGTCGACCAAGTAGAGCAACCCGCCACTGGCGAAGAGCGCGACAGGCCTGTGGTACTGCATTATGTCATTAGATGCCTGCATTCCGGCATAAGCGCTTGCTATCTGCGAATCGTTGAACGGGCCGCCATTGGCGAGGTACTTTGTTATGTTGAGTTGCGCGCTGTAGGTTGAGTTCGAGTAGTTCAGAGGTATGCTTGACACGTCTGACAGCGTGTTGGCCGCGAAGATCGGTATGAATCCATAGCTGTAATTCGCCAGGTATATGAACTGGCCGCCCGGATCCGCTGCTATCATGCCCGCAGGCTGGAAGCCGCCTATTGCGCCAGGCTTCACGTTGTTTGTTGCAGTAGTGCCATTGGAGAACACTGCAGCAAGCTGGAACTCGGTGCCGAGATTGTAGCGGTTGGCGCCCACCAAGAACACGTCATCGGCATAGTCCGACGTGAGCGCCAGCGGTATGAGCGAACCGAACGTCACACCTGGCTGTATGCTGCCAGGTATGCAGAGCGAGAAGAAGCACAGCTTGTTCGTGGTGTCGGTGAGCGTCGTGACGTTCGTTACGTAAAGGTTGGACGCTTGTTCTGGCAGCACGGCATTCCAGTAGCTCTGCCATTCGCTCGTCCATGCGTTAGAGCTGGGCGCATATTGGCCGACAACGAAATTCGGCTGCGTGTATGTCAGGTTGTAGTAACCATAAGGTATGTACCTTAGCTTGAACAGGTTTGTAGTGGTTGATGGTCCGAACCCGAACTGCGACGTGCTGGTGTAGTTAAGAAGGTAGATGTAGTCGTTGGGCGACGATGCTATGTATATCGGGTTTGATATCTCGCCTATGCCGTATGAGCCCGAGCCCGCTTGTACGGTCTGTGAGAGCAGGTTTGATATGCCTGAACTGCCCTGCGACGCAGGAAGGCCGGATATGAAGTTTATTGTAGGGCTGGAGAACGCAGATCCCGACTGCGACGAGAGGGAGTTGGATGGAAATTCGGCAAGGGAGCCGTTGACCGTTGCAAAGAACCCGGAGCCGGTATAAAACTGGAACGGATCCAGAGAGCTGCCATGCAGATAGTTGCGAGGGCTATAGATGTCGAACGATAGGTTGAGGGGTTCGACTCTTGCGCTTGCGTCGCTGGCAGACGCAGGCATGGAGAGGCTATATAGAAAGTAAGGGAGGAATGACACGTTCTCAGTGCTTGCGATTGTGTCAGGCACCGCATATGCACGGTAAGTATTGAAGCTGGGGTTCGTGACCACGACGTAATCCCCTGCAAGCTGGCCTATGCCTTGGTAAACGTACAGACCAGTGCCGTATGGCCCGTCATACGTTTTGCCGCCGTAGTTGAGCGTGCCGTTCGATGATATGTAATTTACGTTGACAAGGTCGGAAGATGTAAGGCAGTAGCCGTTGTAGAGGCACCGCAGCCTCAGGTTGCCAGAGATGCCTGAAAAATCAGACGTTATTTCAGTAACCGGATAATAGAGGCTGCTGCTCATCTCCATGTAGTTCTGCTGTATTGTGGGTGCGCTGGAAGGTATAGGTATGTTGGCATTCTGTATGCTTTGGAAGTTGACCGATTCTGAAAACGTGTAAGTGTAGGAGCAGCCGTCCGGCGCGTCGTACACAAGCCCTGGGAACGTTTGCGTCGGCTGGGTGAGCTGTGACGGCACCATCTTGCTGAAGTTGGCGTACTCGAAATTCCATGTCCATATGCCGGCCTGGCTGCCTGAAGGCACCTGGCTGAATATGTACGAGTTGGTATCGTAGCCGTTAGAGATCGACGTGCTGGTTGGCGTAGGAGACGAGCCTACTGACGTCGAAGGCACCCTACCTCCGTAGTATACAAGGCCTGTCTCGAACACGGCCCAGTAGAATGAGGGATTGGAGGAGTTTGTATAGAGCTCGGCATTGTATGTGTGACCCATGAAGTACAGAGTGCCACTAACTGGCTGATCCCAGCCGCATGCGCTGGCTATGTCGCTTGCAACACCTGCAGCCAGCGACACTTCGCAATTGGGCTGGAGCGCAGCAGGCGTAAATGGTTCGTACACTTCCGACTGACCTGATTGCTGCGTGATGAAGTAGTTGGAAGTTGTGTTAGTGGCGCCTTCGTAGCCTAGGTTCTGCACAGATGCGATGCCGGGGTTCTCGATCGAGAATGTGGTAGAGGCGCTGGCTACCTGTGTTGTCGACCACGAGATTGTTGTAGTGAGTGAGGCTGTGGTGCTGAGAGTGGTAGGTTGCGCAAGGCATATGTCGCCGCCGATGTACGAACCGGGTTCAGACGAGAAGTACAGCATGGTGTCTGATGGGTTAGGTTGTGAAGGGCATGTTATGAGCCACTGGGCGCTGGCATTAGTGTATTTCAGGGACTGCGAGGTGACCGAGTTAGGCTGCTGCGGCGAAGCTGATGCGACCAGGCTGCCGCCCTGCGCATCTGGGTATGGTGTGTCTGCGAAGGAGTGAGTAGTGATTACGATTACGCCTGGCGGAAGTGAGACTGTAGATGTGGTGGAAGTCGAGGAGGTTGATGTTGATGTAGTGGAAGTTATTGGAGATGGGGGGATTGCGGTTGTCGTGGTTGTCGCGATGGTCGTGGTTGTGGTGGAAGACACAGGGGTAGAGGGCACGCACGACCCTATAGTGTAACCGCTGCCCCCAAGCACGCATGTACCGCTGCTTGTTTTTGTTATTCGCTGGTTGGTCGGGTTGCTGCATGTGTACCCGTTAGGGCACGCTGCGAAGTCACAATAGCCGGCCGGTGCGCCTATAAGGCAACTTGAAGAAGTAGCGAAAACAGGAGCTGGGAGAGTGCTAGAAATCGCTGTTCTGGTTGCCGAATGTGCAGGCGCGAGGAAGGCGACAAATATGAATGCTAACAGGAACCCGACGAGAGGCGAGTATTTCATCGTACCGGTATATAGTTGGGTGCAATAATATTTAATAGTCTGGCGTACATGATAGCCTGATGGCATGAACGTAGATGAAACGGTAGAATGGATAGGGCACGCAAGCTTCATTCTTAATGATGGCAGCACAAGGGTGTTCGTTGACCCTTTCAGGGTGTCAGATGTCAGCAATAAGGCTGATATAATACTGATAACGCACGCGCATTTTGACCACTGCAGCAAGGACGACATAGCTAAGTTACAAGGCAGCGGAACGCGCATTGTCGCAGCGCAGGGCTGCATAGATGCGAAGGATTTTCCCGGCATTACCATAGCCAAACCTGGCTTCAGCGCCGAGATAGCCGGCGTAAAGGTAGAAGCTGTGCCTGCCTACAACACAAGGCAGGAAAGGCTTCAGTTCCATCCAAGGTCAAACAACTGGGTAGGCTACGTAGTAAGCGCGAACGGCATGCGCATATATCATGCCGGCGACACAGATTTCATAAATGAGATGAAGGAACTTAATGACATAGATGTGGCGCTGCTTCCGATTGGCGGCACGTACACGATGGACGTAGACGAGGCAATAAGCGCCGCCAACGCAATAGGTGCAAAGCACAGCGTGCCGATGCACTACAAGAACCTTCTCGGCAAAAACAGGTCGGCCGCAGCCGAAAAAAAGTTCATGGATGCAGTCAGGGGCGCAATGGTGCTGCATGAGATTCAGGAGCCTACTTATTCGTTCGACCGATGAACCATATCGGCAAGCTCGGTTGCAGCTGCGAGCAGCTCCTCTGGCCCCATCTTGAAGACCCTTGCATTGGAGCTGCGCATCATGCCGGCTATGCGCGCGGCCTCTTCCTTGCTTAGATAGAGCTCCTTGGACGAATCTATAACCGCATTCCTAACCAGCTTCTTCTTGTGCTCCATGAGCAATGCAAGCATGGCGGAAGCCCGCGGCTCTATATGCACGTTCTTCACGCCAAGATGCACTAGCGCTGAGTCCACCCTTGGTACTGGATAGAAGTTGTTCCTGCCGACATTCATCATCTGCGAAACCTTGAACTGCAGCGAAGACACTACGCTCAGCTTCGAGTACTTCCTCGTGCCCGGCTTGGCAAGCATGTGCTCGACGAACTCCTTCTGCAGGCATAGCACGGCTTCGAGCCTGCGCCCTGCCAGCCACATCAGCACCTTGCTGGATAGGTTGTAGGGCACGTTAGATACCATTATTTCAGCGCCAGTGAAGGTGCGCTCATCGGCTGCGAAGAAATCCGAATTTACAAGAGTGACATTGCGGGCATGCAGGTCATAGCTTAGCATATCGAAAAGGCGCTTGTCCTTCTCGATAGCTATTACACGTTTTGCAACTGCGCTTAGCTCCCTTGTCAGTATGCCGAGGCCCGGACCCAGCTCAACGACTACACGATTTCTCGCGTACTCGGCCTCGGCCTTCGCTATATCTGCATTGACAAGGAAATTCTGACCCAGCCTCTTGTGCGCCCTCAGGTTCTTCAGCACCTGCCTGTAGTCGTTGTCCATGCTCAGCACTAGTGGATTTCCACGCCATCCTTTTTATACATGAGCAGCACATAGTGCGATTATGGAATACAGGCAGCAGAGCGCCATAGAGTTCATGTCTGTATACGGGCTAGTGCTCCTAATCATAGCAATAGTCCTGGCGCTCCTTGTCTTCATATCGAACGTACCGCGCACCATACTGCCTACGCAGTGCGCATACTTCAACACGTTCACGTGCGAAGATGCTGTGCTCTCGACCAATTCAACAGGTTCGACGCTGCTCGTTGCTTCTGTAGACTCAACGCCAGGCATAGTGAACGTAAGCTCGTTCAGCGCATTCATCGGCAGCGGCAACAGCAAGTCCGGCTACTGCGTGCCTAGCCAGGCCCAACAAGGCCAGACGGTATACTGCGTTGCCAACTTCAACTTCAGCCTAAGCACCAGCACGGCCTATACAGGAACGTTCAGCATCCACGCAAATTACTGCGCTGGATCTCCGGCAGCCATTGTCAATGAGTCGTGCCCAGCCAACAGCAACTATGCGTTTGCGGGCAACATACGTATACAGCCATCCAACGCAAAGATAGGCGGCGTAAACACCTCCTTAAGCAGCGGTGCAGGCGGCGCGTACGTGCCAATAACAATCACGAACAGCCAAACGGGCGCCGCACCGGCACACTTCCAGCAGATGATAACCTTCAATCCGCAGACTTATTCGCAGTACGAGAGGTCTGATCTTGGCAACATACGTTTCTACTACGGCAGCAAGGAACTGTACAGCTGGTGCGAGAGCGGGTGCAGCACATCATCAGCTAACGCAATCTTCTGGATCCAGATGCCTGTGGCAATACCGTCGCAGGGAAGCAGAGCCATAGACATGTACTTCCTGCCCTTCACAGTGCAGTATGACGGTATTTATGCGGGCGAGGCGCCGGAGCTCACAACGCCATACGCAGAATACGACAACGGAGCGGGCGTATTCAGCTTCTATGATAACTTTGCTGGAACAAACTTGAATACAAACAAATGGACGTCATTAGGCACTGGATATGCTATTAATAACGGATTTGAGTTTGAAAGCCAAGGAACAGCCATTGATAGGAGCTATGTAGAGAGTATTAACTCTTTTTCTGCTCCTATAATAACGGAAGCTTATATTTATCCTACAAATGTTGGTTGGATTGGTTTTTCTCAATTAGGAACATATAGTGGAGGCGGTGTCTTATTCTACTTCTACCCGTTACAGGACGGGTGGGAAGTGTACAACAATGTAAACTTACTATATTATACGGGCGATGATGCTGAAAACACCTATTATGTATTAACTTCTCAAATGCTTAGCAGCGGAGAATCTATATTAAATGTAAATTATAATTTGGTGACTATAACATCTTCCACTGGCTATTATTCTAATACAAATGGAAATCTATATATTGGTGGCAATGGAGGGACTGGAACTATGTATTGGCTTCGTACCCGTGCCTACCCACCCAACGGCGTGATGCCGACAGTCACATTTGGAAGCATAACACGATAATAATCTGTTCGCTTTAAATATCTTGCAGCAAAACTTCTATCTGCGCCTCAGTAGCTCAGCATGGCAGAGCGTCTGCATGGTAAACTTCTTTGAAGAAGTTTAATCAAGAACCATAGAGCAGAAGGTCGAGGGTTCAAATCCCCCCTGAGGCTTACATTCAACGAGAGGGTAGCATGGGCAAAGTAATATTGTCGTGCATGGACAGGAGGCTCAACGAGGAGCTGGACAATGAAGCAGGCGAGTCTACCGTTTTCCTGAGGAATGCGGGCGCGAATGTGCGCGGTGTCGCAGAATCGATAAAGAGACTTGTCAATGATAGGACAGTGGACAAAGTCGTGGTGCGCACGCACACGGACTGCGGAGCTATGAAGTTCGTAAAGGCCGCGCTGGCCAAAGAGACGAAGCCAAGCAGTGAAAACTACAAGAGGCTTGTCAGGCAGTTCGAAGGAATGCTCACGGACGACTTGGACAACACTAACACAGACGTGCAGCTGTCCGCGATAAGGGATCTTGCAGTTGATGAGGACCTTGATGTAAGCGTAGATGCAAGCATCATAGACCTCTCGAAGTTGAACCTCCATACCGGGAGCAAGCATGTGCTCGCCATAGTGCTTGGCAGGCAGGCAGTTGCATACGCTGAAGCGTCTAGGCAGCTGGGGGTGCTTGAGGATGATACCTATTTTATACAGGCGCTCTCGTTCGATGAGGTACTGCCTGACATAGATATCGCAGTGTCTGCGCTTGGGCTTAACGACATACGCTTCGTCTCGGTCGGCGGAGCGATGCATGATGAGATAGATGAAGCAATTGCGGAACTGAAGAGGCAGCCATTCTTTTCCGACAAACTTAGCGTGAATGTGGCCGAAGTGAAACAGTAGCTGAAAGACTGCGCCCGCTTCAAGGCAGGATAAAACCGAACATAAACCTAACCGTCTGCTAGCGCTATTTATAGATAACGCGACGAACGTCTAGTGTGTGTGGGCATGAGCAAGACATTCGAGACCAAGGCCATGCTGATTGAGAGCCTGCGCTCAGGTAGGAAAACTGTTACGCAGCTCAGCGAAGAGCTTGGCCTGTCCAAGGCCACGGTCAGCCAGCATATAGCAGAGCTCAAGCACATGGGGAAGGTTGTAGAGGATGACAACAGCCATTTCAGGCGCATGAAGTATTTCAAGCTCAGTAACAGCTATTCGCGCGGAGAAGCCAAAGCGATGCCGCATTGGCAGGTATATGGCGTAGTAATAGCAGTTGTGGCTGCCGTAATAGGAGGCGGCGCGATGGCTTATTACGGGGCATACGCTGCCGCGCACGCGCATACCGTTTCAGGAGTTCCTAGTGGAACTGCGCCAGGTGCATTCGCCTGCCCGGCGCTGTTCTTTTACAGCACGGCCAATTACAGTGATGTAAGCACAGTAGTCGACGGCATAGCTTCAGGCTCACCGTGTTACCTTACATACGTAAATTTCAGCAACTCGACGCTTGACATAGGCACCGGAACAATTTATCGCTCGGCCAATGGCAAAGTCGACGTGCCGGGAGTGGGCTATTCTTACACGCTCACTGCAGGGCAGATCGCCAAGCTCGAGAGCGAGTCGTCCAATGGCGAGTGCTGGGCGGACAATGCTATGAGGTTCTTCAACGTCAGCTACATGAAGCCGCAGAGCTGCGTAACTGGAATATACTCGTGACTGGCCGGACTGGTTCATCTGGCAAGCATCGGCTTGGTTGCCCTGATGCTGTGCTTGGCCCTGAACATCGACAGTGAGAGCCCTTCTGCAAGCCTGCGGTAGTACTTAAGCGCGACTATCGTTACGAAGATCGCACCTGCAAGCGCAGTCTCTATCAGTATGATGTAATCGCTGAAAGCGAGGAGCGTAGTTGAATACTGCATCTTCCTGACCACCAGAAAAGTCGCAGCGGCTACGAAGAGATCGGACCCTACTGACGCATATGCTAAAGTGGAGAGCAGCGATTCTATGCGCTTGACGCGCTTGTGCTCACTGTAATACATAGGTACACCGGGCCGAAGGTCGCAATTAGAATAAATGGACAATATTCTTAATGGTGTTGTGCGATCGGCAATTAGCGGAACGGCTAGAATCTTACTTGGTTATCGTCGTTCCGGCCGTACCGTCAAGCATGGCATCGAGGCCCGAGAGGTTGCCTATGTAGGCCCTCCGGCCACCGTTCTCGATGAAGCTGACGCATGCAGAGGCTTTCGGCCTTATCGTGCCGGCTTCGAGGCTAGGCAGCATGCGCTTGAGCCTTTCGGCGCTTATCGAGCGTATGGCTGAGCCCCTGTCATGGTAGTTTTTGTACAGATAGCCTACATTGGTGAGCATGAGCATCGTGTCTGCGCCAAGCTTGTTTGCTAGCAGCTGTGTCGTTCTGTCCTTATCAAGCACAGCGCTTGTGCCTACGTATGCGCCATGGCGCCTGATGACAGGCACGCCGCCGCCTCCGCCTGCCACGACCACTGCACCACTCTCAAACACCTCCCCGATCGCGTCTATCTCAAGCACAGCCTTTGGGCTTGGCGACGGCTCAACACGCCTATACAATCCCTTCTCTGGCACGTAACTGAATTTCTCGTGCTTCAGTTCCTTGGCAAGCTCAGCGTGCGTATAAAATGGCCCGACAGGCTTGTCTGGCCGCTTGAATGCGGGATCGTTGGCATCGACCTCAACATGCGTAATCACGGCAACCACTTGCCTTCGAATGCGCTGCCTTATGAATTCGTTCGACAGCGCAGTGACAATCATGCTCCCTACAGTCGCCTGCGTCTCTGCGTTGAGCAGATAGAGCGGGAATGGGGGAACCTTTTGCTTGGCGTACCAGTTGCGCAGGAGCTCATCGCCGACCTGCGGCCCGTTGCCGTGCGTTATTAGCAGCTTGCCGCCGCGCTTGGCTATCTTCGCGATCTGCGCAGCGGTGGCCCTTATTCTGGCGTACTGATTTGCGTACGTCGGCCTGTCGCCTTCGCGCAATATAGCGTTGCCGCCAAGCGCTATTACGGTTTTCACACTATTGATTGCCAGGAATGCTTTATACGCTTTGCTTGTAAATACCGCATGTGATCGCATGGACAGGAAGAAGGTAATCATCATCGGGGCTGCCGGAAGGGACTTTCACGACTACAACGTCTTGTTTAGGGACAACGAAGCTTATGAGGTAGTGGCCTTCACCGCAGCGCAGATACCATTCATTTCGAACAGGGTATACCCAAAGGAGCTCAGCGGCAAGCTATACCCAGACGGCATAAAGATTTATGACGAGTCGGAGCTCGCGAAGCTGATAAGGAACTTAAAGGCAGACATATGCGTGCAGGCGTACAGCGACCTCCAGTACGGCGCCGTGATGACAAAGGCGAGCCTTGTCAATGCGAATGGTGCCGACTTCTGGCTCATAGCTCCAGAGAAAGCATACATAAAGTCGAACAAGCCCGTCATAGCTGTGTGCGCGGTAAGAACAGGCAGCGGCAAGAGCCAGACATCGCGCTACATAGCGAAGTTCCTGCGCGACAAGGGCCTCAAGGTGGTGCTCATAAGGCATCCCATGCCCTACGGGGAGCTTAAGGACCAGATTGTCGAAAGGTTCAGCACGCTCAAGGATCTTGATAAGTACAAATGCACTATCGAGGAGCGCGAAGACTATGAACCGCACATAAGGAACGGCTTCGTGCTTTACTCCGGTGTTGATTACGGGAAGATACTGGAGGCGGCAGAGAAAGAGGCAGACGTGATAATATGGGACGGTGGGAACAACGATGCCTCGTTCATAAAGCCTGACCTTCTCATTACCGTGGCAGATCCGCTCCGGGCCGGAAATGAGCTGTCGTATTATCCGGGCACTGAAGTGGCTGAGATGGCCGACATACTTCTTATCAACAAGGTGAACTCAGCGACGAAAGAAGAGCTTGACGTGCTCGTCAAGAACCTGCGCTCGATAAACCCGACTGCGAAAATCACATATGCGGACTCTGTGGTAAGCGTGGACAACGCGAACATGATAAAGGGTAAGCGCGTGCTCATAATAGAAGACGGTCCCACCATAACACATGGCGAGATGAAGTTCGGCGCCGGCACGGTAGCTGCGAAGCAGTTCGGGGCCAAGGAGATCGTGAGCGCGAAACCGTATGCCCAGGGAACGATAAGGGACACTTTCGACAGGTACCCGCGCCTGAACGACGAACTGCCGGCCATGGGCTATTCGCAGAAGCAGATAAGCGACCTCCAGAACACGATAAACCTTGCTGATTGCGACACCGTGGTGTCAGCAACGCCAACCAACCTTAGGGGCATACTCAACGCTAACAAGCCGATAGTCCAGGTATCGTACGAGCTCAAGCCTAATGACAGCGTACTGGACAGCGCGCTCAAGGCGTTCGTGGCTGGCAGGTTTAGACGCAGGCGCTCAAAACATTGAGTGCTTGCCGGCGAGTATCTCCTTCGTGAGGAAGCCTATATTGGCAAGCGACTGCTCGGCCAGGTCTGAAAGCTTGCCGGCCAGCGCATCGGCCTGCTCCGGCCTTTCGGTGTTAACCTTTATGTCAAGGTGCTTTGGATCATCTATAGGCCGGCCTATCTGCGACACCATAGAGACGCCGCATTCGGTCACTTGGGGGTATGCATTGACTATGTCGTTCGCAATCTCATTGGCAAGCACGTTGTATATCTTGCCGACGTGGCTGACCGGGTTCTTGCCGGCCGCGGCCTCCAGGCTCATGTGCCTGAACGGGGTTATGAGCCCGTTGACCCTGTTGCCCCTGCCCACAGAGCCATCATCTCCAGACTCGCAGCTTAGGCCTGATTTCGTCAGGTAGACAAAGCCGTCATCGCTGTGGTCGCCCACGTTGACTGCCACTTCGACTTCCCGGCCAACAAGCTTCCTTGCGAATTCGGCCACGTCTTGCGCAACGCGCTCCTTCTTCGAAGCGTAATCGTCGGCGCTTGCAATCAGGGGCGCAACGAATGCCACTGCGATGGTCAGCATTATCGTGCTGCCATCGCGCACTCCCATGATCTTTATGTCCTCGCCAACGGCAGGCATTGCTTCCTTGTACTGCTTGCTGTTGAGCATGCGCTCTGCCTCAAGAACCAGGCGCTCGGTTGTCGTGAACGGGGCGAAGCCTATGCCAAATGAGGTGTCGTTTGCTAACGGCATGTCGGTGCCCTTCCCGAATATGCCGATCAGGTCGTTAGAACCCTTCACGATCTTCGACTCTATTCTTACCTCCTTTTCCATGTCGAGGAAGCGGGTGTGCTCCTTCAGGTAGGATGATGCGGCATGAACCGCTATTTCGTCAACAGGTATGCGCGTGCCTTGGTATTCCTGCACCGCCCTGCCCGTCAGTATCACCTCTATTGGCCGGGTTATCGCACCGTAGCCGTAGCGCGCCTCTGAGCTGCCGCCTATTATCAGGCCCTTGTCCACATTGTGGTGCAGTATCATGCCTGCCGCGTCCATGTATGCGTTAGAGAGCTCGACGCTGGCCCTCTCGACTATGCCGTCTATAAGGCTGTCCGGGTGCCCCAAGCCCTTCCTCTCAACATACTCTACCGGTTGCTCCTCGAGCCTTTCATAGGAATTTCTCGATACCCTGATGTTTTTCATATTATCGCTTTTGATGAGAGGAGCTTGGCGCTGCAGCTTAAAAGGATGAGCGCAAAACAGATGTATGCCGATAAAACTTCTGCTACTTTGACATCTGTCCCTGTAGGTTTTGGCATATGTCTATGAGGCTCCCTGCTTCTTCGACTGCTTCGCATTGGCCTTTATGTCAAGTATCTTCTGCAGCAGCTCCCGGTCGACATCGCCCAGCAGCGGCGAGAATTCTCCCTTCAGCATACGCGCGTCGTCATCGCTGACGCGCGTGTATAGCACCTGGTTCTCGCGAACCTGGCGGCCGAATGTCGGCTCGTCCATAGAGACGGCCACGCGATCGCCCTTCTTCGCGACGGCCATCGGCGACTTCTCGTTCTGTATGCCCTTGAGCCTGCCGACCGTGTCGCCTGCCTCGTTCATGATCACGTTGCCGGGCCTTATGCTCCCCTCCGTTATGTCTACGCCGAATATCGCAGGGTGCGATATCCTGAAGCACGCGCCTGGCACCACCTGCAACATCGCCGGCATCGAGAGGCGCTCCTCAACCTGCTTTGCCCTGTTGGCGCGCTTCTGTTCGGCGAACTCCTTGTAGTCGTCGACCAGCTTGTAGATTATGGAACCTCGCATTATCTTTACGCCGCTTGACGAGGCGGCCTCCTCGGCATCCTGGTCAATGCCGACGTTGAATGCCAGCACGACCGAATACAGCGGATCCTTGCCGTTCATTGAGAAAGCGTCAATCACGTCGCGCTTCGTGACGCTGCCTATGCCCTTCTTGCTGACCATTATTCCCTCTGACTCGAGAAGCTTCGAAAGGCCTTCTATACCTCCGATCGAATCGGATTTCAATATCAGGCCCAACTTGTCGGTCTTGAATACGTCGCCGAGCTCCGAGTTTATCTCTTCCAGGTAGTTGCGCGACGTTGTCTGTATGACCGATGAGCCGGGAATCGCATCCTCGAGGCCCAGAGCGCTTATCTTTACGCCTGCTGCAGCGCTTACCGATTCGACGTAGCTGAAGCCGCTGGCCGACTCGCGCATTTCGTGAAGAGGCTTCGGCTTGAGCAGCGCCTTTATCTTCGTTGTCTTGACAGTGCCGTCGATGCATGCGAACGCTATCGTGTCGTTGACATGAAGCGTGCCATCATACAGTATCACGTCTATCGTCATGCCCATGCCGCGCTCCTCCTTCTTCTCCAATATGCTGCCCTTGCCTGGGCCGTCCACCTCTATAGTGAGCTTAAGTTCTAGGTAGCGCTGCGCAAGCCCGGCCACCAGCATGAGCAGCTCGGGTATTCCGGTGCCGGTCTTGGCGCTGATCGGCACGACCGCCACTTCATTCTGGAAGTTCTTTATGTTGCTGTAAAGGTCGCTCGAGAAGCCCTGCTCGCTCAATCTGCCCACGAGCTCGTACACCTTGGCGTTTAGCGTTTCGGCGACGTGCGCATCCTGTTCCTTCAATGCCTCTGCCACGCTTGCGCTCTTGGATTCGCGCCACCCGGTTATCACGTCGATCTTGTTCGCTGCGACTATGAAAGGCGTCTTGTAGCTCTTGAGTATCTTTATGGCTTCTATTGTCTGCGGCTCGAAGCCCTTCATTATGTCGACTACCAGTATCGCCATGTCGGCGACGCTGCTCCCCCTGCGCCTCAGGTTGGTGAAGGCCTCGTGGCCTGGCGTGTCTATGAAGAGCAAGCCAGGAATCCTGAGATTTGTGTTGGCGTTCGGTATCACGCCACAGATTTTCTTTATCGCTTCAAGGGGCACTTCGCTCGCGCCGATGTGCTGGGTAATGCCTCCAGCTTCCTTCGCAGCTATCGAGGTGTTGCGAATGCGGTCGAGCAAAGTAGTTTTACCGTGGTCGACGTGCCCCATCACGACTATGATTGGCTGGCGGATCATACTGGACACCCTCTCTGCACAAAAAGAACGAATATGCATATGTGCAAGCAGTACCATTCTGTTGGCAAGGTATTTACTTGTTGCCCACTGTGACCGAGTCTTGTAATTAACAAAACAGGGCGAGCAAATCTATATATATTAAATGCAGCCGAATCGCAATGGTGAAAACATGGCTGTACTTGCCAAAGAAGACATAAAGGCTTACATTGATAGCGGGAAACTTAAGATAGAGCCGTTTGTACCAGAAAATGTCGGGCCGTGCTCCATAGACCTTACCTTAGGCAATTATTTCAAGGTCTATGAGATTGACCAAACCCCTTCAATAGACCTTACCATCCCCAAACTTGATATTCCGGTAAAGGAAGTAAGGAGGGAAAACGCTCAAAAATTCACCTTTCATCCAGGTACGCTTGTACTAGGTATGACAGCAGAGCAAGTAGGGATACCGAATGATTTGGTAGGGCAGATTACTGGAAGATCAAGCTTCGCCCGGCTCGGATTGATAGTCGAAATGGCCCCAAGAATCGATCCTGGATTTTATGGTAACATAACCTTGGAGATTGCAAATCAGGGTCCTTTGGCCGTATCGTTGAATCCTGGGATCAGGTTCTGTTCGCTCATGCTTGAAGAGCTTTCGCGGCCCACAATACCTTACAGAGGCAAGTATCTAGGTATAGACAAGCCAGAAGTAACAAAGATTGCTTTGGAGCTTAGGGTGCAGAAGAAGCAGAAGAGCGTATCATAGCCGATTGCCCTGGCAAATGTCACCATTAGAATTGGATGGCAACAGATGTCTATACAATAAGAACTTACTTGTCATCTATCGGTAGTCTCCATTCCCATGGATGGTACCGTTCTCCTTTCGTTTCGCAAGTTTTTCTATGTTGTAGTTTGCAATTTCATCCATCGTAATGTCCATTTCTGATGCTATGCGTGCCACATACCACAAGATGTCTCCAAGTTCTGCCTTGATGCCGTCTTTATCAGGTGTTGCATTATCTCTGGCAATCTTCTTTATCTTGTTCAGAAGCTCCCCAACTTCTCCAGCCAAGCCCAATGATGGGTAGAAGATGCCCCCCTTTAGCTCATTAGGGTACAGCGCAGTAATCGCGGCCTTCGCCTGATAGTCATTTATATCCATTGTCTCACCATCGCAGATGGATTATACGCCATCCTTTTTATTGTTTTTCAGGTGAAAGAATAATGATGATTGTATGATAGAACGCACTCTGGTGCTTGTCAAGCCGGATGGAGTAAGAAGGGCGCTGATAGGCAAGGTCATTTCAAGGTTTGAGGACGCAGGCCTCAAGGTTGTGGCACTCAAGCTTACGCTTCCAGACAAGAAGCTCGCAGGCATGCACTACCCGCTTGACAAGGAATGGTACACTAATGCATGGAAGAACACAAAGAAGGGTTATGATGAGAAAGGCCTTAAGATGGATGAAACGCCGCTCCAGCTCGGCGAGCGTATAAGGGGCTGGCTTATGGAAAGCTTGACAGGCGGCCCTGTGGTAGCAATGGTGGTCGAGGGTAATGATGCAATTGCAGCTGTAAGAAAAATCGCAGGGGCAACAGCTCCGAATAGGGCAGACCCATCTAGCATACGGGGCATGTATTCTACAGACTCGTATGACTTCTCAGATTCGAAGAAAAGGGTGCTTCGTAACATAGTACACGCATCTGACTCGACACCCACAGCCGAGCGCGAGATAGGGGTATGGTTCTCCAGCAAGGATATTGCTTCTTACAAAAGGTCGGATGAGGACGTCATTTACTGAGGGGCATTTCAGTTCCTGTACTTTATCTCGTCGCTCATCATGTCAGGGCTCCACATCGGGTCCCAGACGAGCTCCAGCTCCACCTTGCCTATGCCCGGAACGGCCTCGAGCCTCAGCTGCGCATCAGCGAGTATGAGCGACGTTACGGGGCACATCGCCGAAGTCATCGTCATAGTGACCTTCACGCCACCCTCCTTCATCGTTATGCCGTAGATCAGGCCCAGGTCTACGATGTTAGCATCAAGCTCCGGGTCCTTGCACTGCTTCAGCGCCTCTACGACCTCGTTGATTGTCGACATAATGCACACCGTAAGCGTTAGAGCTTCCAGCTTCAGGTATAAAGCAGTTTGCGTCGCAGAGTTGTATGAAAGGAAAATAGGAAATAAAAAGAAAAAAGGATGGCAAGAAGCGCTATCAGCTCAGGCTTATCTCTATCTGCACCGTATCGGGCACGGGGATGCGCATCACCTGCCTGAGCGCCTGGTCGTTCGCGTAGAGCTGTATGAGGCGCTTGTGCACCCTGAGCTCCCACTTCTCGTAGGTGTGGCTGCCATCTGCGCCAGGAGCCTTCCTTGTGGTATGGCTGATGTGCTTGGTAGGCAACGGCACCGGCCCGGAGAACTTCACGCCAGCTGACATAGCTATCGTCTTTATCTGCTGCATCACCGAATCGGCAGCCTTCTGGGAGATGCTCGAGAGCTTTATAACAGCTACGCCAACCATATCATCACGCTGCAGTTCACTTCGCCTGTGTAGCAGGCGTGACATCCAGTATCACGCCGGCGCCAACCGTCTCGCCCATGTCCCTTATAGCGAACCTGCCGAGCGGCGGGAAGTCGCTGAACTTCTCCACGCAGATGTTCTTTGTAGGCTTTATCTTCACAATGGCTATGTCGCCAGTCTTGATAGTCTCTGGATTCTTCTCGAGCGTCTGGCCGGTCTTGGGATCCTTCTTCTCAAGTATGTCTGAGATTGTGCATGCAAGCTGGGCCGTGTGGATGTGGAAGACAGGCGTGTAGCCCCTGGCTATGACATTCTGGTGGTGGAGCACTATTATCTGCGCGGTGAATTCAGAAGCAACTGTCGGCGGGTTGCTCGTCGAGCCGACCACGTCGCCGCGCTTTATGTCCTTCTTCTCGACGCCTTTTACGTTGAAGCCTATGTTGTCACCAGGCTCGGCCTTCTGCAGCTGCTGGTGGTGCATCTCTATGCTCTTTACTTCGACCTTTACTCCGCTGGGCATTATGATCACCTGGTCGCCGGGCTTTACCGTTCCGGTCTCTACCCTGCCGACCGGCACCGTGCCGAAACCTGATATGCTGTAAACGTCCTGGATCGGCAGCCTGAGCGGCTTGTCTGTCGGCTTTGGAGGCACTGTCAGCGTGTCCAGCGCCTCAAGGAGCGTCGGGCCGTTGTACCATGCCATCTTCTCGCTCTTCTTGGCTATGTTATCGCCCTGGAGCGCAGAGTATGGCACCGCCTTCATTGTGTCGACGTTCTTGTAGCCGAGGCTCTTCAGCAGGTCCTTGACCGCCTTGGCCGTGGCCTCGTACTTGGTCTGATCGTAGTTCGCGGCATCCATCTTGTTGATACCTATTATCAGCTGCCCTATGCCGAGGACGTTGGCCAGTATGGCGTGCTCCCTCGTCTGGGCCTGTGGGCCGTCGGCGGCGCTGACCACGAGCACAGCCGCATCGGCCTGGCTCGCTCCGGTTATCATGTTCTTGACGAAGTCCCTGTGGCCAGGCGCGTCTATTATCGTGAAGTAGTACTTGGGAGTGTTGAAGTCCCTGTGCATGATGTCTATGGTTATTCCGCGCTCGCGCTCCTCCTTGAGCTGGTCCATGACGAATGCGAACTCGAATGTGGGCCTGTTGAGCTGCTGCGTTATCTCCTTGTACCTGTCGATGTCCCTCTGCGTTATCACGCCGGTCTCGTAGAGCAGGCGCCCTACGGTGGTTGACTTTCCGTGGTCCACGTGCCCTATGAAGATCAGATTAAGGTGCGGTTTTTCTACCATTGTATCACTTTTTAGCGCAATGTTTCCGAGTGCTTTGCTGAATTCCAGGCCTTGCTTCTGGAACAGCCGGTCGCGGCTCTTTGGCCGGTACCGGCCGAGCTGCAACGCGTGCGGCCAGCAATAGAACTTTCGTTTCAGATTGTCTCCATTCAGATATTTATCTCTATCTATAAATGCCGTCGGTAGACGCCATTGATGTGTAGCGCTGCCTCGGCTGCAGGATTTATTCAACTTAAAGGTTTATAAATGTTTTGAGTCGTCGAAGATGCGAACCGTTGCGATAAATTTTTATATGTTTCCACATGTATAGAAAGAGTTATCCGGCCACAGGCAGGTGATACGAATGGCGAAGATGGACGACGAGAAAGACGAAGACGACGATGACGACGAGGAACTAGACGACGGCGACGATGACGACATGGACAGCGACGGCGACGACTCTTAACAGGCCAGAATCGACTAGGGCGTTGTGTATTTCTTTTATTTATTTGACCCCTTTTTCTCGCAGGTTGTACGCAGTGCCATGGATGCCAAGCAAAGAATAATAAGGTATAAAAGAGTAATACAGATAATAGATTGATGGCATGGCGCGCTCTCTTGGGTGCGCCAGTCGTGGGTGTTTCTGATGGTTAACGGCATAGAGCTGACAGTCGCTGGCGCACTGGTCACGGACGACGGCAGGGGCATAGCCAGGATAGACTCGAAAGCGAGGAAGCTCCTGGGCGTCATATCCGGCGATATAGTCGAGATAAAGGGCAAGCGCAGGAGCACCGCTGCCGTAGTATGGCAAGCCCACCAGCAGGACGAGGGCCTGGACTTCATACGCATAGACGGCTACATACGGCAGAACGTAGGCGTCGGCATAGGCGACAAGACGTTCGTGACAAAAGCCACTGTGAACGACGCCGAGCGGATTATACTAGCCCCGCCGCAGAACCAGCGCACGCCGATAAGCCCCGACTTCGCAAGCTACGCGAAGAGCAAGCTCGAGAACAAGCCGCTCGTGAAGAGCGACGTGGTACCAGTGCCGATGTTCGGCTATGTCTTCAACTTCGTAGTGGCGCAGGTTGTGCCGCACGGAGTGGTGAGGGTTACGCAGAACACAGAGGTGGTGGTGAAGACAGAGCCTGTGCCCGAGTCGCTCGTCAGGATAGGTGAGGTGCACTACGAGGACATAGGCGGCCTCAAGACAGAGATACAGAAGATACGGGAGATGGTTGAGCTGCCGATACGCTACCCTGAGCTGTTCGAAAGGCTGGGCATAGAGCCGCCGAAGGGCGTGCTTCTATACGGTGCGCCAGGCACAGGCAAGACGCTGCTCGCCAAAGCAGTAGCAAACGAGAGCGACGCCAACTTCATAGACATATCGGGCCCGGAGCTTGTCAGCAAGTTCGTGGGAGAGAGCGAGGAGCGCCTTAGGAGCATGTTCGAGGAAGCAAAAGAGAAGGCGCCTACCATAATCTTCATGGACGAGATTGACGCGATAGCACCGAAGCGCGAGGAAGCAACGAACGAGGTGGAGCGCCGCATGGTCTCGCAGCTGCTGGCCCTTATGGACGGGATGAATTCCCGCGGCCAGGTCATAATAATCGGCGCTACCAATAGACCGAACGCCATAGACCCGGCGTTGAGGCGCCCGGGAAGGTTCGACAGGGAGATAGAGATAGGCGTGCCGGACAGGAACTCCAGGAAGGAAATAATGCAGATACACACCAGGAACATGCCTCTCGCGAAGGATGTGAACATAGACGAGCTGGCAGACCTTACGCACGGTTATACTGGAGCTGACATAACGTCGCTCGCCAGAGAGGCTGCAATGTCGACGCTTAGGCGCATACTGCCGAAGATAATCGACAAGCGCTCGGTGCCGAACGAGCTGCTGATGAGCCTAGAAGTGACGAAGAACGATTTCCTGGAAGCCTTCAACAGCATACAGCCGAGCGCCCTCAGGGAGGTGTTCGTCGAGCGGCCGAACGTGCACTGGGACGATGTCGGAGGCCTCGACGAAATAAAGGAGCAGCTCAAGGAAGCAATAGAGCTGCCAATAAAGAGGCCCGAGACATTCGAGCACATAGGCATAAGGCCGATCAGGGGCGTACTGCTGGTTGGTGCGCCAGGCACAGGCAAGACGCTGCTCGCCAAGGCGGTAGCAACTGAGCGCGAGTCCAATTTCATATCGATAAAAGGCCCTGAGTTCCTGAGCAAGTACGTGGGCGAGAGCGAGAAGGCAGTGCGCGAGGTGTTCAGGAAAGCAAAGATGGCGTCGCCGTGCATAATATTCATAGACGAGATAGACTCAGTGGCGTTCGCGCGTGGGGGCGATTCCGGCGACTCGCTGGTATCGGAGCGCGTAGTGGACACCTTGCTGACAGAGATGGACGGGCTGCAGGAGCTCAAGAACGTCATTGTTATAGCTGCGACCAACAGGCCGGACATAATAGACCCTGCGCTGCTCAGGCCGGGCAGGTTCGACAAGATAATAGAGATACCGATGCCTGACGCGCGCATGAGGCTCGCCATACTTAAGGTGCACACGAAGCGCATGCCGTTGGCAAAGGACGTGGATCTGGAAGGGCTGGCGAAGGCGACAGACGGATATACAGGCGCGGAGCTTGAGAACCTTGCAAGAGAGGCAGGCATGAGCGCGATACGCAGCAACATAGATATCGACATAAAGAAGGTGGAAGTCACGAAAGCGGACTTCGATTACGCGCTTACTGAGGTAAGGCCGGCGGTGCCGAAGGAGTTAGCAGAGCGCATACGGCGCTTCAAGGAGGAGCCGGAGAACATGTATAGGTAGGTGGGTCACTTGAAAATGGTATATTCCGACAAGAAGACTGGAAGGAGCGCACAGGCAGAGATTACTGATGAGATGAAGCCGTTGCTTCTGAACAGGAGGATAGGCGACGTGGTGGATGGCGCGGTGATAGGCCTGAGCGGCTACAAGCTGCAGATAACCGGCGGCTCGGACAAGAGCGGCTTCCCGATGGATGCGTCGCTGCAGGGCTCCGGCAAGAGGAGCATGCTCAGCCAGGCCAAGAGATCGGGCCGCGACAAGGGGGTAAGGACGCGCAGGACGGTCGCAGGCTCGATGGTAAGCGAGAACACCGAGCAGGTCAACGCAGTCATAGTAGAGTATGGCGCGAAGAGCATAGACGAGGTTCTCCCGAAGAAGGAGAAGCCGGCCGGCGAGGCACAGGAGGCAAAACAGTAGTTGGTTAGCTTATGGAAGGTTTCAAGCAGAGCGTGCTCAACATAGGCACGCTCGGGCACATAGACCATGGAAAGACGTCGCTTGTGAGGGCGCTGACCAACGTCTGGACCGACAGGCATAGCGAGAGCCTGAAGCGCAACATGACGATAAAACTCGGCTATGCAGATACGATAATAAGGAGATGCGAGAGGTGCAGGGGCCCAGAGGCGTACACGATAGGCGATAAATGCACGGAATGCGGCGGCGAGGCCAGGCCGGTCATGCGCATATCCATACTCGACGCGCCGGGCCATGAGACGCTCATGGCTACAGCGATAGCAGGCGCCAACATAATAAATGCGATACTGTTCGTGATAGCCGCTAACGAGCCGTGCCCGATGCAGCAGACGCGCGAGCACCTGATGGTAATAAACCTGCTTGGCATAAAGGACACGATAATAGTACAGAGCAAGGTCGACATAGTTGGCAAGGAGGCGGCAGTAGCGCACTACAGGCAGATAAAGGACTTCATCAAGGGCAGCGTGATAGAGAATGCGCCGATAATACCTGTGATGACCAACCAAGGCATAAATGTCGACGTGCTGCTGGAGATGATAACCAAGCTGCCTGTGCCGAAGCATGACCCCAACGCTGATCCATTCATGTACATAGCGAGGTCTTTCGACGTCAACAGGCCGGGGGCAAAGGTTGGCTCGCTCAAGGGAGGGGTTATGGGCGGCACACTAGTCAGGGGCATGCTGAAGACCGGCGACGAGGTGGAGATAAGGCCGGGCCTGAAGAGCACCGCGCACAAGCGCGAGACCTACAAGCCCATAATAACCAAAATAGACGCCATAAGCAACGGCACTGATGAGCTGACCGATGCGGGACCTGGCGGCCTGATAGGCCTCTCTACCGAGATGGATCCCTCTATAACGAAGGCTGACGGGCTTGTCGGCAACGTTGTGGGGCGCAAAGGTAAGCTGCCTGACGTGGTAAATTCAATGAGCATGAGCTACACAACGCTGAACAGGAAGGACATACCAGAGAGGAGCTTCGCAGACAACGAACCAGTCATACTCAGCGTTGGCACGCTGACTGTAGTCGGCTACGTGGTGCAGGCGAAGAAGAGCGTGCTGAAGCTCGAGCTTCGCCACCCGGTATGTGCAGAGAAGGGGATAAAGATAGCCGTGATGAGGAGCGTGGCGCAGAGATGGCGCCTGACAGGCTACGGCGTCATGGCGTGAGCCTCTTCCTGTCCCTCGGAAACATTGAAGCCTCGCGTATGTTGTGCGAGCCGGTTATCTGCATCGCAATGCGCTCGAGCCCTATGCTCCAGCCTGCGTGGGGCGGCGCACCGCACCTGAACGCGTTTATGTAGAAATCGAAGCCCTTCGGGTCTAGGCCCTTGCGCTTTATCGATGATATAAGCATCTCCGGCAGGTGGATCCTCTGCGCGCCGCTGCACACCTCAAGGCCCTTGTATATCAGGTCGAAGCTGTTCGAGAGCTCGGGATTACTGTCGTTGGGCATCGAGTAGAAGGCGCGCAGCGCTGTGGGATACTCCTTAACTATGACTGCCTCACCGAACAGCTCGCTTATAGCTTTCTCATGCTCTCGTGTGAAGTCATCACCAAGCTTTATCATGTGACCAGCAGAGTTCAGCTTGTCGACAGCATCAGTATACGTAATTACCACTGGTTTTGGCACCTGCAACTTCACGCCAAGTCCGTCCAGATCCCTCTTGTTCTCTGCAATGACAGTCTTCACGATATTGACGACTGTTTCGCTTAGCATTGCTATCACGTCGTCATGGTTTGCGAAGCTCACCTCTATATCCATCTGCGTAGACTCGTTGAGGTGGTATACGTCGTTCGATTTCTCTGCCCTGAACACTGGCGTCACTATAAACACGCGGTCGAGGCCTCCGATTATTGCAAGCTGCTTGTACAGTTGGGGCGATTGCGCCAGATAGGCCTTGCTCTCGAAATACTGCACAGGGAAGAGCTCGGTGCCGCCTTCTGTCGCCTCTGCCACTATTGACGGGGTGCGGATCTCGGTGAAGCCTTTCTCCATGAAGGTCTTCCTGAACGCCGACAGTATTGTCGACTCTATCCTGAATATCGAGGAAGTATGTATGCGCCTTAGGTCTATGTGCCTGTTGTTCAGGCGCACGTCGAGCTCTACGGGCAC
The DNA here is from genome assembly GCA_023473665.1 of Candidatus Marsarchaeota archaeon. NCBI lineage: Archaea > Thermoproteati > Thermoproteota > Candidatus Martarchaeota archaeon. The sequence goes on along the minus strand of JAMCYM010000002.1, from coordinate 117,120 downwards.
CTTGCCTGTTACTTCGAAAGGTATGCCTGCCGATAGCGGGTTGACGTTCTCTATGCTGCTCGGCACTATCTCGAAGCCCGCGCGCGCCTCCTTGTTCGCGCGCACTATCCCCTTGACAACTATGACGCTCTCCTTCGGTAGGGACATGCGCTTGATGAGGGCTTCGTCGGCCTCGCCCTTCTTGGCTATGACCTGCGCTATGCCTGTGCTATCCCTGAGCAAAAGGAATGTCATCTTGCCGAGCTCGCGCACCTCGTGGACCCAGCCGGCAAGCGTAACCTCCTTGCCGTCCATGCCGCTGTCGAGTTCGCCTATGAAGTTTGTGCGCATCATGGAAATCGCTTGCGCAGAAGTCCCTGCAGTCTGACATCCTCTCCTATCTAAAGGATAGGGGCTTTCTGCTATACATTCTGTAATGAGTAACCAGCTATAAAAAGCTTGTCTGCATCGGCATGCTGGCCGATGCATTTAAGAAAAAGAGGAGGTCACTTAGCCAAGACTATCTGTATGGCGCTGACCTTCGACCTCGTGCCGTCCTCGTTCGTAAGCTCTTCGGACGAGGTGGTTATGCCGCGCTCCTTTACGTTGGGCATGAACTTGTTCATCACTATCTCCTTCACGTCGACAGCCCTCGATATGGCATTACCGCGCGCCTTTATTGTCACAGTTGGCACGCCGCTGTTGAACTGCGTCACCACCGCAAGCACGTAGTTCATGGTGGGCTTCTTTCCTATATACACTATATTCTCCTTCTGCTGCGTCCCTGCGATTTGTGTGTTTTCGTCCATAGTATCACTTGCTTAGTTTTGCTTCTGAGGCGTTTGCAAAGAGAATTTTGCGGTAACATATTTAGCCTTTGCCGTGTGCGCTCCGTTTTGCTCTTGGCTTGGCTGCGCCCAATCTTCCAGCCATCGCGGATATCGCCTGCTCTTCCCCCTCGATGTCAAGCTCTACGCCGAGCTCTTTCAGCGTGTGCAACGGATACGCAATCGCCAGCCTGCGCAGCAGCTCAGCCTCGTTCTTTATGCCAGACGCCCTGGCCATAGGCATCTCCGAGTCTATGGAGCGCGCCACCCTTGAGAGCATGCCCTCCGAAAGCTCGATGAGGCGCGCGTCGGGAACCGCCTTCGACTTGACCGCCACATTGGCGAGATCCGCACCCCTAACAGCTATGTTGTTCGTATCATTGAACACCTTTCCGAACGAGCGCATGAATTCAGGCATCACGAAGTAAAAAGTCTTGTAGAAGGTGGAGCCGAAAGCTGCGCCGTATGACTGCTTGAGCAAAATATTCGCTGCAACCATGCGCTCCGGCCAGCCCTCTATCGCGTGCATGTAGTCGAACACCTCGCGCACCTCCCTCGTGGGCTCGGTGGGCTTGTAGCCCATCCCTCCAAGCAGGTTCTTTATGGCGCGCAGGTGCTTCTCGTACATCTCGACCATGCCGGCGAACTGCTCAGCATACTCCCTGCTCGGCATGTCGTGCCCGGACGCCCATTCCTTCGCTATCTTAGCTGCCTCTTCCTCGCCGTAGAAGAACAGGCTCAGTATGTGCACCACGCTCTCGGTCTTGAAGGTGATGTTGTTCGGCAGCTTGATGTAGCTGCTCGTAACGACTCCCTTCTTCCTCTTTACGTCTATGAAGCTGGTGGCGCGCTTGATCGCGTTGATGGGGTCCTTGCGCGCGTACTCGTATAGGTATGGTCTCAGCCACTCTGGCACGTTGTACTTCTTGAGCACTGGATCCAATAGACCCATGACGCCTGCGTTCAATCCAATCCCCACTTATATTCCTAGGTTATAATTCTATAAACTTATGGCAGGGACTGCGCTGCCGTGCAGCAGCGCCCGTTATTCCTTTGCCTTCTTCGCCCTCGCGCCCTTGCCTGCGCGCCTGCGGCGCAGCACCATCGCTATCGCCACTACTATGACGATTGCTATTACTGCGTATGCTGCGTCAGACCCTATAGAACCTGAGGAACCAGCACCGGAGCCAACAGTAACATAGTAGCCGTTAGACGCCGAGTACTGCTGGCCAGCAGCCCCGTTTGGCTGGCGCCACTGCTCGTATATCGTAACCGGATACTCTCCTGGCTTGCCGCGCGAATCTGCACTCACGTAGAATGTCACGTTTACTTCCTGGCCTGGCGCCAAGCTGTTCACGTAGTTGTTGGAGTTTATCACTGTTATAGGATAGATGGACTGCAGGCTCAGCGTTATCTCCTGCGCTGTCTCGCTACCTGTGTTCCTGATCGAAAATGTCACTGACGCATACGAAGTGCCTGGCGCAAGCGAATCGATAACAGAGGTAACGTTGAAGAGCGCGGCATTCTGCATGTTTATCGGTACGTACTGAACTGCCGACAGCTTTGAGGAGTAATCCCCGTTCTTGTATGAGACGTTGACAGGCAGGTAGTATGGTGCGCTTCCTGAGCTCCTGTTGGCGCTTATGAATGTGGTCTCTGTAGTAGAGGCACCTGATGGCAGCGAGCCTATGAAGAAGGTTGATGCCGCGCCGCCAGCTATCAGGTACTTGCTGGATTCCACGTTAATGCTTACGTTTTTTGCTGTGCCCCCGCCTATGTTCTGCACGAGAAGCTCGACGCTGGCGTTGGAGCCTGCGTAGAGCTGCGCAGGCTGCGAACCCTCTATGCTGACCACGACGTCAGGCTCTGGTATGGACACGCTTACGGGTGCGTTGACATCCTGCACGTACTGCATGCCGTCGGGTGCTGTGTATGATATCCTCATCGGGATGTATTGCGTACCGGCGCTTATGTTGGTTAGCGCGTATACAGAGGTGCTCGCCTGCTCCGGCACACCCTGCGCCATGGTGCCAAGGCTTATCCTGCTAGGACCAGAGACGGCGATGCCGTTGGTGCTAAGGATTGTTATGTTCACGTTCCGCGCCGTGTCTGTGCCGCTGTTCTCCGCAGCGAGCGTCAGCAGCGAGGTCATGCCAGGCGTTATCTGCGGAGAGGGCGTCGCTGTAACGGAGATGCTTGGCGTGCCGTACACATAGATGTAGATCGGCATATCAGATTCGCCCGGCTCGTTGTTCGAACTAAGGCCTGATGTGGAAGGCGCCGATGATTCGTACGTGGCCACTACATCTATCTCGTATGAGCCTGCAGGCAGCGAGGCCGGGATGTGGAGCGTATAGGTGAATATGCTGTAGCCTATGCCACCGAATATGCCCTGGCCTATGCTATCAGTTATGTAGGTGTGCGACGGGGATACGTTTATTATTGGATTCTGCGCCTCGAGCTGCAGGTTCACATTCTGCAGCGGGTTGTTGTAGTCGTTGTACAGCTGGAACTGCACGGTCACGTTGCTGCCTGCAACAACAGGCTGCGGGCTTATCACAAGGTTGGCCAGGCTCAGCGCTCCGGAAACATAGCTTGTCGACTGGGCGCTTGCCGCACTGGCAAACCAGAGCAACATCAGCGCCGCCATTCCAATTGCCATAGCTTCGTGTCCCATTCTTATGCCTTTCGGGTTTTTGCCACTCATCATATCGTCCTCTTGAACGTCTTGAATGCAAGGATTATCATTATCAGGCTGAACGCCGCTACTATAGACAGATCAAGCGCGGCTGATGCAACGGGATATACGCCGGCCATCATGACATCGCGCACCCCGTTTGCGGCATAGGTGAGCGGGTTGACAACGCTCAGAGGGTATATCCACGACGGCAGAGACGAGGTTGGGAAGAAGGCCCCCGAAAGGAACCACAGCGGAAGCGTTATGGTCTGCGCGAATATTGCATAAATCTCGGGCCTCGAAGTCCTAGACGCTATAGTCACAGTAAGAGCTGAGAAGCCCAGCGACAGCAGCGACACTATGAGGATTATCCACGCTAAGCCTAGCACTCCCATCGCCACTCCAGCTCCGGCCAGCAGCCCTATGCCGAGGGCTAGGAATCCTGAGAATAGCGACTGCGTCGTACCGGACAGTATCTTGCTCAGCACTATTGTGTTCTTGTTTATAGGGGTTATCAGGAAAGCCTTAAGGTTCCCGAGCGAACGGTCGGTTATTATTGACATTCCACCGCCGAACATCGCCCCGAATGCGGCCACCATGATTATTATGCCGCCGATTAGGAACGTCCTGTATGTGCTTGTTGCGCCTGCCAGCGGCAGCAACGAGAACATGCTTGGAGGTGCCGAGGGCGTAGCAGCAGAAGGCGGATCACCCTGCAGGGTCGCACCGTATGAAGATGCAACAGACTCGACAGTCTGCAGCGCGGTCTCCGATTCTGTTACCTCGGTGTTGCTGTAGTATAGGTCTATGGCTGGCGCTCCGCCAGTATGGCCCGGGAAGCCCGGTAGTATCACAACTGCGAGCACCGCATTGTTGTTCGATACGTCAGCCATCGCAACGTCCTGGGGCGCTATCGCGATAACCGACAGTGTATTCTGGGATTGGAGAGCGCTTATGAACGATCCGGCAGTAGGGTTGTCCGCATAATTGACTACAACTATTGGCACGTGCTGGAAGCTGTTGCCTATGTTGCCAAGCAGGAGTATCAGGATGAGCGGGAACATTATTGAGCGAATGACGTTTGTTCTCATCCTGCTTGCGAATATCAGCATCTCTCTTTTGTACAGGGTAAACGTATCACCAATGAAACTCATGCGACTACCTCTGCATCCCGCGTCTCATCTTCACAATGTTGCTTGTCTGTTCGCCTGTAGCGTCACGCAGCGTCGCGCCCGTAAGCTTCACGAACACATCGTTCATCGTCGGCAGGTGCGTCCCTATGGCTAAGGGCTGTATATGCTCACGCTCGAGCACTGATATGGCCTTGCTTATGACGCTTGGCTCCGCCTTTTCGAGGCTGCCCAATATGCGGTCGCCCCTGATCTCAAGGGGCACATTCAGCTTGTCCTTCAGGACGCGGTATGCCTTCTCCGCATCAGAGAGCTTGAGCGTTATCTCTAGTATGTTGCCCTTGCTCACCATGCTCTTGAGCTCTGATGGGGTCCCTATGGCCTTCACTTTGCCATGGTCTATTATCGCTATGCGGTCGCAGAGCGCATCGGCCTCCTCAAGGTATTGCGTAGTGAGTATTATCGTGACGCCGCTGCCATTCAGGGCGCGTATGCGTTCCCACATGCTCAGCCTGTTCTGGACGTCCAGCCCCGTAGTCGGCTCGTCGAGTATCAGTATCTTCGGGTCCTGGATCATAGACTTTACAAGCTCAAGCCTGCGTTGCATGCCCCCCGAAAACGTGCCGGCCTTGACATCAGCGAACTTCACCAGCTCGGCTTCCTTCAGCGCCTCGGCTACACGCCAGCTCCTGAGCGGTTCTTCTATGTGGTAGAGCGCCGCGAATATATCGAGGTTCTGCCTCGCTGTAAGGTCAGCTTCTACAACTGTTTCCTGTGTCATCATGCCCATGAGCTGCTTTACCTGCCCAGGATGCTTTGCTAGATCTATGCCGGCCACATGTATGGTTCCTGACGTCATCGGCAGTATGCTCAGCAGCATGTTTATCGTGGTGGTCTTGCCGGCGCCATTGGGGCCTAGAATCCCGAATATCTCGCCCCCCTTAACAGAAATGGACACATTGTCGACTGCCGTAAAGTCGCCAAACTTCTTGACTACATTGCTTATTTCTATTATGTTGGCCATGCAATCGCTACTTTAGTATCTGGCTCATGCCCCTTACGGCATTCCGTATGGTCGTGCGCATCATTCGCAGCGCGCTCCTCCCCTTCGGCGTGAGCGAGTAGTACTTCCTCGTTTTGCCCCAGCTGAAGTCTGTCGAGGATCTTATGAATCCAGCCTTCTCCAGCGATGCGATTGAGTTGTAGACTTCGTTCTTCAGTCCTAGCATGTCTGTTTCGAGGTGGCGCGCTTTCGCTAACACCAAGAGCTCTTTCATCAGTTTGTAGGAATAGGTGCGCTCGCGACTGATCTTCACGAGCAGCATTGCCTTTATCATGAATTGCCTTGGCCCCTTGCCCATGAATCCCCGGCTTATCAGGCTGCTGCGCATGCCTGCTGCCCCCATCGCTTTCCCGTGCACCATCGCACCATAGTTTAAAATTAAACTAGTTTATAATTAAACTATTCGCGCTTATAAATGTTGCGGTGCAGGGAGTAACCCTGCGTAAAAAAACCGGTGCAGCGTTCAGACGACCCCGCGCTCCCCGGTGTATACGAGGAGATCCGGATACTTCTTTGATATCTGGCTCGCCCTTGTTCCATACACCTCGCGCACGCCGTTCGCATACGCTAGCTCTATGAGCCTCTGCGTGACTATGCCGTCGAACACTATCGAGTATGTCCCTTTTGTGTCTTGGACAGTCTGCATCAGCTCCCTTATCGGTATCTCTGAGAGCATCGTGCCGTCCATGGAATAGAGCCTGCCCCTGAGCGTGTTCTTGAGCTCGTTGAGCGCAGCCACGTACGTTGCATTAGGTTGCGCCCCTTGACCCTGCGCAGGCTTCTGGCCGAAATCGACATGCTCCAGCTCAGTGCCCCTCTCAGGGCCCTCCGAGCCTATGCGCGTTATCCCTAGCGGTTCTGGGCCCCGGGCGCGCTGTGCGGCAGGGCGTTCCATCTGCTCGCGCGGCTCTGGCGCACGCCTCTCCATCCTGTTCGATATCTCTGAAGGGCTGAGCACGCCTTCCTCGTATGCCTGCTGCGCGGTGCGTTGCTCTGGTTGCGGGGCCTGCTGCATGGTATGCTGCGGCTGCTGGCCGCGCTGCTCCCTGTACTGCCCCTGCCTCATATCCTGGCGCTGCGCCTGCTGCTGCTCGAAGCGTGCATTGCGGTCGTTCCTGAAGTGCTGCTGTTGCTGCCGGTCTTGGCCATTGCTGCGGGACTGCTCGTACGGAACCCTCGACCTCAGGGCCTTTATGATCTCCTTGCGCGTCAGCTCCTCAACCTCCTTGCCGTCGGGAGCCCGAGCCACGAAGTCGATTTCGGCCACATTAGTCAGGCTGCGCAGTATTATGTCGCCGCCCCTGTCCCCGTCAAGGAACACGGTAACTTCCTTCTTGCTGCACATGTCGACGACGCTCTTTGGTATTGTGCCAGTGGCGCCGCCTATTGAAACACAGTTAGTCACATCGTTCTTGAGCAGGTTCACGACGTCTGCCCTGCCCTCGACTATTACTACGTCATCGCTCTTGTCTATGTCCGGGCCGGCCGGCAGCTTGTCTGGGCCGTACGTCACGACAGTGTCGGATTTGACTTCCGCCTCTACGAGGTCACTTATCTCCCGACTATCAGGCAAAACGGTCTCGATAAGGTTCTTGACGAGCTCCTTGGCGCGGTTTATTACCTTCGTGCGCTTCTCGTTCCGGGTATCTTCTATCTTTTCTATCTTGAATGAGGTGTCGAACGGGCCAACCCTGTCTACAGACTCTATTGCGGCAGCAAGTATGCACGTCTCGACCCTGCCGAGAGATGACGGCAGGAGCAGCTTGCCGTATGTTTTGTTGCCCGAGCTTCCGGACTCGATCTCTATGCGGCCTATCTTACCGTTCTTCTGGAGCTCTCGCAAATCAAGGTCGCTGCCGAGAAGCCCTTCCGTCTGGCCGAAGACTGCACCTATTATGTCGGGCTTTTCCACCGAGCCCGATATCTCGAATTTCGCCTCCACCATGTACTTGACTATGTCTATGTATGATTTTGCCATGTTGACACCCTTGCATGGTGCCAGAATCAGCTATGCTTCACACGGCTTAAGCAGGCAGCATCGCTGCCGCCAGGAGGCATCGTGGGTCAAGCCGGCGCGCCAGAGGCACGCCCGCCAGGCCATCGTCTGCACGACGATAAGGATGAATTTTTGCACTTTGCCACATTTTTAAGCACCTACATAGCTGTTGCTTCTGACACACTTGCGGATCGTTACACAGGGGTATGGACTGGATAGATATATAAGTATTGCCTACGGCCGTTTCATGCACTGCCATTCAGGGGCTGACGGCCGGAACTTGACCAAGGAGATGCTCTACGCGCCTGTTTATCGATACGGCGTTCTTCATTGTCACAGTGTAGTTCTTGTCGGCCTTGCTGAGCTCCGATAGCTTTATGAAAAACCAGCCTTTGCCGTTCATGCGCCATGCAACATAGAACTCCATTCCGGTATTGAGCTCCCACTTGCGGAGCACATCCACCTTCTCTGCCTCTATCGCAAGGCTTGTCCTGTCCCAAGCCTTGCACTCAAACGCCATGCCCCTGTGCTGCCTGAACACGATGATGTCAGGGCTCACAGAGTTGACGCCGCTGCCTGCCGAGCGCATCACCGAATAGCCGTTACTGTGGAATATCTCAAGCAGTTCGCGCTCGCTTCTTGCGCCCTTGACATACCTGTGCACCGGCTCGCCGCTATGATATGCAGTGAGCTGTATAAATAGGTTGCTGAGCCCTTATGCGGCAGGGGTGACAGCTGGCCTGGTGCCCTGCTGCGAGTCCTTCCCTGGCTTATAGAATGCGAAAATGCCAACGGTAGCGGCTATGTTGCTCACAAGTATGACCAGGAATATTGCGTCGAGGAAGGAGGGTATTGTTATCCCATATGCAAGCGGCAGCGTGGCGACTATGGCAGGCGATAAGCCGCGCGCCACGTTGTAGTACACTATTGAGCCTTCGGGGCTGCGCACCGTACCGCCATGCATGTACTTGCTCAGCATCGGCGCGAACAGGATGCGCAGCAGCACGAAGATGAGCGTGAGCAGCAATGCCAGCGCGACTATCATTAGGTTAAGCTGCGATACGTTGAACAGCATGCCTATGTACACAAAGAAGAAGGTGCTCGTGAAGAACACGATCTCGCGCTGGTACTTGCGCACGTGCTCTATGTCGTATGGCATGGAGAGATAGCGTTCAATAAAGGTCGGCTCGTGCTCTATGGTTCCATCAGGCTTCGCTGAGCCTAGGTTCCCAAACGCAAGGCCGAACACAAATATTGTTATGGCGCCGGACAGGCCCAGCAGCTCTGCCACTCCGTACGTCGCCAGCACCATGGCTATGGTAAGCATCCAGCTGTAGCTCTTGCTAATCTTGCTGAACCTGTTAAGCACGACCAGCCATACGACTGCGAATATGAAGCCGAGAGCAGCGCCAAATATGATTGATGCAAAGGCCGTGCCTATCGCAGCACCAAGGCCTATGCCTGTGCTGGCGATGAACTGCAGCAGCATTATGGGCACGATCAGCTCCAGCATGTCGGAAGACACGCTCTCATACAGCAGCGACGTCTTCAGGTCTTCAGGCATCCTGATCAGCTTCATCAGGGTTGGGACGATCACTGCGCTCGGTCCGGCCAACGCAAACCCGAATATCAGCGATTCAGCAAACGACCAGCCGAAAGAGAAGTGCATTGCGAGGAACGCGCCAACTGCCACTACTATGCCGGTAGCTATCTCGAGGCTGAACGTGAACTTCGTGGCCGTCACGACGACGCGCCTGAGATGCGAGAACCTCATGTTCAGCCCGACGTCAAACAGTATGAATGCTAAGGCAAGTGCGGTGATGTAAGGGGTAAGCTGCACGATCGTGCTCGATGGACCTGTGCTTACAACCTTGAAAACGGGCCCGATGAGCAGGCCGATGAGCATCAGGGGCAGCACGCTGGCGACCTTGAGCTTGTCGAACAGGGCGTTGAGTATGAATCCAAGAAACACGACTCCGGCAAGGAACGCGAACAGCACGTTTACGTTTAGCATCAGAACAGCCTCTTCTGGCTCTGCTTCTCTTTGGCCGCAAACCTATAAGTTCCTTTTTCGATGCCTTCCTTTATGCGGTGCACTAGCTCTACCATGCGCCTCTCGCGCACGCGCGACACCATCAGATAGGCCTCGTCCTTCGTGTCCCTTGTGACAAGTATCACCACCTCTCCGAACCTTATCCTGCCGGCCCTGCCCTTCCGCTGTATGTTCCTTATCTCGCTTGGTATTGGCTCGTAGAACACGACAGCATCTACGCTCGGTATGTCTAGGCCCTCCTCGCCTATAGAGGTGGCGACAAGCACCTTGAACGCACCTTCGCGGAAATCGCTTATTGTGCCGCTCTGCTGCTCCAGCGTGATTCCCTCCTTCTTGCCCATGAACGGCCTGGCGCTCACGCCGCTGGCACTGAGCAGCTCTACAAGCCGCTTTATTGTGGAACGGTACTGCACGAAGATTATGATGCTCTTGCCCTTCAGCGGCCCGGCCATCAGCTCTAGGAGTTTAGCCATTTTAGGGTGCTCCTCGCCTCTGCTTTGGGCCTCGCGGGCCATACGCACGGCTTCCATGACGTTCGCATTCCTGAGCAGGCCCTCGACGCTCCTGCTCTTCTTCTCCTTGGCCTGCAGCGCATCCATGTAGCTCAGGAATGGGTATATGCCCTCAGTAGCCAGCAGGTCGTACGCGTGCGTAAGGTGGAGCACGTACACATAGTGCATAAGCGCCCCGAACTTATAGTTCCTGGCCTGTATTTTGTCGATGTTGCTGCCTATCTCTATGAGCCTCCCCTTTGGCATGCGCTCGAATGAGGTGTAGGGGCTAAGGCCCATTGAGTGGAGCTTCATGAGGTGCTCAGCTATGACCGGCTTGATGCGCAGCAGTATGCCGTTGATGGCCGGGCTTTTGTCGACGTACTGGGTGTATACTGACTTGCCCATCACGTACGGTGCCACATCGCCGTCGAGGGAGCCGCGTATCTCTATGTTCTGTATGCCGAACGTCTCTATGAGCGCATTGATGCGCTTCCTGTCGCTGCCGGGCGAGGCCGTCAGGCCGAGAAGCTGCACGCCCTTTAGCTTGCATTCGTTCGCGACGTACGTGTATGCGTACCGGCCAACGGCCTTGTGGCATTCGTCGAATATGACTATGCCGAAGCCATCAAGCGAGAGCCGGCCTGAGGCAAGGTCGTTGGCTATCGTCTGGGGAGTTGCCGCAAGGACTGCTGCCTGCTCCTCGAGCGCCTTCCGCTTCTTGCCCGATATCGCACCGGTGAGAAGCAGCACGCTTTCGCTGCTGACGTTTAGCATGCTAAGCAGCGAATTGTAGTGCTGCTCGCTCAAAGGCTTCGTAGGAGCCAGTATTATGGCCTTCCTGCCTTCATGCAGCGCCTTCGCTATCGCAAATATCGCTATCAGTGTCTTGCCAAGGCCTGTTGGCAGGACTACAAGGCTGTTCTTGCCTGAGAGTACGCTCCGTATTATGTTGATCTGATAGGCGCGCGGCTCAAGCTCCGAGACATTGACGAGCTTTGAGTAGGGCTCTAGTTCCTTCCATTCCGCCATGCATTAGTAGTTGTGTTGGAAGGCTTTTAATTGCAAGAGGTGCGTGGGCAGGTATTAAAATCTAACCGCGCAATAATAGAAGCGCCAATGCCGCTGTAACTCAGTGGGAGAGTGTCCGCCTGAAGAGCGGAATGTCGTCGGTTCAAATCCGACCAGCGGCAATTTATGCTTTTTTGTGCAGAGCGCAGAATCATGGCCGTAGAAAAGCTCTATATATCTTGACGCTCAGATGTGCCAAGCAGTGCTTCAATGGTAGAGAGCGTCCTACTTGCAAGCTGCAGGATAGTCCACAAGCTCCGTGACGACAAAGAGGAATACCTGGTGCGTCTGAACAGGTCGGGTTTGCCGGAAATCGAACAGATATCAGGCACGATCAATACCAAGAGTCCAGTGCACCCGAACTACTACATCAGAGGCAGGGCATACATAGGCTACGCTTTGAATAAAGAGCTTGTAGGGCACATTTTCGAGGCTAAGCCCATAACAGACATCGCGTTCCTTAAGTATATGTATACGTTCAGCTTGATGATGAAGGATGTGGAACTGCTGCGTGTAGCTGGAGATAAGCTGCCGAAAGAGAACAGTCGCAGCCCCTACGTTAATGAGATCTTCATCGATGAGGGTGTCGCAGACTCATTCAGTATCGGAGAAGGCCAGCGACTGCTTCTCAAGGCCAACCCCCTCTTCAAACCTGCACAGAAGTAATGGCGCCATCAGGCCAGCCGTGCACATGCCGGCACAAGGTTTAAAATCCTGCCACATAATATATACTGCTTTTTGCAGTCAGAATTGCATGCGATCTTAGTCTAGCCTGGTAGGACGCTGCCTTGCCAAGGCAGCGACCCGGGTTCAAATCCCGGAGGTCGCATCTTCCTACAGTTAGGTATAAGTATCTGTGCATGTAAACAAAATCGCAGACACACCTTTGATTTACGCTTAGGTGAAAGAAATGAGCGAATCAAAGGACAAACAGCAGCCGGGCCTGGCCGGGCTGCTCAGAGAACGCATTCCAGGCGAAGAAGGTGTGTCTTGCAAAATAGACAAGTGGGATCTAGGAAGGCTAGAACAGTACTTCCCGAAAGATCTCAAATGAATGGCTGAAAACCATTCTTTTTCCCTCCGGGGGACTACTTGATTATAACTTTTTATCACGTAAAGTTCCGCTGGACCTTGCCGGCGCTTGTGAGCACAGTAACAGTATAGTTTTCAGATGTAAAATTCAGAGGGAAGACATATTAGTTTTCAGGTATGGGGCCATTGTAGGAGAGCGTTGCATTTGCCATCCCAGGCAGTGAGTATCTAAGACTCCTCATGTAGACTGGCTTATCCGAATCTTGGGCCATTTCAGGCGCCTGCACCTTGTAGCATCTTTTCCTATATTCGCTAATCGTCTAATCACAATTCGTCGTTTATTAATGTTGCCATCCATGCCACTGCAATCCTATGGGGAAAGCAACAAAAAAAGGCGTATGCGATGATGACAACCGTTGAGAGAATAGATACAGAAGCCGCAAACAGGGCAGGCAGTGCGGCAAGGAAGTCGGGCATGGAATCGTATCCTAAGATAGGCTTCAACAAGATGATAGTAGTTGCGCCTGACACTTACGTGTCGAGCCAGGTGCTCGGAGAGGCCACGGGCCTTGATCCCGATAGGATAAGTATAGGCCTCGGCGTGAATAAGGCGCGGCTGCCAACATACTCGCAAAGCAACGCGACCCTTGCTGCAAATGCGGTATACAAGTTCATCAAGAGCGTTGCAGCAAACGACGATGACAGAGAGAGGTTCTTCGCCGAACCTATAAACGCAATCTATTATGCGACCGAGAGCAACGACGACTTCAGCAGGCCGGAGGCAGTCGTCGCGCTCAGCATGGCTACATCGCGGCTCCTCAACGAGAACGAGACGCTATATAGGCCGTACATCGACATGCTGAGGCACGTTGAGCTCAAGCAGGTCACGTTCGCATGCGCAGGCGCGGGGCTTTCGCTTTCCAATGCGCTGGAGAGCATATACGCAGCATACACATTTGGGAGGAAGGAATCCGCAATTATACTGTCGACCGATACCGCAGTTTATGATAACGCTAGGTCGCCAAACGCAGAATCCACTCAGGGTTCATCGGCTACACTGGTATGGGTGACCAGAAACCCGAAGCTGCTCGAAATAGAGTATAGCAAAGGCTATGGCAAATTCACGCTGTCATACCCTGATTTCACAAAGTTCGGGAACCGCAACCCCTTGACCTATGGGACGTTCTCTGAGATAGGCTTTGTTTACGCTGCGGCTGAGGCCGTTGAGGAGCTTGAGAACAAATATGGGAATGGAAAGGGCCTCATAGCCGTAATCAACGCGTTCATCAGCCACGTGCCGTTCCCGAAGCAGGCAATATACTTTGCCAGCTTCCTCTTCGAGCACTACCTGAAGACCTACGACAAGGAGTTGTTCGACGAGCTGCAGGCCAAGCCGGACATAGGCCCTAGCCCGATAGACAGCAGAAAATTCACAGACCTCGTTAGGGAGAAGCTTGTAGCATTCCGTGGCAAGGACAGCGATATAGTCGACTACATAACCAAGGATAAGGAGATAAAGGCGTACTGGGACTGGCTCAAGAAACTCAGGGAGATGCCAGATTCTTCAGATGCCACAGAAAAGAGGCACGTGAGATGGCTGGAATTCGACAAGTTCATCAAAAGGCTTAATATAGACAGCGCGCTCATACTGCCTGCTGAAGTGGGCAACTCCTACACCGGCTCCACGCACGTCGCGCTTGCGAGCGAGCTTCTGTATGGCAACGGCACCGATTTCGTGGTGGCGTACTACGGCAGCGGACTCATCACGGAAGCATTCTACGCCAAGCTGGCAGCCAAGAGCAGGAAGGAGATAGAGAATGGTATAATAGTGACCTTCGGATCGCACGACATACCGCTAGACGCCAGCCAATACATTGCGGTCCACGAGAACCTGCTCAGGGGCGATGCGGATCGCACCATGAATGCAGGGAAGATAGACCTGATCAACAAGGACATGCTAATGCTGTTGAGGGACAGGAAAGAGAAAGTCCTTCCGGAGGGCTTCTACCTCAGGAACAGGAACGTGGACGGCACGTGGAACGCGGCATACTCAGATGGGACCAATATTGTTGACATACTGCCAAGGTATTAGACAGGAGCTTTTGCCTTACCCATCCTGCCAGGGGCTTTCGGGGGCTTCAGGTTCGGGAACACTTTTGACATAGCCTGCTGGTTGATGCCTGTGTCGAGTTTGAGCGAAGTTATTAGCCTGTTGAGAAGATAGGTCTTCGCGAACGGCATTAGAGTCTTGTTCTCGCATGATTCCTCAATGGCCCTTTTGGCATCTGCGCTGTCGACGTGGTGGAGCGCCTCTGCGAGCGAGGAATAGCCAGCCCTGAGCGACGAGGTCTTGCTGACCGCGAAGCTGTCCAACACCTCAGTCTTCACGCCAAGTATCTTGAACATCTTGCCGTCTATGGTGCTGCGGACGCCTGCAAGGTGGAACACTACCTCTTCTGGCTTGGTGTCAGGATGGATGGCCAGCCTCTTTATCGATAGCCAGTCCTTGTACTTGGCAGAGAAATCTATGTATTCTTCTGGCGTGCTCATGCTTTCACTTTTCCCCGAGTATATAGTAGCCTGACGCCTTCTCGCGCGCCACGCGCTTTATGACACCCTTCTGGACCAGCGCAACAAGGGTATTGTTGACAAGGCCCTTCGGTCTGTTGCACTTCTTGGTTATGTCATCCGCCGTCTTTATCGAAGAGTCTTTTGTCGCGCCGAGGTCCTGCAGCGCCTTGACCACAAGCTGTTCGGTTGGATTAAGATCTGCCATACTGACACCTTTCGCTCATACAAGATTCAGCGTTACTTCTTCACGCGCGTGTTCTTGCGCTTCGGCCTCAGGGCGTGGTAACCGCATTTCCTGCATGTGGTACTGCCTGCCTTGTTTCTGGCCTTACAGCGCCTACAGATCCAAATTTTGGACTGCGCTGCATCTGCTATCGGAAATTTCCCCATAAAAGCACCATCAATGCATTGGCGAACCGCCGATTAAGGCGTTAAGCATGAATCAAGCATACATTAGACGCAACAACTAATAAATATCTAACTATGGCCACGAATCGATGGGCCTTCCATCGCGATAAAGACGCGAATCATATTGTACAAGTCGCCACGGGCATATGCTTAAAAGAATATTTGTTGATTGATGAAAACATCATGGGCAAACGCCCAGGTGAACACAGATGGCAAAGAACGCAATTACCATACAGACGACAAAACAGATACCTAGAGTGATAGGCAAGCACGTGTATGCTAACATGTACGGGATTGATGAGAAACTTATAGGCGACCTAGACAGGCTGACCAGAATCGTGATAAAGTCTGCACAGGTAGGCAACATGCATATCCTGGAGCTTATGACGAGGAAGTTCAACAGCTACAACGGCATAGATGGCGGCGTTTCGGTCATTGCGCTCATTGAAGAGAGCCACATAGCCCTGCACACCTGGCCGGAGAGCGCGTATGCCACTATAGACATATACAGCTGCGGCGCGAAAAGCAGCCCGGAGCTCGCGTTCAGGTACGTATTGGGGGAGCTGAAACCGAAGAACTACAAGACGAGCACGATCGACAGGGGCAACTGAGCATTTACTCAGATTATTAATGCGAGGGTTCATGATTTATTTATATTGATGTACATGTTGATGTGATACGCATGAGAGTCATAAGACATGACAGGAACCACCCGTTTGTGGTAAAGATGCGCGATGCGCCTGGCTTTGCCAAGCTGGCAACTGACGAAAAGCTGTTGAACTATGAGGTTCACCTCTGCGCCTGCGGCCTGTCAAGGCACAAGCCGTTCTGCGATGGCAGCCATGCCAAGACCAGCAACGAGAAGGCCGGAAAGTTCTACATCTACGACATCGACGGCAATGGGAAGGAAGTACAGGCAATCGAGAACCTGGAAGCACTGCCGAACGAGTACCAGGGCTAAGATGGCGCTGCACGCAAGCAAATAAAGCTTTGACGTCCCTCTATCTGTGATTGAATGGCTGGCGATTTCAGCGTGACGCCCTACAAGGTAGAGGGTCGTATAGACTACGACATACTTGCGAAGCGCTTCGGGCTCAAGATTATAGATGAAGAGCTTGAAAAGCGCATCAAGAAGCACACAGGCGAATTGCACTTCATGATACGCAGGCACATATACTACGCCCATAGAGAGCTCGACTGGCTTCTTGACGAATACGAGAAAGGCAATAAGTTCTACTTATACACAGGCATAGCGCCCTCCGGACCGATGACCATCGGGCATCTCGTACCGTTCATGCTGACACAGTGGCTGCAGGAGAAATTCGACGCCGAGGCGTACATACAGATACCTGACGAGGAGAAATTCCTGGCTAGGGGCGTGCCGCTTGACGAGGTCCACAGACTCTCATATGACGCTGCACTGAACATCGCGGCCCTCGGCTTCAATCCGAAGAGGACGAAAATCTTTCTTGACACTGAATACGCGAAGACGATGTACAAGAATGCGGTCCGCGTCGCGAAGCGCATAACTTTCTCGATGGTGAAGGACGCGTTCGGCATGACGAACGAAGCCAATATAGGTTGGATATTCTACACCAGCATGCAGGCTGTACCCGCGTTCCTCAAGAGCGTGGAAGAGGGTCACAACGTGCCATGCCTGATACCTTTGGCCGTTGACCAAGACGTGCACTTCAGGATAGCTAGGGACGTGATAGGAAAACTTGGCTACTACAAGCCAGCGATAATAGAGGCGAAGTTCCTGCCAGGAGTTAGTGGCGGTGCAAAGATGTCGGCGAGCACAGCGAGCGACACAATATACCTGCATGACACCGAGGAGACCGTGAGGAAGAAGGTCAACAAAATGTTCACAGGCCAGCAGGCCACGGCAGAGCTGCAGAGGAAGCATGGGGGCGACCCTGAAAAGTGCGTCGTGTGCCAAAACTACAAGTATATGTTCGAGCCTGACGACAAGAAGCTCGAAGCGATTTTCGATGCTGAAAGAAACGGCACGATGCTCGCTGGCGAGCACAAAGCAGATTTGGCGAAGCGCATAAACGCGTTCCTGGAGCAGCACAGACGCAACAGGGAAATGATAAAGGGCAGGCTCGATGACTTCATGGTAAGGGATTGAAGGCTGCGTGCTGCATGCAATTTTATATATGCTACAGGCTATTGTTTAAGCGTATTGCGCCTCAGTAACTCAGTGGTAGAGTGCCAGTTTTGTAAACTGGAAGCCGAGGGTTCAAATCCCTCCTGAGGCTTTGGCATACTGCGGTGCTTAGATGCCACAAACTGAGGAGGCAAGCAAGAGTTTCTACGACAAGATACTGCCGAAACTGAAAGGCAAGAAGTTTCCGCGGCCGCTGTACGTAATACACGAGCACCACGCCACAAGGCTGCACTGGGACCTCAGACTGGAGTTCGACGGCGTGCTCGAAAGCTGGGCGCTTCCGAAGGAACCGCCTGCCGAAGAAGGCGTGAAAAGGCTCGCAGTGCAGGTAGAGCCGCATCCGCTTCTCTACGGCTTGTGGGAAGGCACAATACCGAAGGGCAACTATGGCGCAGGCGTAGTAAAGATATGGGACACCGGCACGTTCGAGACGCTGGAGAGAAGCGAAAACAAGATTGTTGTGAACCTGAAAGGCAAGAAGCTCAAGGGCAAATACATACTGGTCAAGGCTTCGTTCAGCGGCTCAAAGAGCAATTGGCTGTTCTTCAAGTCGAGCGAATGATGCCGCACTTCGACATGCTTGCATACGTCTGCTTTGCATGAGAATGAATCTTCTGCAATATTGCATTAACTCGATGCTGGGGTTATATATAAGTCATAGAAAATCGATTCTAGTTAGGTTGAGGTCAATGGGTGCCTTTTCCTACTATTTTTATTTCATTTCAATTTTTATACAGGGTTGTAACCCAATATGCTTCTTGCTTTCGACAGGTCTACGTTTGGGACTGCGTCTGTAATAGTAAACACTTCATACCAGAGCTTTCTATTGAGTCTCACCGCAAGCTCTAGCGCCTTCGCCGAATTTTCTATCTTTAGACTTATCCCGTCAAGTTCCCATCGTTCCCCCGGTCTTCCACCTATCGGCCCGAATCTTAGTATTATCACATCAAGCTTTTTCATCAATCCAAAATTCGCAAGGATTTGTTCGGCTATCACCTTGCTCGTAGAATAGGCTATGTCGCAGTCCCTGCAATTCAGGTCCTGGGGCTTGACATGCTGCGTAATTATAGGATTCCCTTCTTTTATAGGCTTCACAAAAGGAATCCCGCGTTCAAGGCCATAATAAGAAGTTGAACTTGAATATACCAACCGTTTTACTTTATTTTCCAGTGCTGCATGCGCAACGTTAAATGCGCCTTCGCAATTTACTTTAAAATACTCTGAAAATGTCTTGTCAGGATCCGGTCCGCGTATTGCGGCCAAATGCACCACAACATCAGAGCCTTTCATTGCTTTTTTCAATCCACCGTAGTCTAGGACGTCCTGCCCATTTTTAAGGTCGTACCCTACTATTTCCAATTCTTTGTTAATTGAAGCATGCTTTATGAATTCACTGCCTATGTATCCGTTGCTGCCTGTTACGAAGATCCGCATACTTACCTTTTATCATGAAAGGCTAAATAATTAGCTAAAATGTTGTTTTTGGTGGATGTTTCCTTAACTGTATATAACCCATTAACTCGATGCTCCCACCGAGATTTGAACTCGGGTTTCAGCCTTGAGAGGGCCGTGTCCTTGACCGGGCTAGACGATAGGAGCTGCACACTTCTATTTGCCAGCAACATATTTATTAGTGAGGAACGGCATTCACTTCCTAATCACGCGCCTGTTCGCAGACTCGTACGGCATAAGCTTTTCCTCGAGAAGCGACATTGTGTCTATGCCAGTCTCGTCATTGAGCTTGAGAAGCTGCTCCATGAATTCCTCTTTGCTCGCATCGTCATCCTCTGGGCGTATGTCTTGTCCGTCTATGTTCTTTATCAGCGCCGACATCCTGTCGAGCGTCTGCGAGAAGCTTTCAAGCGAAGCCTTGGGCGCGTTGGCTATTGCTATGGAGCGCTTGAAGAACTCCATGTGCAACGAGGCCTTGCTTGAATCGTATAGGGCCTTGAATGGCTTCTTGTAAACGCCTGACAGCAGCATCGATATTGCAGCACTCTTTGGTTTCCCTGCGCTGGCCATAAGGGCCGGTATGAGCAGCATGTTCTGCTCTGGCTTGAGTCTCTTACCTGGCCCCGATGCCTTGCACTTCGCTATGTAGACGTCCAGCTCCGAGGGGTTCGCATCATAGAAGAGGTTCACGTATGCGGTTATGCTTGTCCGTATGGCCCTGTATGAATCAGTGGGGCTGACGTGCCGCGATGCGTAGTGATTATCTGCAAGCGTGCGAAGCGCCCTCATGTGGCGCGCCAGCCTACGCTTGTCGCGCTCCACCCTTTCCTGCTCTTTGGCGAACATGGTTGGCGCTTCATTGAGCGCATAATCTATGGCAAACAGCATCGATTTTATAGAGAGCAGATTGACTCTGAAGAGCACGCGGCGGGCACGCACAGTGTTAGAGCGGGATTTCGGGGCAGGCCTCTCCTTGAGTTTTTGCAAAACATCGCCGTGAAGTAATGGTCCCGATTAAATGGATGAAAAGCATTTAATTAGTTGCGTCACTGCCTATTCGCCTTCCTATTCATCATTACCTCGTCCACGGAGTATTTGTGGATGACTTTGGACTTCAACGCGTCGATGTCATCGAAGTTCCGTTCCTTGGCTGCTCGCTCGGCCTGCTTCAGCTTGTTAGCGTAGGCGTTGTATGCGCCAATCGCAGCGACATAGGCATCGCGCTCGTGCTGGTTCTTTATGTTGTTCTCCTTGGCGGCGGTCTTCTTCTCGCTCAGCGGTATGCTCTTTCTGGGTGCATAGAGCACCGAATTGAACGCTGCATTGACCTTCCTGATTATGAAGCTGGTCGACGCGGGCTTGTCAGTGGCTATTATGTCGGGCACGCCGACCGCGCGTATTGCCTCGACGAGCCGGCCAACGCCTGCATCTGCCATGTGCGACGAGTGCACAAGCTTTCCGTTAAGGTTGAGGCAGGCGATTGCCGAGGTCTTCCCGGTGTCTATCCCTACTATTATATGCATTGGATCAGGATCCCAGCTGCTTCAGGGCATAGCCGATGGTGGTGTTAAGCCTCTGCGGTATGGTAGAGTACTTGCAGTTGACTATGTAGCTCGGCGTGGCAGTTACGTTGTAGAAGCTGGCCAGCTGCTCCTGGTGCACCAGTGCGGGAGCTATGTTGGCCATGCATAGGTTGAATGCCGACATGTTCAGCCCGGACGAGCTGGCGATCTGGGAGAGCAGCATGGCGCCGGGCGGCTCGCCGGAATAGACGGTGCTCAGATTACTGATGAACTGTTCGAACTTCGGCTGCACCGAAGCGCAAGCAAGGTAGCCGCCGAGCAGCTGCGTTGCGTTTACTCCGTACGCACCGTACTTGCTTATCGCGTATGACGAGAACAGGAAATCGTAGCTCACGTTGACTTCGGGGTTGAGCTTCGATACGTTTATCGCCTGCATTATGCTGGCCATAGAGCCTGGCGCATACGGGTCAACCATCAGGTAGACGGGTATTGGAGGCTTGTATGAGCAGTAGCTCTTGCCGCTTAATCCGATTACACCGGGAGCTACGACGCTGTTGTTGGAGTATAGCAGCGGCTTTATTGTCTGGATGAAAGGCTGCACGAGCGTCAGGTTAGAGTCATATAGCAGCATGGACACGTTGAACGTTTCATCGGTGAACGGGTCTAGGTATGGTATGACGACAAGCCATTCGGCGCGGTTCGCAATGTACGAGACTGATGACTGGTTGACGAACGAGTAATACGGCAGCAGCGCGAGCGTGGAATTGACCGTTGCGTATGCGGCCAGCACGCGGTCTGCAGCCAAACTCGCCTGCGAGGCGTTGTGCGCAGGGGTGACGCACGTGCCGTTCAGCTCGCCTGATGCACATACTACCGTACTCCTGAAGTTGGAGAGCACGAACGCGAGCGCCACCAGTATCACGACCAGCGCAATCAGCGAGACGTGCAGGTAGTCAAGGCCGCCGAGCCTCGAGGCCGGCTTAACCAAAAATACCGGCTCCTGCTTCTTCGCCTGATTGTCTGCCTGCTTTGTTCTCTTCTCCATTATACCACCGTGCTTAAGCGGGCCCGGCGGAATTTGAATCCGCGACCTTCGTCTTAGGAGGACGTCGCTCTATCCAAGCTGAGCTACGGGCCCACATAAGCAGACATTAATTCCACTCGGCATTTTATAAAGTTTTGCTGTGACGCAATCACATCCGCTCTATAGGCGTTATGCCGCATATCCTTAGCATGCTGTCCATCACCAGCTTGAAGGCTCCGACAAGCGCAAGCCTTGAGCTGCGCTCTGTCTCTGATTCGGCCTTCAATACCGGCTTCTGCTCATAGAACTTGGCAAACTCTACGGCCAAGTCTGTTATGTAATCGATGATCACGTTCGGCTTCGTCTCTATGCACGCCTTCTCCACCACGTTCTGCGCCCGCGTCAGAAGCTTCACTACGCTGAACTCTATTTCACTCGGCAGCGAGATTTTCGAGCCTGGATTCGTTTCAATGGCTCCAGCGCTCTCCAGTATGCGCGCTGCACGTGCGAACATGTACTGGCAGTACGGTCCAGACGCGCCCTCGAAGTTCAATGCGCGTTCCCACGAAAAAACCAGCTTCTTCTCCTGCGACAGCTTCAGGAACTCGAACCTTATCGCGGCCACCGCTACATCCTTGGCTATCTTCTCTCGCTCATCCTCGCCAAGCTGGAATCTTGTGCCTATCAGGGTCTTGGCCTTTTCCTGCGCTTCCCGCACCAGGTCGTCGGCCGTGTAGCCCTGCCATGTGCCCTTCCTGCCGGCAAGCGCTACCGAGCCTTCCAGCTCCACGACGCCGTATGAGAGGTGCCGGAAGCCAGCCGCCTTGTCTGGGTAGCCAAGGGCATCGAGCGACAGCTTCACTAGCGACTGCTCGTAGCTCTGCCTCACGTCTATAGAGTTGATCGTTATGTCTGCATTGCCGAAGTCCATCGGCTCGCCTTCTTGTGCTGTGGTGTACAGCGGCTTGCCGTTCGGCTGGGCGTGTATGAATTCCTTGTATCTGAACGTATTTGGGAGGAGCCCGAATTTCCACAGGTGGAAAGCTATATCCTTAGCCACATAGTTGGGCGTGCCATTGCTGCGTATCAGCACCTTCATGTCTTCTTTGAGGTTCAAGAACTCTTGCGGCAGGTCCTTCACGTCCTTGAAGTCTATTACCGTGCAGCCCGCATACTTGCCGTCGGACACTTTCTTAGCGACGCCTTTCTTGTCAAGCATCTCCATTGACTTTTCCAGAAGCTTGTTGCGCACTATGTCGCTCTCCCACACAAGCACGTCCTGATATACCCCAAGACCGAACGCTGTGGCGTACTCTGCATTTATGAACTGCTCTACCATCTCCCCAAGGAACTTTGACTCGTAGGTGCCATCCTGCTCCATCAGCAGTATTGTGTTGCTTATCTCATTCTCTATGTCGTGGCTCCTGGCGTACTCGTTCACTGCCACGTATATTTTGCCCAGATAGTGGTCGTACTTCTCGCCGCTCTGCTGCCCAACGCCTATTAGCTCAAGGTGCGCGCTGCCCCATACCACTTGGGCCGCCTGGCGGCCCAAATCGTCTATGTAATTTTCGCGTTCGACAGTGTAGCCACAGGCCCAATATAGGTTGGACACGACATCTCCAAGCAGTGCGCTCCTCACCTGGCCGACATGGAGGGGATGTATAGGGTTAGCGCTTATGTATTCGCTTATGGTGCGCTTGCCCGCACCAATGCCTGATCTGATGTAGGCTTCGCGCTCTGCCCGTATGGTCGACATTAGGAGCCCTGAGACCTCGTCCCTGTTGAGCTTTATGTTGACAAATCCGTTCTCGGTCGTGACGTTTTCTATGTACCTGCCTTTCTGCAGCTTTGCTGCTATTTTACCTGCCACGTCAACTGCGCTGAGGGACATCTGCTTTGCTATCTTCAGCGCGCACGTCGACGCTATGTCGCCGAAGCCCCTCGATACGTCAATGGTAGGAGCGACATCGCAAGAGTAGCCGCAATCTTTCAGCGCGTTCTCTAGCAGCGCCGTTATCTCATTCAATATCTTTGTGTATGGTGATTTCATAATGCCATCGCTCAATGTGCTATCACGTCAAACTGCTTCAGCATTCCCGGAAGTTCACCTATTATGTCATCAGCTATTATGTGCAAGCCCTTCTTCGCATACAGCATGTCGCCGATAGTCGAATGCACGTAGACTGCGGCTGCAGCGCTGTCCATGAGGTCCTTGTGAATTGCAGAATAGCTTGCTATCATGCCGGCAAGCACATCGCCGGTGCCCATAGTGGCAAGAGCGGGTGTCTTGGCCCTGTTTATCTTCAGCAGCTTGCCGTTCGTTATTATCGTATCGTGGCCCTTCAGGACTAGCGTACATCCGTAGTTCTTCGCGAAGTCTATTGCTGCCAGAATGCGCTTCTCGAGCGGCGCGTCGCGCACTTCTGCGCCGCTTAGGGCCTTGAACTCGCTGTCATGCGGCGTGAGCACCATGTTGCTGCCTATAAGGTCCTTGTATTTTGCAAGAAGCCTGAGGCCAGTTCCATCGACCACGACCGTATTCCCAGCGCTCTCCTCGTAGTCAAGAAGCGCCTTGAAAGCCCTGTAGCCCGTCATGTCGATGTCGATTCCCGGGCCGAAGAGGAGCACGTCATGCTTTATTTCCCTGACCGCGCTTACGTCCTGCAGCTGCAGCGCGTTAGAGGCCATCGACCTGACTATCAGCCCGGCAGACATGGATGACATAGCCGGCGCGGTCGACTTCGGGGCCATGAGCGTCACATAGCCAGAGTTGGTGCGCAAGGCTGCGAATGTGTTAGCAGCGCCGTATGCGCCAAGGATTGGCGCACCCTTGAACACAGGGCCGCCGCCTATGACCAGGACGCTGCCGTGTCCGTATTTGTTTGTGAGCAGCAAACGAGGCTCGGTGGCCAGCATTACATCGCCCGGACCGGTGAACAGCTCTGCTGAAGCTGGAATCCATCCGTCAAGCACGGTCACAGATCGCGACGATACGCTTTTCTCCACCCCTACCTTGATCTTGTGTATCGCCAGCACCAGATCTGGCTCGACTGCTGTCACGTTCATTGCACCGGTGTTGGCATTGACGCCGCTGGGCACGTCTATAGACACCACATACTTGCCTGATGCGTTTATGGCCTTTATTGCGTTGATCACGAGCCACGACAGCCTTCCTCTCATCCCCACCCCCATTATCGAGTCAATTATGACGTCAGACTGCTTCACAAGGCGCCTGAACTCCTGGATGTCGTCGCGCGTTATTATGTGCACGTCCAGCATGTCGTTGAGCAGGTCGTAGTTCAGCCGCGTGGACTTCTTCTCGATCTCGGAAGGGGAGCCTATGAGTACAACCTCGACGTCTGCATGCAGCATGGCGTGCCTCGCTGCTGACAGCCCTATAGAGCCCTTGCCGCCTGTCCCGCACACGAACAGCATGCGGGCTTGCCTGTGCTTGTGCATCAAGGCAGATGCGACTGCGAATCCTGCATCCTCGTCCATCAGTTCCTGGGTCGTGCCAAGCGCAGCTATGTTCGCATAGAGTGCATACGATTCCTCGACGGTCAGGCGGGGCTTCGTGTATATTGTAAACCCTTTTAAGCTTTGCATGATACTATTCTTGCAACGCACAACTAAAAATGCTTACGTGGTGGTAACATATCAAAAATATACCGCAGCAAGGACAAGCTTATCGTCTACATACCAAGGGACGTACAGGACGGCCTCGACCTCAAGGAGAACGACGAGGTTGACTTCTTCAAGTACCGCGATCGGTACTACATAATGGCCAAGAAGAGCGACATAGCAGAGCTGCTTACCGAGCTTGGTGGGGCCAAGCGCCAGCAGGCGATGGCCGAGCCAGGGCCTCAGCACCAGGCAGGCATGCCAACACCTGACGAGATAGCGGTGCTCAAGAAGCTCGATACGCTAAGGTACAATGACAGGACCGAAGACAAGGTGAACGGCCTGCTCATCGCGCAGGAGAAGCAGATCTTGCAGAGGCTTATGAAGGAGGGCTTCGTCGAGCTGTTCTCCAAAGCGGGTGCCACTGCGAGATACAGCATACCGAAGCGCATATACGACAGGTTCTTGATGAGGAAGAGGCCAGATGCGCAACAGGCCCCTCAGCAAAGGAAGAGCGCCGTCGTGCAGTTCAGGCCGACGCGTGAACTGGCTGCGGAGGGCGCAGAGCAGTACATCAGCAAGCTCGAGACAGACGGCTTCATAGTGATCCCGACAGAAGCCGAGG
The DNA here is from genome assembly GCA_023473665.1 of Candidatus Marsarchaeota archaeon. Taxonomy (NCBI): domain Archaea; kingdom Thermoproteati; phylum Thermoproteota; species Candidatus Martarchaeota archaeon. The sequence goes on along the minus strand of JAMCYM010000002.1, from coordinate 91,404 downwards.
CACAGAACGTATCGCTGGCCATGGAAGAGAGCATACGCCGCGGCCTTGTGCTGGGGACGAGGGCGTTCAACAAGCGCTTCTACATCGCCACGAGAGGCTTCCTGAACAAGAACAGCCCCGGCATACTGAAGGCAATAGAGAAGAAGAGCCTTGGCGTATCTGACATAGCGCGCACCGTCGGCGTAGACGAGGACGGCGTAAGGGCTGTGCTTTACATACTATCAGAGAACGGCGACGTGACTGAGGTAAGGAAAGACGTTTTCAGGCAGGCCTGAGCAGCCAGTCTCAGTAGTATATCAGGTGGTTGGCCAGGATTATGAGCGCCGCTACGACGACCACAACCGCGATGACGAGCTTAGGGTTCATCCTTGGCCCTTTCGAAGGCGCATCATAAAAGCTGAGTACGCCCGCCTGCGACTGAGGTGAATATAAGGATGCCATCCGTATCACGCTTTCTTCTCAGTGAACGTTTTTATAGGTTACTTAGTGGCACTGACTATCTTTATTATGTCATTGTTCTTTAGGACGTAGTTCTTTGCCAGGCGCATCTTGCTCCTTGCGTCTATCGCGTAGAGCATGCCCTGCGCCAAGTCCGTATGGATCGCAGCTGCCAGGTCTTGGGCCGTCGAGCCCCTTCTAACTAGTATTGCATCTGGCAATACGTTCCCGAAGTGGTCAGTGTACTTGTGTTCGTCTTCCACGGGATAAACAACTATGCAATCCAGGAGCTCGAACACCGCCTTGTTGATCACGTTCTGGACATTTGTGCCGTTGCGCTTTATGAAGCTGGCCATGTAATCGAGGGCGTGCCTCTGCTCCTGCAGGATGTCCTCCTTCAGCACCTTGAACTCCCTTGCTCCAGGCTCATACGATATGATGCCCTGGTGCTCCGCCTTCCTGAGCGCTAGCTCTATGGCTGCGGACGTCCATTCAACCTCTTCGCCAACGCCCTTCTTGAGCTCTGCGAAGTTCCGCTCCGCGCCCGGCTCGTCATACTTGTTGGCCACCACCATCACGCGCTTCGTGCTGAAGAACAGTTCCTCCGAGAAAGCGCGTATGCCGTCCTCGTTCCACTCTATTCTGTCGAGCGGAAGAGAGCGCTTCGCGGCCGCACGCTCTATATCGTCCCGGCGCAGCTTCAGCCCGGAGAGCACACCCTCGAGCGCCTCTAGGCCGTTTGCGCTGTGCGTGATGACGCGCATGTGGCTCGAGATTATGCCGGCCACCCATTCTATGAGCTCGTCCTTTACCATGACTACGTCGTCGACCGGATTGCATGAGTCACATGGATTGCCTGAGCCGTCGGTCTTGCCGCTTGCATCGACAACTATCAGGAATGCGTCAGCGGCTGACAGATCGTTCAGGAACTGGTTGCCCATGCCCCTGCCCTCGTGCGCGCCCTCCACGAGGCCCGCGACATCTATTATGTTGATAGGCAGCATGCGCACGCCGTTGCTGCAGAGGGAGTTCCTTGCTTTGCAGTGCAGGCCAAGCTCAGTCTCTGGGCATGGGGCCGTCGCATACGCCACGCCCTTGTTCGGATCTAGGGTAGTGAACGGATAGTTGGCTATTGCTGCGTCGTGGAGCGTGAGCGCTGAGAAGAGCGTGCTCTTCCCCTTGTTAGGCGCGCCTATTATCCCTACGAGCATGGCAGTTCACACCTTCATTCTATTTGAAAAGCTTTATTCTTATTACCTTCTTGTTCTCGTATGCCCTGAAGAAGTAATATACCACTATGAGCGCCATGATCAGCGCTGAGCCGAGTATCAGGGCTTCTTTCGGCATCCCTATGATCAGGGCCAAGAGCGCCGCTATCGTCACCAGCGGCAGGTATGGGTGGGCAGGCATCCGCAGGGCGTCGCCATGCGTGCGCTTGAGCTGTATGGCGGCCAGGCTGCTCATGATATAGGCGAAAAGCAGGCCGAAGTTGCTTATCGCCGCTATTATGTATATGTTGCCCGAGAATAGCATTATTATCCCGACAATTGCAGTGACTATGACGCCGTTAGCCGCAACATCGCGCTTGGTGTTATACTTCCTCAGCATTCCCGGGAGCAGATGGTCCTTGCTTATCTGGTACACGGTGCGCGACGCCGCCATTATCATGGCTATGGTAGCCGAGACAGTCGCTATCAACGCACCGATGTCAACCGTGATGGAGAGCCAGGACGGGGCAGCGGCGCTCTTCAGCGCGAATGCCAACGGGTCGGCGGCTATCTTGTACGAGCTTGCGGGCGCGAGGAACATGAGCGATGCGTCGACGAGCACATACACTATCAGGCTCACCACTACAGATAGCACTATGGCCTTGGCGGCTTTGGCCGGGCCGCCCTTCACCCTGTCCGTGAATGTTGATATTGTCTGGAAACCCGTATAGGCGAAGAATATGGCTACGCTGGCAGCGAATATGGCGCCTATGCCTTGCTCGGATGCGGGCGTGGCAAAGTTGGCCGGTATCACATGGGGGTGCAGCAGCAGGAACAGGACCGCAAACAGTATGAACAGGGAGAGCACTCCAAGCTTGATTGAAACTAGGACGGCGTCTGCCTTGGCAGCCTTCCTTATGCCGATTATGTTTACCAATGACAGCACCAATATCAGCGCCATCGCGAATATTACTTCATAGGTGTGCTGCGCGACGCCAAGCATGCTCCCCAGGTACGAGCCGAAGCCGAGAGCGACAGCGCTGACTGCGGTCGCAAAGCTGAAGTATAGCATTATACCAGTTATGAAACCCATCTCGCTGCCGAAGGCCTCGTAGACGTAGGAGTACGAGGCACCTTTCGCATGGGGCATGAGCATGCCAAGGGCGCCGAGCTCGAATGCCACGAGCAGTGCGACGATGCCGACGAACACGAACGCTATGAGAGAGTAGGCGCCTGATAGCGCTATGGCCGTGCCGCTGAGCACGAATATGCCTGCGCCTATTATGGCGCCAAGGCCGACCGCCATAGCCACAGCGACGCTTATCTCACTACCTTTAGCCATGAAAAGCACGCACCAATCCAATGCAATGGACAAGATGGCAGTTAGCTTTTATATTTGTTGCATCAAGAATACACTGCAATGCAGGGGTGGCAGAGCATGGCCAAATGCGCCAGGTTCAGGGCCTGGTCCCGTAGGGGTTCGTGAGTTCAAATCTCACCCCCTGCACTTGAAGGAATGCATTAGTAACACTTTTTCTCGCGGACGAAAACGCTAATAAGCCTTCAATGCGTAAACATAATCGGTGGAACTTTATGGCAAAGACATTCGCATGCAGGGACATAGGAATGAATTGCGGCTTCAAGGCAAGGGCCAACAGCGAGGACGAGCTCATGAAGAAGATAGCAGAGCACGCCAAGACCGCACACAACATGCAACAGATAGATGCGGGCACGATGGCCAAGGTCAAGGCCGCGATAAAGGACGCGCCCGTGATGTAACAAGCTCAAGCACAGGCGCAACAGATCAGCGGCACGTCGCCTGAAATCAGCATTGGGATAGCGCGAGCCTCGCAGTTTCGCCGATGCTGGATTTTGCGATGGTGCAATTGCCCATTGCAATTACTTTATCAAGCTGGTAATCCTTCCGGTCAGGGACTGGAAGGCCTCGCAGGCGGTCCACTGCTTGGGCTCCTTGCCTTCGGCTATCTCCCTGCGGACGTCGTTGGCAAGCTCGCCGCGCCATACGCTCTGCACGTCGTAGTTTATCTCGCGCAGGCTGGCTATCTTCCGGTCCCACATTATAGACGGGAATATGTTGCCGTAGCTGTCGAGGAAGAAAGAGGCGTCGAGGCTGCGGCTCTTCAATGGCATCTTCCCGGTCTTGAGATACTGGAGGAGAGTGCGCAGAAATGCGTTCTCAATCGTGCCTATGATGCCGAACTCGCGCCTGCGCAGCGACACGAAGTCTGCTAGCTCGTGCATCATCGCATCGCTGTCGGCAACGAGGCTCATGCTGGAGTTACCGTAGTAGTTCGAAGATACCTGCGCCACGTTTATATGGAAGTCGTTGCGCGTTATGCTCGGTATGGATTTCTTTACTTCTGTATAGGTGCGCTCCAGCTGCCACTGGTTGTACTTGCTCATTGTGTAGCCGAACACGACGTAGAGGTTTTTGTGGCGCATGCCCAGTTCCTTTAGGCGCTTGAACATCTCTATGGCGCGGTCGTAGTTGCCCGGCACGCCGCGTATCTTGTCATGCAGCTCGCGATAGCCGTCAAGGCTCACGGTCACTGCAAGCTTCGGTATGCCCAGCATAAGTATATCCTCGACGCGCCTCACCACCATCTCGTGGCTGCAGAGCGAGTTTGTCGGTATCGTCATGACATAAAGGCCGCGCGAGGTCTCGTAGAAGGCCCTTGCTATTTCAGTAATGTCGGGCCTAAGGAACGGCTCGCCGCCAGTGAGCTCTATCCATTTGAAGTATGCGTTCTTCCTCGCGAACTCGCGGATCTCTTCTAGGGTAAGCTCGCCTTTTGGCTTAAACTGCCAGATGTTGCATGAAAGGCAGCGGCTCTGGCACCAGTAAGTTATTGCGAAATTGAGCTTGTACGGCACCCTGAGCGATGAGAAATTGCTCTTCAATGCCGTAATGCCCAGACCGATGAACTTTGCTGCGCCTGGCATTATGCTTCACCCTCCCGAGTATAGGGCTGTCAAAGATATTTATTACTTGCCCGGCTGCGCTTGGCTTCCGCTCCCATTCGCGAGCTTCTGGCATAGTGGTAGATATACTGCTGCGCAAACCCTGCATAGGCGCCCCATCGCTCTTCTGCAAATTCGTGGATCTTCCTTGCGCTGGTCTTCTTGCCGTTGAAGTACGTGCGCTCCATCGCCCTCTGCATCCATACGTCTATAGGGAAGGCATGCGTATTGCCATAACCGAAGAGCGCTATGCAGTCGGCAACCTTGTCACCCACGCCGCTTATGCGCATGAGCTCCTCCTTCAGCTCGGCATAGCCCTTTGTGCGCAGGCTCGATAGATCGAGGTTGTTGGCGCAGTAATCAGCCGCATCCTTTATGTACTTGGCCCTGAAGCCCGTGCCGCACGCCATGAGCTCCTTTATTGTCGCGTTGGCCAGGCTGCCGGGCTCAGGGAAAGAATTGGCAACGACATTGTCGCGGTCGTCCTTTATCGACGGGCCGAATGTGCGCAATATGTTCTTTGTTATGAGCCTTATGCGCTTGACGTTGTTGAACTGCGATATTATGAAGCACAAGGTGGTTTCCCACGGGTCGTTAAGCGTTATGCGCATGCCCTTGTATTTCTCTATGCTTGCCTTCACGAAGCTGTCAGTTGCTATCTGCCTGTATATGCTGCGCATGTTGTCCCCGAGCCTGAAGCGCCTGGCCACTTCCCTCGCCGCATAGCCGATGTCTTTGCCCACGACAAGCAGTGTGCCCCTATCGACGCTGCCGCCTGCACCCACATTTATTATGTGGGCGCCGCTCGCGTACGTGAGCGTGTTGCTCTGCGCATTGTAGTCTGCATGGAAAGCCAATGGCTGCGCGCTCTCGAATGTGTGTTTTAGGTCGAACAGCGACACGCCGATGCTTTTTGAAGATAGCGTTTCGTACATGCGATCAATCGAATGCAAAGAAGTCATAGGGATTGAACGTGATTGCTTTTGATATGTAGCCCTCAAGCTCCGATACCTTGAGCCTGATCTGCTTCCTGTCGTCCCTTGATCTAACGGTCACGGTGCCATAGTTGGGCGAGTCCTTGCTGACAGTATCGTAGTCGACTGTTATGCAGAACGGCGTCCCTATCTCGTCCATCCTGGCATACCTCCGCCCTATTGAACCGGACTGGTCGAGGAAGAGCTTGAAATGCGGCCTGAGGGCCCTGTAGAGCTCGCCCACAGCAATGTCAAGCTCCGGCTCCTTCTGCAAGGAGAAGAGCGCGGCCTTGAACGGGGCTAAAAACGGCTTTATCTGCAGCACGGCCCTCTCGCCGTCCTTTTTGTAAAACATGTCTGCCAGCATCCATACGTTCCTGTCGACCCCGAAGCTCAGCTCAAGCACATTCGGCATCACTTTCTTGCCGTTGGCAAGCACGGAGTGGTCCTGCTTGGAGCCCTTCGAATGCTGGGTTAAGTCGTAGTCTCCCCTGTAGTGCAGCCCGCCGATCTCGTTGAAGCCTCCCCAGCTCTCTATGTCGGCCTCGATGTCCATGTGCACCTTGTTGTAGAATGCCTTCTCGTCGCCGCCCTTCTCTAGGAACCTGAGCTTGCCATCAGGCACGCCGATGGCATCCCTGTAGAACGCGTCTATAAGGCCCATGTGGTAGGCATAGAATTCAGGTATGCCGTGCTCCTTGACCAGTTCGCCTAGCGTCACTGTCTCGTCGGCAGCCTTGCCGTACAGGCGCACCTTGACCTTCCTTCCTGAAACGCTTTTGAAGTCGACCTTCCAGCTCTCGGGATCGAAGAATATCTGCAGCTCGGCCTGCACCAGCTCTCGCATCCGGTAGAGCCCCTGCCTGGGTGATATCTCGTTCCTGAAGGCCCTGCCTATTATGGCAAGGCCGAGCGGCAGGCTCTTGCGCAGCACGTTGAACTCCCTGAAGAAGTTCAGGTATGCGGATTGCGCAGTTTCCGGCCTGAGGTAGCCTTTCGTAGCGCGCTCCGGGCCTAAGCCAACGTCCATCATCATGTTGAACGGCTTCGACGGCATCCATGCCACGGCTTTGCAGTGCGGGCACCTTACCTTATGCTCCTTCAGCTCCTTGTCAATCTGCGCGGAGCTTGCGCCCTCCGACACAGCAACTCCCGATTCCTTAAGCAGAACGTCAGCCCTGTAGAAGGTGCTGCACTTCGAGCACTCGACCACCACATCGTTGAACTTCGCGGCATGGCCAGAGAACACGAGCGGCGCTTCTGGCAGTATGACTGCGCCCTCTATTAGATGGTAGTCGGGATTGGTATCCACGAAGAATGCCAGCCATGCGTTCTCCCAGTTCCTCTTAAGGAGCGCGCCCACGTCACCGTAGTCGTAGGTGCCTGCAGCGCCACCGTATATCTCGGCGCTGGGCCAGAACAGGCCTCGGCGCTTTGCAAAGGCTATGAGCTCTTCGATATTCATTGCAACACGCACTATAGAATCTGCTAATTCATTTATTAAGGTTTGCAGTGCATACTTACTGTTCTTGGGTGTTATTTTGGCAGAGAGGAGGAACATCGACGAATTGAGAGAAAAGATGCTCAAGGCCGCGAAGGAGGGCATAAAGAGTGCATACACTAGCGAGGAGTATGCGCTGATGCAGGCCGTCAACGCCTACAGGGAGACGAGCAAATCCTATAATCTGGCCTACGAACGTCTCACCGAATGGTATGGCATCTATTTCCCTGAGATACGCATGAGCAACCCAGACACGCTGGCAGATCTGGCCATAGCACTCAACGACAAGCCATCGATCACAAAGGATAGCATACTGGCAGTTGTGAAGGACAAGGAGAAGGCAGAGAGCATATACGCCAAAGCGCAGTCGACCATAGGCAGGCAGATGAACGGCGACGAGAAGGCGGCACTAATCGGCTATGCCGGCATGTGCAAGGACATGGGCGCCGCGCTGAAGAGCATTGAGGCGTATCTCAAGGTGGCTTCGGAAAGGATTCTGCCCAACACCACAAAGCTCACCGACGAGAAGATAGCGGCGGAGCTGCTCGCCAAGGCCGGCTCGATGGAAAGGCTGGCGCTCATGCCGGCAAGCACAATACAGCTGCTCGGAGCTGAGAAGGCGCTATTCAAGCACATAAAGTACGGCAGCAAGCCCCCGAAGTACGGCGTGCTGTTCAAGCTTCCCAAGATCAACTCAGGCAGGAAGGACCTGCGCGGCAGGTATGCCAGGGCGTATGCGGCGAAGATAGCCATAGCGCTCAAGGCCGACTACTTCACGAAGAACAGCATAGCGGACAGATTGCTCAAGGACCTAGAGGAGAGCATAAAGCGCATAGACGAGGCGCCGCAGAGGGAAAGGCCGACGCAGCAGGGCCCGTACAGGCCTCACAGGGAGAGGCGCGATTTCAGGAGGAGCCAAAGCCGCGGAAACAGGCACGAGATGCAGGCAAGGTAAGCTTGTCGTCGAAATAATAGCGGAACCGTGCGCGTTCCGCTAATGAGGCGAAGGCGCGCATTTGCGAAAGCTTTTTATAGGTGCTTTTTCACTTACTTACCGTGACTCAATCATGATTCTTACATGTGCGGATCATGATATGCATATGCATGTTTCATGAAAGGCCCGTGGTGCGATGGACAAGAGGAAAGCAGCTGTTGAGGAGCTCACCAAGATAAAGCGCCAGCTCTCCGACCTGTCAACCATGAATGAAAACATGAAGGGCCTGATGGCCGAGAAGGAGAGCAGCGACAAGACTAGTTCGCAGCTGTTCACGCTCCTAAAGTACATGATAGACGAAAACAAGCGCACAACCATGCTTCTGGGCAGCATCTCGGAGATGCTCGCCAGGGTGGAGAGCGTCGTGAGCGAGCCGATAGGGACTGAAGAGGAAACTGAGGTCAAGGCCTCGAAAAATGCCGTAAAGGAGCTTCCCGTCAGCGACGTCGATGCCAGGATCCTCCAGGCGATACAGCTCTCGCCGAACAGCATGGCCTGCGCGGACGACATACGCAAGCGCATGAACTACAACGGCAGGAATGCCGCGAGCGCTAGACTAAACAGGCTTTACAAGATGGGCGCCATAGAGCGCCTTCAGCTAGGCCACAAGGTCTATTACAAATATGATGCTGGCAAGGCGACCAACCTGCTAATTGTTTCACCCCCACAGTAAGGACGGAGCCTGCCCCCTACAGGCAGGCTCCAACCCAATTTTGAAGACAGGCCGGAAGGCTATAATAATAGAGCCGTATGCTTCTTGAAGAGTAGAAACCATCGCTACCCGCACATCGCCAGTCAAATAAGATTGCATCGTCAACTGCAAAGATGTAACCAAAAGCTTATATTTGTCGTTTTTCATAAACCCAAATAGGGATGCAATGAACTCGAAGAACAGATGGATCGCCTCTAAGTACAACGAAAAGTCCGAAGAGGTCGATCTGGACAAGATATCTTCCGTGGGCAGTTGCTTCGGCTGCTCAAACGAATGCAGTACCAAGTAACGGACTCCGCAGACCTGCCTTTCAGGTCTGCTTATGCTCGTCGTATGGCAGGGGGATTCTGTGGACCGTGAGGGCATCGACTACGTAAGCTACCTGTTCGGTAAGATTTCTGACAGGTTTGCCGCTAAATCGAATGGTTCAAATCTCCTAAAAGAAAACATGGCCAAGACGGTTCTCTATTCCAGCGCGATAGAGGGCAACAGACTTGACGATTCGACGGCCTCTATGCTGATAAACGGCGACCTCGAAGTGGGCGACGGCAGGCTTGTCGATTATATAGAGCTTCTAAACCATAAAGAGATGTACAAGCGCATCACCGAGATAGGAGACAGGGAGATTACACCGCAGGACATAATAGGAATCCACGAGACCCTCTTTTCTAACCTGCTCAACAACCTCTATGTCGGACCCAGAAGGAGCATGACCTCTGTCGCAGACTTCATAACCGAGGGTTCTGAAAAAATACTCTATGAGCTTGCGGAACTGTCAGGGGTCCTGAACAGGCAAGCCTCGAACGCAGCTGAAGCCTTTTCCAATGCGCTTGACTTCCACATAGAGTTTATTTATAGACACCCATTCGAGGACGGAAACGGAAGGACAGTCAGGGTGCTCATGAACTGGTATCTGCTCAAGAACGGACTGGCGCCTGTGCTGGTGACAAAGGCTGAGAAGGAATATTATTTCAACAGCCTGGCCCCGACCCATTTCTGCAAGTACTACGATGCATTTGCGTCGTTCATGCTCTACGCGATGATCAGAGGCGCAGGGATGGACGTAGGCGAGTTCGCTGCTGGAATTGGCGAAACTGACGAGGGACGCCTGATAAAGGACTACCTCATGATTTTTGATAGCAAGATGAATCAGGACGCCCTTGCTGGTGAGATTTCTGCGCTGTACTCCTCTGGAAACAAGCGGACAAAACTCGGCGTGGTGTGGATGGCAGGTTACCTTGAGACTCATGCGGACATTCTTGTCGATGCCATACACAGCGAAAATCCAGACTTGGTGTCTATGGCAATGCTCTCCATGCAGAAGAGGGCTACCGATGGGAGAAAAGGAGGGGTGGCGGAGTTGGAGAGACAGGCAGAGCGGATAAGAGCCATAGCGTTGGAAGGTTCTGAGTTGGAGAGGCTTCTTGCCATAAGCACACTTGGCAAGATGTGGATGCTCAATAAGGATATTGTATCCAGGATACTCAGTAACAGTAAGGATGCGCGGGTGGTGGCGCAGACGTTCAACGCGCTGAGGTATGCCTCGCACAATTCTGATTCATTGACGATAATGGATAGTTATACCAAGAACAAGGAGCTCGACATAAGCCTCAACGCCCTGCTTGCGTTCATCGCCAATGCTCCGACCTCAGACGTGGAAAATCACTTGAGAGCCATAGACAGAGAACGCGATGAGATAAAGGACGAGGTGATAAAATGGCTTGTCCGATTCAGGAGGGAGGAGAACGGCAAGCAACTGGACATGATCAATCTTGACGGCATAGCCGAAACACTTGTGGAGACAGCTGCTCGAGACTTCAGGGTCAGGAAACTGCTTCTCGGGCATCTCTCAATTGCAGAAGGTCTGAACCCTATCTATGTCAACATGCTCACTGGCATTGCCAATGACGCAAACGCAGACAAAACCGAGAGAGCCTACGCCGCGTATTCTTTAGGCAGGAACATGGGCTATGGCTACCTCCATTCCAGGACTAGCCTGGAAGTAAACGGCTCGAACGACCTGCTTATGAACATGGCCGTCTTCCTGTCAATGACTGGTGAGAAGGGTCGCGAGAATGAGATGCTCAAGGCACTTGATGTTGAGGACAACTCACTAAACATGATAGAGGCTGCCAGCATGGGCAAGATGCTTGGCGCCGGAACTTTCGGCACCGATTTTTTATTGCTGTGCAGGAGAAGCTTTCGCGCTTGGAAAGACGCGCTTCAGATCAGCTGATGGTAGACATAGTAAGGGCGCTTGAGGCGGAGGTAAATGGCGCTATAGCCCAGACAAGAGGTGCGGCCGCGCTTCTGCGCGGAAAACGCGTCAAAAGGACGAGGTCGATGGGATGAGACAGATCAACCTGACAAGTTTCAAGGACGTGCCGTTGACACGCAAGAGAGGTTTTCCGAAGAGGATAAACACCCAGCTTTACTTTTTCAGAACCGAGGACGGCAGGATATGCGCATACACTCCAATTGGCAACATAGCTGCGCTGCTCAGCAACAGCGAATACGAATTTGCGAGGACCCACAACTTTGTGAATTCGAATGTCGAAGGCATGGAGGAGCTGCTAGACTCTTTCGTGTATACTGTGCAATCCGTCAATGCCGCGTATCCGAGCGGGACTGCACTTTCCTTCAGCCCAAAGATAGACAAGGACAAAATTCGAGAGCTCTCGCTCATAGTATCGACCGCCTGCAACTTAAGATGCAGGTATTGTTTTGCACTAGGGGGTGAGAGTGCGGCCATAGAGGAACAGAAAGGAGTTTCGGGGCTTAGGCAGGAACTCGACCCGGATGCAGCTCTATATGCAGTAAGGCACTTCAAGCCTGCTAAGATTGTGCTGTTTGGTTGGGGAGAACCGACCATGGCGCTCTCCAGCCTCAAGAGGATAGTAGCAGGCATAGACACGGCAAAGATCGAAGTCGAGATAGTCACAAACGGAGTCTACTTATCTAAGAGGGAGGAAATTGTGAGATACCTGGTTGAGCACCACATACGGATAGAGCTATCGTTCGACGGTCTGCCTGAGTTCCAGGACAAGTACAGGCCGCTGGCCAACGGTGGCGGCTCGGCGTCTGAGGTGCTCAAGACTATCGAAGAGATAAAGAGATATGGCAGGCTTGCAGATTTTGCAACCGTCAGAGCAACCGTATGCGGAGGCATGGAGAATCGCATACAGGAATGCGTAGACTATCTGCACAGCCTTGGCTTTGAAACGATAAGCATCCAGCCAGTCGAGATGAGTGGCAGGGCCGTTGACAACGTCAAGCTTCCAGACTTGGACCTCTTCGCACGGAACATTGCTAGGGCTATAGCAAATGGCAAAGAGCAGGGCATAAATGTGGACTCGAGGGTGCTTCCAGCCGGAAGCAGCTGGTCTATGGCATGCTACGGATGCGGTTTCATGGCAGGTTACATGCTGGCTTTAGGTCCAGACTTGAACTTCTATGCATGCGATGATCCGCTGCCGATCTTTAGGGTCGGAGCGATGGAGCATCGACGTGACGGGTTCGAGATTGACGTGAATTACGACAAGCTCACAGAGTTTGCGAACAAGCGCTATGCGTTAAATCTCAAAAATTGCAGTGAATGCCCAGTTAAATGCGGGGGCGGATGCACGAAGGAATCTCTTGCTACGTACGGCTCTATAGATGTTGGAGGGGAATCGGAGGAACTTTGCAGTTCGAGACGAGAGGCTCTCGCCGAGTACATCAGGTGCGCGCTTGCATAACACCCATAAGAGCGCGTTCACGACTTCATCGCAACAACGAAGTGGGAGCGCCTGCCGTCCGCACCTCCTCTTACGCTTTCCTCTTTTAGCACCTTGAAGCCATACCTCCAGAGCAGCTCCTCTAACTCTTTGTAGTAGTAGACCTTCATGCCCCACGAGTTCGTTATCGTTTTTTGCAAGGCAGACCCCTCCTGCACCACGAGCCTTTGGTGTACGTCCAGCTCGTCCGATCGGTACGAATACCTTATGAAGACTACAAGCTTTGTGCCCCCTATTGTCTTGGCGGTCCCTATAAATTCGTGAGATGGGAGCCCCGCTTCGGCGAACTCCCTTGCCACTATGTCGAACACGTATATACCTCCTGCGCGCAAGCTCCTACTTATGTTGGAGAGCGCCGCCGCAAATCCGCTCTTGCTCAGGTGCCCCACCGAATTGTACATCGATATGATTGCATCGAACGTGCCTAACCTGGCGCTGCGCATGTCCCCGACATTGAACCGCATCCTTATTCTATGGGACTTCACCTTGCTTCTTGCAACTTCGAGCATTGATGGCTCTATATCGTTCGCTATCACCTTATAGCCCCTTTCGGCTAGGTATAGGCTCTGCTTTCCAGTGCCGGCAGTGATGTCGAGGACTGTTTTGACCTTGTGATGTCTGAGTGCCTTCTCGACCCGCTCCTCCAGCTCACCTGGACCAGATTCGACCATGTCGTAATACTCTGCAATTTTCCTATAGTCCAGCCGCCTCGGCATCAGCATCACTCCACTTCAGAGTGGTTAAGATAATTATTAAGCTTTTGATAAAACGCATTATAGCGTCAGATTGCCGCAAGCACATCCTTCAGCTTCCTGAAATCGTTCTCTATCAGCGGAATGTTCTTTTTCAGACGGACTGCCGCGGCCGGGTGTATTGTCACGAAATATGTACGGCCGCCGGTAGTTATGGTCTTTCCATGGGCGTCCATGACCTTCTTCTCTCCCATGACCTCGCGCGCTGAGAGTGCTCCCAGAAGCACCACAAGTTTTGGGTTGACAATCTTAATCTGCCTGAGCAGGAAGGGCTTGCAAAGGCGTACCTCCTCTGGGCTGGGCATGCGGTTCTTCGGAGGGAAGAACTGCACGACGCTCGTTATGTAAACCTTGTCCCTGCCCAGGCCTGCGAGCCTCAGCAAATGCGTCAGCAGCATTCCACTCCTGCCTATGAACGGCCTCTGCTGCGCGTCCTCCTGCGCACCAGGAGCCTGTCCCACGAGCATCACCTTTGCATTGAGAGGGCCTTCGCCAGGCACGAACGTGCGGCTGAGATCCCAATGCCCTGTCTTCGGGAGGCTGGCGTATTCGGCGTTCAGTGCAGCCATACTTTCCAATCTGTCGATATAATCGTTGACGTCGCTTATCATCGGCCTCTGGAGGCGTGCAAGCCTCATCGCAGCCTTGAAGTCGAGCCATACGTAGCCAGTGTGCTCATGCGAAACCGTTATTTTAGCGCTGGCTGCCTGCCTAGTTAGAAAATAGGTTACGTGCTTCTTTATCTTAGTGCCATTCGACATGAACCAGTATGTTTCGTGATACCTGTAGAACCTGTCAGGCTTTATTGTGAGCCCTGCTTCTTCCTTTGTCTCTCTGATGGCTGCAGCCTCGGCAGTCTCGCCCTTCTCAATGTGACCCTTCGGCAGGTCAAGCCAGCCGCCAGGTGCCCTCTTCAGGAACAGGAACTGGCGTTCTCCATCGACATACCTGTAGATTATGCAGCCACCGTCGAACGCTAGCTCCATAGTACCACCATCAACTCATCGCAACGTCATATGCCGCACAGATCAGCTTGCCGCTGTCGCTGTTTCCTTGCAGCAGGTTATATATCGACGACTGGAAGGAATTCTGCAGGCTGACGTGCGGTACACATGCAGTGGATTCGCTCGAGTTAGAGACAAACTCGTAGTAGGCTGTGGTATAATTGCCGCCGACAAGTACCGGCATCGAGAAATAGTTTATGTAAATAGTAGTGCTGTTGGCCTCAAGCTCTATGCGGGTCAACGCAATCCCGTTATCGAGCAGTAGCACGCTCCTTGAGCGTATGGTGGAAGAGTTAAGCCTTATGTTTGCATTCGTCGGCTTCGGCACCATGCCTGCCAGTATATAAACCGTGCCGTATGAAGAGTTTTGCAGCATGAAAAGCATGCTGCCGGACACGCTTCCTATGGCCTCGATGCTGGAATGGGCATTACTGAGGTGCGCTGCGAGAGATTGCTGTATCAGCGAGTTGCTTGGCGCTCTGCCTGTAAAATTCAAAGGATTTGCGTACACAGATGTGGTGTATGGTACGGTTACGAAGAAGCCCACTAATGCTATCACCAAGGCGCACGCTACAGGCACTGCATAGTCCAGCATCGTTTTTGACTTGGCGTGCCTGGTGCGCTTGGCGGCCGAATTGCGCTTTGCGTTTATTTTCGGGACAGAGAGCGAGTATCTTCCGGCTATGAGTATCATCACTATTATCGCTATGTCAAACAGGACTTGGCCGGCAAACGTGTGCAGAGTCGCAACGGCCACGCTTATTCCATAATAGGCCCATTGCAGCGATATGGCGAGCATGCGCCCTATGTTCAGCGCGAGCATAAGGGCTATGCCCGATACAAGCCACAGCGCCTTGTTCCTTGGCCTGCCGTTGAGCATATATGCCACAGGTACTAGGAACATGAACAGGGCAATGAACGCGCCGATGTCGGCGCATGTTGTAGCGATAGATATGCTGGACGCACTGCCAGCAGATATGGTCAGGCCGCTCTTCACGACAGGTATGCCGAGTGCCTTGAGGACATTGAATATCAAGTATGCGTTGGCGGAGGCAAAGCCGCCGTTCAGCAGCATCACAGGAATCAGCAGTATCGGGCTGGCGAATATCGAATATATTATAGGAAACTTCATCTTTGACAATCCGCCGGTGCCGAAGAGCAGCGATATTAATGATACGAGTATCAACGGGAACAGTAAGGCATCGATGCGATACGCTTGGAATACGAACGAGAGGCTTGCGCGGAGGTACGAAACCGCAACAACATATACAAGAAACGCGGAGACGCCGATTGCAGTGCCCTTTGCGGTAAACCCGAAATGCAGATCCTCCTTCAGCGCGAATATTATGGCTAAAGGCAGCATCAGCATTACGACTATAACATACGAGGCCGGGTTGTTGTCTTGTATGCTGAACTGCGTCGCACGCAGCGAGTTGATTGCAAAAACTACGAATGCGACGACAAGAACTAGAACGCCGAAGAGCTTCGCCTGCCTCCCTTCCATAGCTCGCACCGTTTTGTCCTCGGCCGTAATGGGCTTCATCATTTGTCAGTAGTTACTCTTTTCTTCATCGGACGGGTTTATATAGGCAGGCAATGTATAAATAGCACGCACACAAGATGCGCCAGGGCTGAAGATGCCGAGGAAAGGCTATAGGTATATGGGGCACACGGCCGACGTTGAGTTTGTGGCGAGCGGTGGCACGCCAGCAATGCTCTTCAGGAACGCATTGCTAGCTATGTTTGATACGGCTGCTGATACAGCTGCA
The DNA here is from genome assembly GCA_023473665.1 of Candidatus Marsarchaeota archaeon. Taxonomy (NCBI): domain Archaea; kingdom Thermoproteati; phylum Thermoproteota; species Candidatus Martarchaeota archaeon. The sequence continues at coordinate 75,294 of JAMCYM010000002.1, read as the reverse complement.
GTTTGCAAGGGCAAAGGCAGGACCAAAACGATAACTGTGAGAGACGTTGCGCCGGATCTGGGCACGCTGCTGTGGTATGTATTGCAAGATGCGCTGTCTGTCGCTGATGCGGAAGGCTTCTTCCTGTATGGGGTGAGTGGGATTAGCTTCAAAAGAACGGATGGCGGATATAAGGCAGACGCCACGCTGCTAGGAAAGGACAAGGAACCAAGATACGCCAAGCTCGACGTGAAGGGCGTATCCAGATACGATCTCAAAGTATGGAAAGTTGGGAGGACTTACAGGGCGAGTGCAGTGCTGGACGTGTAGTAGCGAGCTCCAAAATTCCCGCAATAACATCTAATAGCCTTGCTGGCGCAATTCCCTTTTTCTGGTGTAACAATGAAAACAATCAAAATAATCGGATTTGCAGGAAGCCTCAGGAAGGACTCATTCAACAAGGCGCTGATAAGCGCAGCCAAGGAGCTGGTGCCGAAGGGCGCCGAGCTTAAAATCTTCGATCTGGACGGCATACCACTTTACGACCAGGACCTTGAGAACGAAATGCCGAAGAGAGTCACTGAGTTCAAGGATGCGATACGTGCAGCAGATGCCGTGCTGATTGCGACGCCAGAATACAACTATTCCATACCTGGAGTTCTGAAGAACGCGATCGACTGGGCATCGAGGCCATACAGCGACAACGTGCTGAAGGACAAGCCTGCAGCAATCATGAGCGCCTCGGGAAGCATGCTGGGGGGCTCACGCGCGCAATACCACCTCAGGCAGGTCTTCGTATTCCTCGACATGCACCCTATCAACAAACCCGAAGTAATCGTGCCGTTCGCGCAGGAGAAGATAGGCGCAGATGGGAAACTTGCAGACCCGCACACGCGGGACAAGATAAGGGAGCTGCTCGAGACCCTTGTCGCATGGACCATTAGGATAGGCGTTGGCAAAAGCGCTGCAGAAAGCGCCTGAGAAGCCAGGGGAGGGAGTTGCACCCTCCTACGCCGCTCTGCAGGCGGCTGCATAGCTGATCTGCCACCCTGGCATCGGCAGTAGGGTTATTCAACGTCTGCTATTTATAGTTTCTGTGCTTTAAGGTATTGTCGCCGCGGCTAGGTGCGGCATCGGTGCTGTAATGGCTGAAAATAAGGTAATACCAGAGGGGCTGCTCTCGCGGGCGCCCGTTTTAGATGTGAAGACCCCAGTGACCAAAATAATCCCGATAATAGACGGCCACGGTACGGTTGTGGTGACTAAGGCCGGCGAGTTCTATGGCATAGTCGACTCCAGGGCGATGTACAGGTCTAATCAGAGTCTCGCGATAAAGAAGAACGCGACAGTCGAGAAGTATGCGGTGCGCACCCCGAAGATAACTGCGAGCACCCCAATAGACGATGTGGTGGCATACTTCTACAAATCGCAGAGCACCGCTATGCCGTTCATCGGCAATGGCAAGATAAAGGGAGTGCTAGACAGGTACACGCTGCTCAGGATGCTGCTCTCGCTCGGCTATCTCAAGGACATGACGGCCAGCGAGGTCATGACGAGCCCGGTGCTGGCCATAGACGTTAACGCGAACGTTTCGCAGGCCAGGGCCGCGATGGCGGGCAATAAGCTAAATCGGCTGATCGTCATGGATAACGGAAGGTTCGTAGGTTTGCTTACCAATCACGACATAGTCGCTAAATACTCAAAGCCTCAGGAACGCCTGCCGGAGATGAAGACGAAGGTCTATTCGCCGGCCAACGTGCCCGTGGGCAGCGTGATGGAGGGCAACCCCGTGCTAGTCGATCAGACGGCGAAGCTGGAGGAGTGCGTCAGGAATTTCATAGAGAGGCGCATATCGTCCGTCATAGTGACCGCAAGGAACGAGCCGGTCGGGATAATAACGATCAGCGACGTGCTTGAGGCGCTGATATCGAGGCGGCGCATAAGCGAGAACAGGATAATCCTCTCAGGTTTCGACGCGGACTCATACCAGTACGAGGACGAAGTGAGGGAGATGGTGCGCGAGTTCATGGACAAGGCAGAGAAGCTGCAGAAGCTGAAGACGGATTACGTGACCATTAGGATAAAGAAGCTGAAGGGCAGCAGGTATGAGGTCAAGATGCGCGCCATATTGGGCAAATACGGCGCGGTGGCTATGGACCACACGGGCTTCATGCTGGACAGGACGGTCGGCGAGCTGCTGGACAAGATGCGGAGCGAGATACTCAAGAGGAAGGATAAGGTCGACACGTACAAGTACAGGTTCGTCAAGGAGGAGTTGTGATGGATGCCAGGCACAGCAATGCGAAGGCGCAGTCCAGCCTTGAGCTGCTGGTCACGCTTTCGTTTGGACTCATAATACTGCTGCCTATAGTAGTGCTAGCGTTCATACAGATCTCAACTTCGTCCTCGTCGCTTGCCACGACAGAGGCGCAGCAGACCGCAAGCAAGCTGGCCGACACCGCGACATACATAGGCGCGCAGGGCTATCCGGCAAAGCAGCTGACCCTCATAGAGATGCCGCCCGACATCGCGGCTATAGAAGTGGGCACGCTCTCCGGAGGCGTGGGCCACGAGATCGTGATAGAGATAAGGACCAACGCAGGCCTGAGCTACGTGACCGCGTACACTCCGGTAAACGTCAGCGGCTCGCTTGGAGGCATAGCCTCTTCCGGCTCTTACCTAGTAAACGTCAGCGCGCAGACGTACTGCCCGGCCGACACCTCTGTCTCATGCGTCTACATACAGTCAACGTGAGCCAAGCCGAGAGAGGTGTTTGCACGGAACACTTAAATACTCTGCAATCACAAAGATATATCGGTGTTATTATGGCGGGCGGTAACTTCCAAACAGTATGGCGACGCATTGCGCGGCGCATCTAGTGCTTCTTCTGCATTACAGCAAGGGTCGCGTGCGTCAGCATTACGGCATCTTGAACGGCCACTTCTACATTAATATAACTTTGGCACCAATGGCTATCGTTGATACTCAGGGATTACCATGAGGATACTGCAGCTTGACGTGAATGAGCTGGACTATGAGCTCATAGAGCCGGAACTGAAGGTCTATGAGAAGAGCGATGAGAGAAGCGTAAAGGTGAAGAACGCCGTAGTTATGTTTGTATCAATAGAGAAGGGTGACACGGCAGGCGCAGCCCAGAAGGCGGTAGATGAGGCAGTCGCGTTCGCCGCTAAGCAGAAGGTGCCGACATTGGTGCTTTACCCATTCGCGCACCTGAGCGACAATCTCGAATCGCCCGCAAAAGCTATGGAGCTGTTTGACGGAATGGCAAGATATGCAGATAAGAGCGGACTCGAGGTCGTGCGCGCGCCGTTTGGTTGGAACAAGGCCTGGAAAATCAGCATAAAGGGGCATCCTCTGGCCGAGCAGTCAAGAAGGTATTCAGCCTCCGAATCAGATAAGGCAGCGGCTCCCGCAAAGAAGGGCGAGAAGGATGAGGTTTCTGAAGCGCTGACGCAGGAGGAGAAGGTCGTATCGATCTGGTACATACTGATGCCGGAAGGAAAGATGGTGCCTGTCAAAGAATTCAACTTCAAGGGGCACGATACACTGAAGAAGCTCGCGGATTACGAGATAACTAAGGTAAGGAGCTACCAGCAGGTGCCCGCCCATATAAAGCTGATGCAGAAGCTGCAGCTTGTCGATTATGAGCCAGGATCGGATGCTGGGAACATGCGCTTCTATCCCAATGGTAGGCTGATAAAGGGTCTTTTAGAGAGGTACGTCACCAACAGGGTCATTGACTACGGGGCGATAGAGGTCGAGACCCCGATAATGTATGACTACGCCCATCCTGCACTGAAGGAGTATCTCAATCGGTTCCCGGCGAGACATTACATAGTGAAATCCGATGACAAGGAGTTCTTCTTGAGGTTCTCCGGGGACTTCGGCCAATTCTTGCTCATGAGGGACGCGACCGTCTCATACAAGCAATTGCCCTTCAAGTTCTACGAGATAACCAGATACAGCTTCAGGAGGGAGCTGAGCGGGGAGGTGACAGGATTGAAGAGGCTTAGGGCTTTCACAATGCCGGATATGCATACTCTCTGCGCAAACGTCGACCAGGCCAAGGAGGAATTCAACAGGCAGTTCGATTTCTGCATCTCTGTCTTAGGAGACATAGGGATACATAAGGATTCGTACGAGGCGGCAATCAGGTTCACCGAGGGATTCTGGAAGGAGAACGGCGGCTTCGTCGAGAAGCTTGCGAAGAGGTTCGGCAAGCCCATACTGGTAGAGATGTGGAACTTCAGGTACGCGTATTTCGACCCCAAGTTCGAATTCAATGTGGTAGACTCGATGGACAAGGCTACAGCCTTGTCAACAGTCCAGATGGACCACGAGAACGGAAAGAGGTATAGCATGGCTTACGTGGACAGCGATGGCAACAAGAAATATCCAATAGTGCTCCACGATTCTCCCAGCGGCGCAATAGAGAGGGTGATTTACGCATTGCTCGAGAAGGCGGGCATTGATGAGAAGGAAGGCAGGGTGCCGTCTCTGCCGCTCTGGCTGTCGCCCACGCAGGTAAGGCTCCTGCCCATATCGGACAAACACGTTGAAAAGTGCGTGCAGATATCAGAAGCCATGATTGCCAATGGGGTCAGGGCTGATGTGGACGACACGAACGCAACCCTGGACAAGAAAGTGAGGAACGCGGAGCAGGAGTGGGTTCCGTACATCTGCATCGTGGGCGACAAGGAGGCAAAATCCGGAAAGCTTGCTGTGAGGATAAGGAATACTGGTGGGCGGAAGGAGATGGATGCGAAGGAGCTGGAGAGCGAGATCCTAAAGGCTGTGGGTGAAATGCCGAAGGCGAAGATGTCGCTGCCCATGCTCCTGTCGAAGAGGCCTATCTTCAGGGGCTGAACAGGGTCAGGCAAGGTGCAGCGAATATATGTTCCTGAAAAGGCGCTTGCCCTTCTTCACGCCGAACAGCTTGTAAGAGCGGTGCGGCGAAAGGGACCTGTGCATCATGAAGTACGCATTGGCCAGCTCCTTGTCAACAATGTACATGTTGTAGCCATGAGGAACGCGCTCCGTTCGCGTTATTACTCCATTTCGGGCCTCAACAAATTTCGTGATGCTCTCTGCTATCGTCTCGACGTTCCGCGGGCTCCCGCGCAGTTGCACAAGTGCTTCATAGTAGCCGGAGCTCCGCCTATAGCACAACTGACACATTGTCCTAAGGAACTTCACGTGTATTGTCTTGTCGAAGGACACGCGATCTCCGCCTTCACCGCACGTTATGCGCACTGTAGCGGATTGGCGCTTCTCGTCAACACCCTTAACCTCAAGCTTGCAGTCCGTCAAGTGCATGCTCTTCATGAGCGCTGCGGCTAGCGTTGCATCGTCCATGTCAACAAATCCTTCAGGGGCGCGTATGCGCCCGCAGCTCCTGCATTTCTCTACCTCTGCGCTGCTTAGTATTGATGCGCTTATCTTGTCGGCTACGCAGAACTCGCAGAATTCGCCTATGAAGCGCGCCTCGTTGCTCGACCTGTTGCAGGTCGGACAGTACTTTATCATCTCACTCAGCTTCTTTGAAGTGTCTTCCCAGTATGGCGCCGTAAGCGGGCCTTGTTATCAGGACGCCCATAAGGGCTCCGATTATCGTTGATTCCGAGAAGCCTATGACAGTTACCAGCGAAGTGGAGAAGAACAGCGGCAGCATGGCTATTATAAGCAGGGTCGCATCCGCCCAGACGATATAGAAGGCCTTGCCTAGCACCGTCTTCGATGTGCCGGACTCTCCGCGATTGAGCATCTCGTCAGTTATTATTATCTGCGCGTCTACGCCTGTGCCCACTACTGCGATCATGCCAGCGAACGCCGACAGGTCTATCGTGCCGACAAGGCCTATTATCGAAACTATTATGAATAGCTCCATCAGCGTGGTGGCTAGTATTGGAAGAACGAGGAAGATGCGCCTGTACCTAACCGTTATGTAGACGGATATGAGCACCACTGCGCTTATCAGCGCTATGGCGCTCACGTTTAGGGAATTCTTGCCAAGCGTGGGCGAGACATTGGTCGGAGTGCCTACTATCACGCTGACCGGAAGCGCACCACCGCTCAGTATGCTCGCTATTGTCTTGGTCTGGTTCGTTGCATACGATTCTTTCTGTGTGGTTGATAGGCCGGCAGGAGCGTAGCCGGATATTATGTAGCTGTCGCCGGCGGTGCCGTTCGTCACTGACGGGCTTAGCGATGGCGCCTCCAGAAGCCCCACTAGCGGCCATGAGCTTACCACGGTCTGGTTTATCGTGGGGTTGAAGTACGACGGCGTCATGTTGGCCGCGCTTTCTAGCATGACCGTGTAGTTATATGCCTTTATCCTTGCGAGGAAGGCGCTGTTGAGGTTTGAGCTGGCAAATATAGTGCTATAGCGCTGCCTGTTGGCCGACAGGTACGCGAGAGTCGCGTTCTCGCTCGATGCCGTGTTGGACACAGTCAGCACAGGTATTGGGCTTGCGTTGTATGCGAGCGCATCCTCTATTGCGCTCAGCGCGGCGCTCTGCGAGAGCCCCAATGACTCGTTGCCAAGTATTGAAGAGTTCACCACCAGTATGGTGTTGGCCGGCCTGTCCAGAAACATATACAACGGCTGGTTGGCCTGGCCGAACACCGCCTTTGCGAAGGCGTTGACTGCGCTCTCCTTTATGAAGAAAGTTACCTCCCACTCGACAGTTCCGTTGACAAGTATGGGAGGCACCTGTCCTATGCTGCCCGGCAGTATGTCAGTGCCGTTGACAGCCTGCCTGCCTGCCACTATGCCCTCGAACCTTCCCTGGCTTTCTATTATCGAAATTGTATGGTTTATCTCGCTCGGCGATACCGATGGGATTGTGACATACACCTCGGAGTTGCCAACGCCCTCAACAGTGACTTGCTTGAGGCCGAAGGTCGAGACGCGCTGGTCCAAATCCGATATGAGCTGCGACATCTGCGTGGAGTTGACGCTGTGCTGCAACGTCACGGGTATCTGCGTGCCGCCTAGGAACTCTATCCCGAAGTGCAGGCCGTAATGGAGATCAAGAACCAGCAGAGCCACGAATATGGCTACCAATGCCAGTATGCGCATGTCCTTGAAGTATGATATTGCGCTCATACGCGATCCCTGCGCTTCTTATACCATACCACCATTACTGTGTTGCCAAACCACGTGGTGAATATGTCGGCCAGCAGGCCGAATAGAACTACGCCTGATATCTCTACGTACGTAGTTATGAACGCGAAATACGAGATGGCGAACAGCGTCGCGAAGGATATTATGGCAGTGCTCGTCATTGTAATGCCAGTCTTGAACGTAGACATGGCGCGCTCGGTCGGCGTGCCTTCGCTCCTCTTGAGAATCCTTATGGACGAGAGAAGGTCGGTATCGATAGAGAAGCCTATGAGCATCAGTATGCCGCCTACCGAAGCTATGCCTAGCGGTATGTGGAAGGCGCCCATGGCGCCCAGCGCCACGATTATGTCGTTTGCTGCACCGAATACTACGGCCAGCGATGGGATTGGCGTACGGAATATGAAGAATACAGCGATTGCCACAAGAATGAAGGCGACGATTATTATGTTGCGTATCTGCGCCAGGAAGTAGCTGCCGAGTGTGGGCGTTACGTCGTTATACGAGTAATTCGACAGCGTAACGTAAGAGCCCAGCAGCTTTACCAGATGCGCCTTGTAGATTGAAGATGCATTCGAGTAGGCTGCTTGCGCGGCAGACTGCATAGATGCCGCGCTGCTGGAGTTGTATGACGGGCTGTAGTTGCTGCCCGTGACAGGGCGCAGGTCGGACAATTCGGCGCCTAGCGATGCACCCATCGCTGACAGCGCCTTTGTCTGGTTCGCCTGCCAAGCGCCAAGAGCCGCTTTTACGGTGGCGTTGCCTGGCTGGGTGGAGAGCTGCGACTGCAAGGAGGCCACGTCAACTGATGCGACAGTGTAGTTCGAATACCAGCCATAGACATCAAGCAGCGAGGCGCTTCCGGCCGCCAAGCTCGAGTTTGCAGGGAACGTCACGAGCAGGCTGGTAACCCCGTTGAGCGATGATTTCGAGACCTGCGTGTTAGGTATATGCGCCGAGAGTTCCCTGGTAAGGTTCTGCACGCTGACTGCGTTTGAGGTGCTGAAGCTTATGCTCACGCCCCCGGCAAGCGATGAATCGAGCTGTATCTTCGGTATGAAATACAGGCTGATGAGAAGCAACGACAGCGGTATCAGTATGAAGAGCTTGTAGTGCTTGGCTTCGTAGATATTTCGCATGGGATCAGTCTGTAATGCGGGCAAAGCAGACCTGCAGGTCTCTGCCCTCTGTTGTTATTTTCCAGGATAGATATAAAAGCCATTGATAGAGCGGAAATTAAAGAAAAAAGAAAAGGAAAAGAGTACGCTTATGCGTACCTCTTCATCAGCTTCAGGTGAAGCGCCGTAACGAAGCCGTACACTATGAAGAAAATTGAGAAGACCAGCAGGGACATGCCGAAGAATTGCGCGACGCTAATCCTGAGAGGCACATAGACGTACAGGATTGACCCGATGAAGAATAGGTATATGCCCCAGTATAGGGCCCTAAAGATGTGCCAGCCTGAGTGTTTCTCTGCATGATGCAGCTGTCTCGAGTACTGCATACTCGGGTCTAATGTAACTACCATTTTTCTCTCTGCCATTATCACACCTTATGCACTGCACAATATTGAATGACAAGCTTTAAATAGATAAGTTTGGGGTTTATGCCCTGACTGCGCCACCCATCCTTTTTAGGGTTTGGCTGACTGCGCTGGTCATGCCTGAGTCTTTGTAGAGCCTGCCGATTGCCTCTGCTGATGCGCCAGTTGCAGGGTTCTTGGCGCGTATGGAGCAGACGTCGCGGTATTTCTGCACCGATAGCTCGAACGTGCCGATGCGCTTTGCAACACCTATTATCTCGGACTTGTCCATCCCTATCAGCGGCCGCATTATGAACATCTTGGTGCTGCGCTCTGACGCAGTGAGATTCTTGACCGTCTGCGAAGCCACCTGGCCAAGGCTCTCTCCGGTCACTATGGCGACCGCATGCTCCTTTAGCGCCACGCGCTCCGCAACAGCCAGCATGAATTTCTTGAACAGGACGAGCTCGAACTTCTGGGGCAGCTTCATTGCTATGCTCTGGAAGACATGCGCAGGCGCATAGTAGGTCCTGGCAGGGCCGTAGCGCTCCAAAATATCTAGTATCAACGGTATCTTCGTGCCCTTCACATCGTCATTGCTTTGGAACGCATGGAAGTGCAGGTATATGGGCTCGAGGCCGCGGCGCATTGCGTAGAAGGCCGCGACCGGCGAATCTATGCCCCCTGACATCAGCACAACAGCCTTGCCCGATACTCTTACTGGCAGCCCGCCCAGGCCTGCGATATGTTGGGTGTGCATCAGCATGCCTTCGCGCGTGACCTCTATGAAGAGCGTATCTTTGGCATCCTTGTCGAGCGTGAATTGAAGCTCGTTTTTGCGGCGCAGGAATTCGCCGACAAGATCCTTGGACGTGAATGGAACGCTCTTGTCGGACCTGTGCGCCTCAAGCCTGATCTTAGCTCCTTTGTCTACTAGGCGCGCTGCCATGGCAATGGCATCATCGGCATTCCTGCGTGCAATGGCAACAGGCGCGTACCACGATATCCCGAACACGTGGCCCAGCCTGGACAGCACCTCATCCATGCCTGCCGGTTCAGCAACGTTCACCATCAGCCTGTCGCGCATCCTCTCTATGCTTGCGCCTGTCCCATCGAGCGACGTGCGAATATTCGATACTAGGCACCGTATGAAGGCTTCACGGTTCCTCCCCTTCAGCCAGAGCTCGCCGAAATGCACAACTGCATGCTCATACTTGTACATGGTTCGTCAATGGCTTTACACAGCTAAAAACCCATATCTGGCCTGGCGCAAGCTATTTAAGCACCTGCGACAATCAATTACCGGACAATGCATACATGGGGATTTAATGTTCACAAAGGCATCGCTCAGGAGCTTCATACAGAACTCGAGGCACATAATAAACATAAGCTACAAGCCCTCACAGGTGGAGTTCAACAAGAGCGCGAAGATAATAATATTTGGCATACTGCTTATCGGGGTGCTGGGCCTTGTATTCGCCATAGTTGTCTCGCTGATTGTTACCGGCACCTTGTCTCTGATATGAAGCGGCAGCAATTGCCGTGCGCTGGTGGCGCGGATGGATGTTGACATAGACTTCACCAAGAGCGCGCAGGACAACGCCAATGCCTACTACGAGAAAGCCAAGAAGCTCGAGCGCAAGAGGGCAGGCGCGGAGAAAGCCATGGCGGAGCTGGAGAAGAGATTTGAGGAAGCCGGAGCTGCGCAGAAAGTTAAAAAGAGGAGCATAACTACAGTGACTGCGAAGGAATGGTACGAGAAGTTCCACTGGTTCCTTGCCAGCAACGGTATGCTCGCCATAGGGGGCCGCGATGCAAGGCAGAACGAAGCTATAAACTCCAAGCATTTCGATGACAACGATCTTTTCTTCCATTCGGACATATTCGGCGCCTCTGTCGTGGTGCTGAAGAACGGAACCGGCGCGCCAACAGCGGTCAGGGAAGAGGCCGCGCAGTTCGCCGCCTGCTATTCCAGCGCATGGGAGAAGGGCCTTGGCACGATAGACGTCTATGCCATGAAGCGCGACCAGGTGGGCAAGCTCACCAACAAAGGCGCGCTAGGGACAGGCAGCTTCTCGCTCAGAGGAGAGAGGGAATGGTACCGGGGCGTGAGGCTGGCTCTATGCCTGTTCGTAAAGGATGGCAGGCTCAATGCCGTGCCGGCCAAGACATTCGAGGCCATGAATGGAAATGAGAAGCCTGGCACATACGTAACGGTAGAGCAAGGCAGCGAGAAGAAGTCAGATGCAGCGAAAAGCATTGCGGCTGCTTTGGACTTCAACAATATAGATGCTGTAATGCAGCAGTTGCCGAGCGGCTCTTTCATGGTAAAGAAGTCAGGGAGTGGGAGCCTTCATGCGTAGAGCGCCATGCGCATGAATGCAGGGGGAGAGATTTGAACTCTCGAACCCCTACGGGAACGGGCCCTAAACCCGCCGCATTTGGCCATGCTTTGCTACCCCTGCATGCAGGTATAGTTGCGTAAACAGGTATTAAGCTTTACGGTCGGTTACTGCTCAAGCAGGAGCACTACAAGGTCCTCGAAGAAGTAATGGGTCTTGCCTATTATCTTCGCGCCAAGGCGGGCTATGTCGCCCTCGTATCCGTTCATAGAGCTCTCAAGCAGCAAGACCTTGTGCTTAGGCTCTACATGCTGCTTGTATTCTTCCAGGAACCGGTCTATCACCTCCCGACCTCGGCTTCCGCCCTCGAGAGGCACCAGCTTCGGGTCGTTTGGTGTAGTTTCTGAAGGCAGATATGGCGGATTGAATATTATCGTGTCGAACCTGCCGCGTATGCTATCGAAAAGGTCGCTGACGACAAATTTGCCCGAAACGCCGTTCAGTTCAGCATTCGATTTTGCGCATTCGACCGCTGATGCACTTATGTCTGCAAACGTCACGCTGCAGCCCTTCTTCGCTGCGACTATTCCGAGCGCGCCAGTGCCTGTGCCTAGGTCGAGGACCTGGCCGAAGGCATGCTCCTCAACGGCCTTTGCCATAAGGACGGTGTCTTCCCTGGGCTTGTACACGTCCGTGCAGTCGTTTATGACCAGGCTGTCGTATATCATGCAAGCACCCACGCCGTGTTATCTTGAATGAACGCAAGCCTTAAATACCATGCCTAGCGTAGTATGGATGTGAGTGATGTGTACCAATCACTTTCTGCGAATTCTGTGCGCACTACGCGCGAACCAAGGTAGCGGCTGCTTTTCCAGGTCTGCATATGACGCAGCGTGCGCCATGCAAAGGCAAGGGTTTTAATTTTGAACTTTTATGGTAACGTGGAACCATGATAACGACAAGATATGTCAGAGAGCATATTGACGAGATAAGGGCCTCGCTCCAGAAGAGGAAGAGCGACTACCCGCTAGAGGAGCTGCTGAAGCTAGACGTCGAATGGAGGGCGCAGAATACAAAGCTCCAAGAGCTGCAGGCGAAGAGGAACAGGGCAGGCTTGGATATAGCAAAGCTCAAGAAAGATAGTAAGGACGCATCGGCCATGATAAAGGATCTGGCAGAGACAAAGAACTCCATAGGCACGATAGAGAGCGCGCTGCCTGCACTCAAGGAGCGGATAGATGACTTGCTTTGGAACATGCCGAATGTGCTGCACGAGTCGGTAAAATACGGCAAGGATGAGACCGAGAATGTGGAAATCAGGAAGTGGGGCAAGCCGAAAGGCGGCATGTCGCAAGGGCACGCAGAGCTCTTGGAGAAAAACGGTCTTGTCGATATAGAGCGTGCCGCAAAGGTTGCAGGCGCCAGGTTCTATTATTTGAAAGGCGACCTTGTGTTCATGGCAAAAGCGCTTGAAAGGTTCGCGCTTGATGAATTGGCTAAAAAAGGCTATATTCCGGTCCAGACGCCTTACCTAATGAAAAGGGAGTACTACAAGGGAGTGACAGGCCTTGGCGACTTCGAGGACGCGCTGTATGTAGGTGGAAGGCCTAAAGAGGCCGGCTCGGATACCGAAAACGACGAGGAGCTGTTCCTGATAGCCACGTCTGAGCACCCCATGGCGGCGATGCATGCCGGAGAACTGCTGCAGGCTAAGGATCTGCCGTTCAGGTATGTTGGGGTAAGCCCCTGCTTCAGGCGCGAAGCAGGATCGCACGGGAAGGACACGAAAGGGATATTCAGAGTGCACCAGTTCGACAAGGTGGAGCAGTTCATATTCTGCAGGCAGGAAGATTCATGGAAGCTCTACGATGAGCTCGTAGCGAACGAGGAGGAACTTTTCCAGAAGCTTGGCATACCATACAGGGTCATCGAGATGTGCACGGGCGATATAGGGATAGTGGCGGCCAAGAAGATCGACCTTGAAGGATGGTTCCCGAGCCAGCAGAATTACAGGGAGGTAACATCCGCATCGGACTGCACGGACTGGCAAAGCATGAGGCTTGACATAAAATACGACGACAAGGGAGAACGCAAATACGTGCACACCTTGAATGCCACCGCGATATCGATAGAGCGTGCGCTTGCGGTGATTGCAGAGACCTACGCCAACGGCGACGGCACGATAACCGTGCCGAAGGCGCTCGTGCCCTACATGGGCAAGGAGTTCATAGGCGCAGCGAAAGCCTAGCGCAGGGCGCGCATGCGCACTAATTCATCAGCAGCGTGGCTGGAACTGTAAACCGTGATATTCATGAAACAGGAATACGAAGTCAAGAGGGAGCTCAAGAGGCTCTCATCGATAAAAGGAGCCGGAACCGAGCTGATAAGCGTCTATATACCGCCTGGCTTCCTTATCTCAGACGAGATAGCGAAGCTCAGGGACGAGCATGGTCAAGCTTCGAACATCAAGTCGAAGACGACGAGGCTGAACGTCCAGGGGGCGCTCGAGAAGATAATGCAGTACCTCAAGCTCTACAAGACTCCGCCAAAGAACGGGCTGGCGATCTTCTGCGGCAACATATCAAAGGAGCAGGCCAAGCCGGACATAGAGCTGTTCTCCATGGAGCCGCCGCAGCCGATCAAGGCCAACATCTACAGGTGCGACTCGTCGTTCCTGCTTGAGCCCATAGAGCGCATGATGGAGGCCAAGGACATATACGGGATCGTGCTCCTTGACGGCAGGGAGGCAACTGTGGCGATGCTGAAGGGCACGCAGTTCGTCGTCGAGAAAAAGCTGCGCTCTTTCGCGCACCAGAAGGTGCATAAGGGAGGCCAGAGCGCCGCGAGATACGACAGGGCAAGGGAGGAGAGCATAGACGATTACTACAAAGTGGTAGGCGATACGATAAACGACATGTTCGCGAAGTACGAGTTCAAGCCGAAGGGGCTCATAGTAGGTGGCCCGGGGCCGACGAAGGACAACTTCGTCAGGGCCAAGGTGCTCAACTACCAGATAAAGGTTCTTGGCGTATTCGACACCGGCTATACCGACGAGAATGAGGGGGCGCGCGAGCTCCTTGAGCACGCCAAGGACCTGCTTTCCGAGCAGGCGGTAACGCAGGAGCGCAACGTGATGGAGAAGTTCATGAGCGAGGTCGCAAGGAACGGCTTGGCTGTGAGCGGCTACGAGAAGGTCAAGGCTGCGCTCATGAGCAACAACGTATCGAAGCTCATCATAAGCGACGATGCGGAGCTCTACGAGGTCAGTTACAAGTGCAGCAACTGTGGGGCAGAGCTATCTGAGATAGAGCGCGGCAACGAGCGAAAGACACACCACGACTGCGGAGGCAGCCTCGCCATAGTAAGCGACAAGGATGCAATAGAGCTTCTCATAGAGCTGGCCGACAAAAACGGCGTTGATGTCGTGTTCGTTTCGTCTGACAGCCAGTACGGCAAGCAGCTTCTCCTCGGTTTCGGCGGAGTGGCAGCAATGCTCAAGTACAGGGGCTGAAGCCGTTATAGGTATACCACAGGCACGAAGGTTATCTTTGAACCTGCAACGCGGCGCTCTCCCCAGAAATCCTTAGTAATGACGATGCATTCTTTTGGTTTGTATGCGTCCAAAAATCCGTACAGGCTCTTTGTCAGTTCAGGCTTGGAATAGTGCTGGAACTTCACCTCTATAGGCAGCGGCTGTTTGTGCTCTGCGACAAAATCAACTTCGGATTTCATCGTTGTACGCCAAAAACGCAGCGTGCAGTAGGGATAGAGCTCATTTAGCACAAAATTCTCTACCAAAGCTCCGGCATCGGGTCTCTTTTCCAGGCTGGAGAAGTTTTCTACCAATAGATTTCGCAGGCCTGTATCTACAAAATACGTCTTTTGCGCTTTCCTCAACTCTGTGACTTTATTCTTGTGGTATGGGCCGATCCTGCGTATCACATACGTCTGCTCTAAAGCATCAAGCAACTTAGTAAGTTCCACGAAGTAGCTGCCTATCTCGTTTGCGAACTTCTCGATCTTTATAAGCGAACCGTCGGACGCGGCCAGAAGGGTCATCAGTTTCCTGAACTTTATAGTGTCAGTAATCTGGAGGAACGACAAGATGTCACGATCCAGGTACGTGTTAATCAGATTCTTTAGCAAGATGACCTTTTCTTCCTCGTTGCGCGCTGCCACAACGGCAGGGTAACCGCCAAACTTCATGAAATTGTTGAGGTGCTTCAGGAGCTCGTCATTAAATATTTCCGCAGCTTTCTTTACGGAAAGCGCTTTGCCGACTGAAACCGAAGATATTATCTTCTCATTCCACTGATGATACATCTCAGCGAGGCCTATGTCTGCATGGCTGAGATACTCGTAGAAGGTCAATGGCATTAGCTCGAACTCCAACAGACGTCCGACAAGGAATTTGCCGGTCTGGTTCTTCAGTTCTAATGACGAAGATCCGGTAATTATGATTTTCAGGTCATCGAACAGATCATAGACCAACTTTAGTTTCTGGCCCAGGTCTTTGCAGTATTGCGCTTCGTCTATTAGCAGATAATGCTTACCTGGCCCACTGATGTGCCGGGCAGTGAAATCTTTAGGGTTCTGAGAAAACGAATCAAGTTCCTCCCTATCCTCGAAGGTAACGTATATTACATGCTTTGGGTCTACCTTTTTCTCGGCTATAATCCACTCGGATAGTATCTTCAGCAGCGTGGTCTTGCCTGATTGGCGCGGACCCCTGATTGCTATTATCTCTCTTCTTCCTATCCACTTCTTAATCTCGTCAAATAATATTCTCTTAATGTATTTCATGTTTAACTATGTTAAACCTAAAAGTATTTAAGGATTTCTATAAGCAGGTGACGCCCATTCAAGGCTCACGTCGTGGTGATCTCGCTCGATATGCCGCACTCTGATAGGAACTTCAGGTCGCCATTGACGTACAGCGCATTGCCCTTCACAACGGTGCTGTTCGTTGTGCTATAGTTTATGAAGACGCTCGGCTCGCTCGATGCATAGCCCATGCACTGCGTCAGGTTTATCACGCTTGTTTTTGAAGATGGGGTGCCAAGACCATAAGAGTAGGTGCACGTGCTCTGGTTGACGACGAAGAAGTTTATCGTGCTGGAGTCACGATGGTATTGCGGGCTTGAAACTATCGTTTCGATCAGGCCGGTCGCGCAGCCCACCGCGCCAACATAGCCGCTGGCGTTCAGGTCATACACGTATATGCCAACGTTCTTTGCTGTAAGGAAGCTGTGCTGGAATGCCGAAAAGTTTGAGGGAGCCGCTGGATGCAGCCCGTAGAAAATGGAACTGCCGATTGCCGCCACTATCACCACTATGCTTATCACTACGGCATATTTGGCCTTGGTGGAAAGCCCTGCACCATTAGTTGGTTCCTTCTTAGCCCGATTCGACTTCCTTGTCATTTGAGCACCTACTTGCGCAGCGCCAGCTGCACTGCCGAGTTCAGCCTGCACGAAGAGCCGTATGTGGCGTTGCCTGACGCATAGAGCACAGTGCCGTACATGCCCTTATAGATGATAGAACTGGCGGGCTGCGGGTTGAGCTGTATGATCGGGGTATTGTTGGCGAGCAGCGATGGATAGCACGATGGTGAGCCCTCCTGGCACGTGCCGTTGAGTATCGGCACCGCTATTACGCTCTTGCCGGCGGCATTGAGGGACTTATATAGGGACGAGGCGCACAGGATCACAGACTCATTGACGGCATTGCCAGGCGATTCATTCAGCACTACTGCAACGGAATGGTGGGCATTGAGCGCTGAGAAGAACGAGCTGGCGGGCAGGAAAGAGTTGCCAGAGCTAGCTATGGCGTATGTCGAATACGAATAGATCAATACGAGCACGGCAAGGACCACGAACAGGACCAGCCAGGCCTTGCGCACCCTTCGTGAATGCCTTATGCGGTGCCTGTGCCTCAGCCTATGATATGTGGCAAGGTAGAACAGAAATACTAATATTATGCCTATTATGGCCGACAGTATCGCAGCAAGGAGCGGGGCACTGGCCAGCTTTGCGGCTGTGCTTGTGCTTTGGCTCGTCAAAGCTCCTATGAACGACCCGTCAATCCCCTTCACGAATACGGCTGTGCTCATCGGTGCGGAGAACGTCGCGACCTTACTTGTTACGTTGCTGATTTGCGACGACAGGGATACGAGCTGCGTGCCGTTGACTGCCCCGGAAAGGCTGGACTCTATGCTTGACTGCATTGACGCAAGTCTCAAGAGCGAGCTCGGCACATGCCTGTAGTTGAGCTCCGCGAGCATTATAGCTGCGGTGTCGTTCAGCGATGCGCTGTAGGTCGGCATATACTGGACTGATGCATTCCCATATGCCTTGATGGTCGCATTAAGCGCGCTGCCCAAGGCGATTGCGGCATCAGTTACGTTCTGGTCCAGGCCTGCACTTGTAACGCTGTTGTACTCGTTCTTGAGCGCAGAGAACGCCGCGCTAAGGCCAGGGCTCTTGAAATGGCCGAGCAGGAACGTGACATTTGGTATAGTGGCGTTGTACTTCGACAAAAGTGGGGTTATAAGCGAGGCGTAGAGGCCTGAGTTTATCTTCTTCAAGACAGGAACGACATACTGCTGCTCCGTGGAATTGACCTGGGCAGCGTACGCGTTGACTGAGGCGCTGCCTACCGGCAAGGCTTCCAAGGCAGACACCTGCGTGCTGGCGTTATCCAGAGCAGCTGTATTGATGGTCGTTGGGGGGCAAAGCCCTACAGAGCCGCAATACCATGGCGCTGCGGCCAGATCGCTGCCATAGTTAGCGCAAGCATCATACTCTGCTGAGGATATGCTGCTTGTTGGTGGAAAGAGCTGGTTTAGGGTTATGGTGCTTGAAAGCGAAATCAAGGAGCTTATTGCGCTCGAGGCGCTTGACATTTCAGTGCCATAGTCAGAGGCGTTTAGGCTCGAAAGCGCGCTGTGGAAGGCGCTTATTGCCGATGTATAGTTTAGGTAATGCGCTGAGAAGTTCAGCATGCCTGCGACCAGAGGCCCTGTTGGGCCGCCAGTACCTGAGAACGTGCTCTTGCACAGCGGCACGTATGAGCAGGCTAGTGTCATGTTGTTGGCGTTTATTGTAGCCTTGGAGATTGTAATCCTGTTCAAACCGCTCACATCGACGCACTTGGACAGCTGCGAGGACGTCTGATTGACATACGAATTGAATGTGCCGTTGAGCTGCGCAAGCGCTGCGCTGCTCGGATAGTACTTGTTCTCCAAGTAGGGGGTTAATATGGCCGCGATCTGATTGTTCTGGAGCACGAATTGGTAACGGCCATGCGTCACGTTTATCAGCATCTCATTGTTAGGAGAGATCTGCATGAGCAGGTATGAGCCGTTGCCGTAGCTTATGGCGGTGAAATTCGACTGCGCTATGACGGCACTAGAGACGTACGCTGACAGGAACGACTGCATTGATGCGTTGACAGAAACGCTAGATGCATTGCCCATCTGGGCAGCGAAAATTATGAACAGGGCCGCAACTGCTAGAGCAAATACAGGCTTCATGGTCGTGCACCTTGCCGCATGGTTGCATGATATTGAGTGGCAATATATAAAAAGTGTGCGTCACGTTCCGGAAAGGCCGCGGTTTTGACGAGAGGCAGAGCTTCGCCCCTGTCGCTTGAAAACAAAGAAAAAGAAAGTAGGAAGGGCTAAAAGCCCTTCCTCTATCTGCATGATTGCTACTGTTGTTACGTGCTCGAGGCTGCGTTCGCGTACAGGTCCTGGATGAATGTGTTTGCTGCCGATGTTGTCTGGTTTGCGTAATAGCCAGCTACCAATATCCTGTTCGTGCCGTAGGCCTGTGTTATCGGTGCGCTTGTCGGCGTTATGCTGATGCCCTGCGATGTCTCTAGCTGCTGCGACAGTGTGTTGACGTAACCAGATCCGACCAGTATCAGGTTGCTGCTCGGGTTGGCTGCAGAGTCAAGCACCACCAGAGGCGATGTTGGCAGGTTGTTCAGCAGTACCGGCGTTGTTGCGACGCTGACTGATGGTATTGCAGTCAGGTTGCTGATTCCAGCTACCGTTGCGCCGCCAGTCGAGCTGACCGATATGTTGGCAGTGACTTTCGCTATGCTGACGTTCGGTATGTTGGTGCTCTGGCCGATGCCATAAGGCCCGTACATCTTCTCAGTCGAGGTTGCTGCAGTCGTGCTTGATGGGCCTACCGCGAACATCAGGTTGTCAACGCTCTTGGCGAAGTCGACCGTGACGCTGCTTGGGCTTATCGAAGCCACCTTGCTGCCGCGCTCTGTCCTGAAGCCTACTGATGCATTGACCGTTGCGCCGCCAGTTGCTGAGGTTGCTGTGTACACCAAGCTGTTCTTGCCGCTAGTCGATGTGTTCAGCTGGAACAGTGGAGATGCGCCCGCGCCTGCAGTGCTGTTGTAGATGTCCATGGCAAGCTGATCCTGGTAGCTGGACTGGCTTGGCACCGCAATCTCGTTCATAGTGTAGTAGAAGAACTCAGTGGATGACGAGATGGTGTTTGCAGGTGTCGTGCTGGCGCCAGATATGGCGAACGAAGATGTTGGCTGTCCATTCTGCTGGTTGTACGTTAATGTACCGGTTGTGGTCTCCAGGTAGTTCTTTCCAGTCTGTGAGTATAGGACGTCTGGTGATAGTGTTGTAAGTGATGCCATTGGAGCAAGGGCATTTGTAGTGATCACATTCACTGTCAAGCCAGGCAACGCCCTGTTGCTCTGCAGCTGTATGGCCGTTATGTTGTAGAACGCTTCACCGGCAGATAAGGTTTGGCTTGGACTGTTGAAGGTTACTGAGGTTGTTACTGGGCCGCTTGAGGTACTCGTTGGGTAGCCGCTTATTGTTACTGTCAGCTTGTTGGTTGGCGATATAAAGTTGCCCGAATACTCAGTCATGACCACGTTTGCAGTTCCGGGAGTTGTTACTGAATTCGACAGTTCACTCAGCTGATATGGCGTCAGGTCGTAGAGCACTGAGCTGCTTATCTGGCCTGCTGCATTGGTAAATGCATTCGATATCGAGCTGGTTATTGTCAGCAGCTGCGCCGGCTCTGTTATGTTGTTTATGTTTCCTGAGCCTGTGAATGAGGTACCAGGGCTGTTCTCGTATGTTTCGCTGCCTGTGCTCAGGGTTGCGGTCACCGGATCGAAGTTTGCGCTGCCGAGCGACTCACCGACGAACGTCAGCTTGTACGCTGATGGGTTCTGGATGAATGAGAAGCTCTGCCCTGGCGCTAGCGTTGTTGGTGTGGTGTTGTACAGTACGATGCCGTAGAGCTGGCTTGCGTGGCCGCTGCTACTGGTGTTAGTCCAAAGGAGGGTCGTAGACCATCCGTTGTCGTTCGTTGTGTTGAAGACCTTGCTGTCAGTGACGTTGTAGACGTTCGCATACAGCTGCACCTTCGCGTACTTCTCATACGCATACAGTCCGGCGAATGTGCTCGAGACCTTTACGTACAGGTTGTGGCCTGAGACGTTGTACAGCTGGGTCGTGTCGTTCGGGTAGATGGATGTGACGTTTGTCAGTACATTATTGTAGTATATATTGAAGCCTGCTGGGCTGATGCCGTTGCCGTTTGGCTGTCCAAGGTCCGTGAGCTGCAGCTTGAACGCGCCGCTAGTCACGTTCTGGCCTACATATAGTGTAGTTATCGGAGTCAGTGAAGATGCTAGCTGTATCTCTCCGCCGTTTATTGCATTTGAGCTACCTGCTATAGAAGTTGTTGGAGTATTGAATGCGCTTGTGCCAGGAAGCTTATAGTTTATTATTGTCCAGTTCTCGCCGAGCAGTGTGAACGCTGCGTTGTTTATGCTGTTAGATGATGTCCTGTATGATATCGGCTTGTTGAATGTCACCTGGTATGCTCCGCCAGCGCTCTGCAGCTGGAAGGTGTTCTTCTGCTGGTTGTATACTGGGAAGCCGGTCAGCCACAGAGTCTCTGTCTCGCCATATGTTCCTGAGTTGCTCAGGAGCGATGGGAGCTGTGCGCTTGTAACTTCCATTATGTTGTCAGCTCCGTTATTCCTGAATGAGGAGAACGAAACTCCGCCGCCGCTAGATGTTGATACAGAGCTGAACGGCACGTATCCTGCTGAGGTGTACGGGCTGTATGTTGGAGAAGATGAAGTTAGATATGGGGTGTTTGATGGGTATGCGTAAGAAGATGCGTATGACGGCTGCGTGGACTTGGTGTTCTGCGGTGAGCTGAGCTGGACTGCTCCGTTCAGTACTGAACCAATCAATGCGCCGAACGAGTATGTGCCCGACACGTATGCCGTGCTGCTCTCATTCAGGTAGACGTTGACGTTGCTGAGCGAGTAGCCTGCATTTGATGGAAGCACAGCGTGCAGCACCTTCGCGGCCTGTGTCATGTTGACCGTTGCAGTGACTGGCACCGATGTGTATGCAAGGTTGCCTATTGCAGCCGCGATGTTTGCCGCAGCAGCACCGTCGCTCGGCTTAGCCGTGGATCCTATTACCACCTGCACTACCGGTTGGCCGCTGTTGCTTATTATTGGTACGTTCTGGAATGACACTGGACCTGCGAACGCAAGTCCCAAACCTAATAGAGCTGCGCCAGCTGCGACAGCTGCTATCCTCTTTCCATTTAGACTTTTCATTCTATCACGTAAACGTTCTTTGAACGTTGCTGACATAACATGAAGTGAAAGGTATATAAAGGTTGTGCCATAGTTAAAATTTTCTTTATACGTTGCATAACAAACTACGTTTTTTGTCATATATCTGCTCTTTTATCAACGTATGCCACCGAGGGAAGTCGTGCTGAGCCTCTTTGCCATTTCAGGCCCGAACTTTGCGGCCAGGCGCTTTGCAGCAACTGCCGCGCTGGCCCATTCGTATGCGGCGTGCTCGCCCGTCAGCCTGAATCTCCTTGTTGGATGCCTCAGAGAGCATACGTATGTAACCAATACCAGCGGTATGCGCATGCCGTGCGAGGTCTTGAACCTGGAGAGCGAGACATCGAGCAGCCTGCCTATGGCGAGCTCGTTCCTTTGCATGCCGAGCCCCTCGCTCGCCTCTCTCGCCAGTGCCTCTGCCATGCCTTCGCCGCGCTCCATCTTGCCGCCTGGCAGGTCCCAGAACCTGCGGCTGGCATGGTCGACGACAGTTCTAGGGGCCCTGAGCTGAGCAGCAATACCTTGCCATTGTTGGCTATCAGCGCCTTCACGCCAACGGAGGCAAGCCAGCGCCTTTGGTCGAAGAACCTGTCGCGCTCGTGTGCGGAGAGGCTTGCCGGTCAGGCCTCTTTCAGTATCTTTGAGATCTCCGCCTTGAGCTTTGGTATATCTTTCTCTATAGTGTTCCATACGACCTCCATATCGATCTCGAAGTACTCGTGCACGAGAAAGTTGCGCATGCCTATGACTCCACGCCATTCTACCCCTTTATGCCTTTCTGTGAAATCCTTGGGCAGGCTGTTAGCGGCTTCACCTATGACAGCCAGCCTTCTTATCACAGCATCCTGCTTTGTCAGGTCCTTCGAAAAATCGTCGAACGACATGTTGAGGGTCATCTTGTTTATGCGCTCTATGCTGTACAGCATGTCGCCCAGCAGTATCTTTGGATCCTTCTTCATAGTATGCCCACCATCTCGCGCATTATTTGCTTCCTGAGGCGCCTGTCTATCGTATTGAACATCACGAGATCTACGCTCTTACCTAGCTTCTCTTCCAGCCTCGACTTCAGCGCCCCTATTTTAAGCAGGGTCGGCTTGCCCCTGAATTCAACCAAGAGATCTATGTCGCTCCTGGGCGTGGCCTCGTTCCTCGCTACAGATCCGAACACCGCGGCGTGCTTCACGTTCCCCTGCCTGAGCAGAGGCACGGCCTTTTCCCTGATTGTGCGTATGGCGCCCGCTATAGCGTCGAGTCTGCTTTCATCAAGGCTCCATGTGAATCCTGCACCGGCGTTGCGCACGATGCCTCTCTTTTCCAGATATGAAAGTGCAAGATTGAGGGTGGAGCGCATAACAGGGGTTGGAAGCCTTGAGAGTATCTGGTTACGGCTGAGAGGCGCATTGGCCTTGCGCAAAACATCCTCTATTGCGAGCACCGTCTTCAGGCTAGGGTAGTGTACAATGCCGGCGATTAGCCTTTCCATATTGTCCCCTAATAAATTTATCACCTAATAAGTATATAAACTGCTTGGTTGGAGGAGAACGGAAATCGGCCGATGCATGGCCGGGAGGGCCATTGATGGCTGCAACGCATTAATAATCTTACCTTTCATTATTGCTGAAATTGGGAGTCTGATGGAAGGGCAGGAGCATACCGAAGGCAATAACGCGACTGCTAGACCGAGCCAGGGCAGGGCTCTCACTAGCAGATACGTCGTGGTGGCGCTGCTGGCGCTGGTGGTAGTGCTTGCAGTGTATATGAGACTTGGCATGCTCGGCTATCAGGGTTTCTTCGAACCAGACGGCTTCTTCCATTACGCCGTGATAAGGGCCGCAGTTGCAAACCATCTTGCCATACCTATGACGCTCAGCCTGTCCGGCTTCCCTGTTCACAACAACATCACCGAGCCCCTTGGCTTTTACTTCATGACGCTCGTTCCTTACGCGCTGCTCATGCACTCCGTCAGCTACTATACGATACAGAGACTGGTGCCGGTGCTCTTCGGCGTCCTTGACGCGATCGGCGCGTTCTTCCTCATGAGGCACCTGGCGAAGAGCAACGTGCTGGCCTTGGCAGGCGCATTCTTCGTGGCAGTATCATCGGGCGACATAGCGCGCACTGCGGCGCTGGTCTACAGGGGCGACGGCTTCATAACAATATTCATGATCGTGGCTTTGCTGCTGATGCTCAGGTCGATAGAGTCTGGGAACATGAGGCGCAAGGCGCTCTGGGCTGTAGGAGCTGCATTCATACTTGGCGTCGGCACCATGGTTTGGGGCGGGGCGCCCTATACCGTAATAGTGTATATATTTGGAGTGATGCTTCTCGTTTCCTACGGCTTCATCACGGCGAAGAGAGAGCTTTTGGCAAGCGGCGTAGTTCTGTCGCTGGCGTTGCTTGTAACTTATGCGATGCAGCACATGTGGATGGCGCTGCGCATAATACGCGGCCAAGAGGCGCTCTCCAGCACGCACTTCCTGATATTCTATGCGCCGCTGCTTGCTGGCGCAGCTCTGCTCTGGTACATAGTGGCGAAGCGCGAGCGCTTCGCTGCCATTGCAATGAACGCCAAGAGGCGCCTCGGGTTCCTGGTAGCAATTGCATTTATTGCATTGATAGCAATCGTTGGACTCTTTAGCTCCTACTTAGTTAGGATAGCTGGTGGAGACGGCCTGGTCGTGGCCAACTCGGCACTTAACCTGACCATACAGGAATTGCAGAAGCCCACGTTCGCATTCCTTTGGGGCAGCTTCGGCTTCGCGCTCTTCCTGGCGCCGATAGGCGTGCTGCTGTACCTCTTCGGCGCGCACAGGCTGGGCAACTACGCATACAGCATAGTTGGCAAGGCCAAGCTCAGCATAACGCCCGCCTTCCTGCTCATGCTCAGCTACTTCATAGTGACCGGCTATCTGCAAGCCAACGCCATAAGGTTCAACTCGCTAGTCGCAGTGCCCATAGCCGTGTTCGCGGCCTACGGCGCATGGGGCATATACGTGCTTCTCTCTAGAGCTACAGGAAAGCTCAGGAAGGCGCATCTCAATATTGTATATACCGGGCTGATAATAGCCCTGCTGGCGTATGGCACGCTTCTTGCAGCGGCAGAGTCTTACACGGCAGTGCAGGCCGACGACATCAACTCGCTCTTCCTGCAGGCGATGACATGGCTCAAGACCAACACGCCGAGCAACGCGACCGTGCTTGCGGTGTGGCCCGACGGCTCGGTGATTGAGGGCTGGGCAAATCGCACGAGCGTCACGGACAGCGTCGGCGGCCAGAACTCGCAGCTCATAGCAGGGTTTGCTGACTTCATACTCAACGACAGCCCTGACGTGCAGTACCTTTATGCGACCCATGAGCCGCAGTACCTGGTTGCGAGGGGCTACTGGTACAGCGAGTTCGCGGGCATAGCGCAGGAGGGCAACGTCACCAACGCCACAGCATACGGCTACAGCGCGCTTACCGGGCTCAACATAGTCAACGTGACGAACGGCAGGGAGTACGAGTTTTCGAGCTCCTCCTCGCCATACAGGGCGGTGCTGCTGGCTAACACCAGCGGGGGCATCAGCGCGGGCATAGGGCTGAGCAACTCCTCGCAGCTCACCAGGATAAAGAGGGTCATGCTGTACAATGCAGATACGGGCAACTATACCTTATACAACGCGACGCTGCCTTCGCTGAACTACACGCTGCTGGTGTCATATGCCAACAGGACGATAACTGGCGGCACCATACTTGGCCCGAAGCTCTTCTCGAGCAACGCGTTCAAGTTCACGTTCACGTGCACAAACGTATCGTGCAGCTACGGCAACGGCACTAACGTATCGATGCAGCTTGTCTACCAGAATTCTGACACGCGCATATTCAAGATAAACTACTCTTAGTGGCACGATGACGAGCGAGCGCATAAGGCACATAGAGGAGGAATTCCTCAGGGACGAGCTATCGGATTACGCGCTGTACGAGAGCACCGAGAGGCACGAGAAGGATCCGGTGCTCAAGAAGCTCGTAGGAAAGCTCAAGAAAACAGAGCTGCGGCACGCAATGGTTTGGGCCGGGCTCCTTGGCATAAAGGACGTGAGAAGCCTGGGCATGCCACTGTCAATAAGGATGAAAGTAAGTCTGTACGTGCTGGTCAGGCGGTTCATGGGCATAGCCTTCGTGACAAAGCTCCTTGAGAGGCATGAGAGCGAGGGCCTCAACGGCTATAAGTTGCTGGCCGAAGGGGAGGGCTTCAGCCCCGCTGCGCTCGGCAAGATACGCAGCATAATAAAGGACGAGGAGGAGCATGAGAAAGTTCTGCTCATGCAGACCCAGAAGCACGAGGCTATGCTCAACTACACGCGCTCGATCGTATTCGGAATGAACGACGGCCTTGTTGAGATACTTGCGGTAATTGCCGGGGTGGCGATGGTCGCAACTACGAGCTTCGTGGTCGCGCTCACGGGCATAATAGTGGGCATAGCCGGAACGCTCAGCATGGCAGCAGGCGCCTACATATCGTCAAAGTCGGAGAAGGTCGTGGAGCACGCGCTCGAGAAGGAGCGCGCAATGCCGACGAGCCCAAGGAAAGAGGCATATTACACAGGCATCTTCTACTTTGTCGGGGCGCTCATAGCGACATACCCGTTCATACTTGGCATTTCTGGCTATGCAGGCATTGCAGTTTCAGTCGTATCGGTTAGCGCGGTGCTGGCGATAGCCTCGGCGCTCATCGCGGTAATGAGCGACACGGGTATAAGGACGCGCGTGCTCGAGATGATCTCGATATCGCTAGGCACGGCCTTCGCCACTGCACTGATAGGCTTCGTCGTGAGGACAGTGTTCGGCGTAGTGATAACGTAGCGGTCTTGAAGTATATATGTATCAATACATATCATTTGATATTTAACGAAACACGTAAATATTTTGCGCATGCAATCTATATGTGCAAACCAGCGAATTTATTGGGTTCCTTAGGGACAATCATATGCCGGTGTTCAGCGTAAAGGATGCAACAAAGATACTGAGGAAACCCAAGGAATACACTTGGCTTTTTCTGAACAGATGCGTAAAGCAGAACAAGGTAGGCAGAGTCCAACGGGGCCTATACTATCTGAAGGAAAGGTCCAACGAATACGAGGTAGCATCAAGCATAGTGGCGCCGTCATATATAAGCCTCGTTTCGGCGTTGGCGTACTATGGGTTTACGACGCAGATACCAAATATGGTATATGTGGTTTCGACTAAGAGGCATAGGGCCGTGAGGGACGTGATGGGGTATGATATTTTGTTCAAGCATATCTCAAAGGGCATGATGTTCGGCTATCACAAGGAAGCTAATGGCAACATATCGATAGCAGATCCGGAGAAGGCGATAGTCGACATATATTATTTCAACGATGTCAACGACCTTGACGAGACAATGCTCGACAAGCCGAGCAGGATAGACGTTGGAAGGCTCGCAGAATATGCGTTGATGAGCGGCAGGAAGACAGTCATTTCGCGTACGGCCGAACTTCTCGCCGAGCACGGCTATAAGAAAGAGGCAAGGCTGCTTTCGCAGGCTGGGATGGCGAAATGATAGACAAGGAATCGCTGCTTGCTGCCTGGCACTACGACCAGCCGTATCAAGCTGAAAAGGATTACATCCAGGAAATGGCGCTATCAGGCATATTCAACTACATGGGCAGCATTGTATTCAAAGGAGGCACTGCGTTGTCCAAATTCTACGGCTCTCCGCGATTCTCAGACGACCTGGATTTTTCTGTCGTACCCGGCACGATTATTGGCAGGCTTGCCAAAGAAGTCGATAGGGTTGTTGGTTCATTGAATGACGAGTATTCGACAAGAGTTATGAGAAAGAAGAACGCTAAGGACATGCTGGTATGGGAGCTGAGCATAAGGGGGCCGTTGTTTGGCATGCTGAACAAGTACCAGCACCTCAAGATAGAGATAGACAAAAATTCCTCTGTAAGGGAAACACTAGGCAAGGTTAGAAGGAACCCAGTATACAAAGATTTGAGGCCGTATCTTGCCCTGGTCATGAACGAGAAGGAGATTCTGGCTGAAAAGGTGGTGGCCCTGCTGTTTAGGCATAACATTAAAGCCCGCGACCTATACGATTTGAGCTTCCTGTTAGGCAAGCGCGTATATGTAGACGCTGGCCTCATAGACGAGAAGATGCGCGAACATGGCCATATGTTCTCTTCAGAGCGGTTCCACAACAGAGTCGATGCACTGGCAAATGTATGGGACAGGGAGCTGAAGAGGCTTCTGCCCAAGGACAAATTTATAGGTTATAAAACGGCCAAAGCCACAGTTGTTGAAGGCTTCACAGAAGCTGGCATGGTATAGGCACTGTGGTGTTTGGTGCCATGGTAACGAAGCAATGCCCGCGAATGCCTAAAACTATTTAGCTTATCTTTTCCATAATTGAATTGGGTGGTGCGGTGGAAAAGAGCACGCAGAAGGACGTCTTCTGCAGGGAGGAGATAATAGGCAGTTCGACAGTGGTGAAAGTCGGCAGTGCAAGAATAGTGCTTGCGATGGACGGCGTAGCGCCGTACCACATGCTTGTAATTCCGATAAGGCACGCCGAGCAACCAAAGGAGCTGAGCAGCAAGGAGATCAACGACATCTTTGAGGCGGTGCATAGGGTCGAAATGTTCTACAAGAGCAAAGGCATAGACGGCTACAAAATAATGCGCCTGAGCGGCGCTGCTGCAGGCCAGACCATACCGCACATACACTGGCACATCATACCGGGCACGAGCGACTTTGTAACGGGTCCGAAGCAGAGGAAGATACATTACGCGCCGGAAGAGCTGGGCAAGGCTGCAAAGGCGCTGGCGCAAGAGTTCGGATGAGCTGATCGGATGTTTGATTATGAGTACTGGGGCAACAGCACCCTGAGCATAAAGCAGAACATGGCGCTCGAGGAGTACCTGCTCGCAAGGTCAGAATCGAAGAATGTTGCAACAGTGCGCTTCTGGAACGTCGAGAAAGACGCGGTGGTCTTGGGCTACGGCGAAGATGCATCAAACATCAAGAAGCTTGACAGCAGCTTCGACATCGCGAGGCGCATAACCGGAGGCTCGCATGTGCAGTTCGACAGCAGCTGCATCGCCTATTCGTTCACTGTGCCGAGGGACGGAAGCTTCAGGCATTTCGAGGACATGAGGAAGTACTTTGCGCAGAGCATATACGACGCGCTCGCAGAGCTCGGCGTGGACGACGTGCGGGTCGACAACAGGGCGTCAACGATAAACGTCAACGACAAGGTAATAGCGAGCCATGCGATATTCTGGGGCGTGAAGAGCGCGCTCATGCACGGGCTGCTTCTCATAGACAAGTATAACGTAGACAAGATACTCGAGCGCGTGGCGCTAAGGGAAAGGAGGATAGGCAATGGTACCTACGCAGAGTATTCGGCGCTTGCAAACGCGCCAAACATGATAAGTGTACTGGGCAAGTGCCTTGATAGCGTGGACCATGCCGAGAGGAATGCATACGCAAAGAAACTTGCAGTGGACGAAATACTCAAGCAGGTTACAGAAGGCAAATTCTCTGGCAAGCTTCCCAGCCAAGGCACGCTAAGCGATGCGGAGGCCCTCACCAGGGCGCGTCATGCCGGCGAGCCGTGGTTCATTGAAAGGCGTCCGCCCTACACAGAAGAGGAAGTAGAATCGATACCAGGAGAGGAGCTCAGCGGCGCGCTCAAGAAAAACCAGGGCTACTGCCTGTACATACAGGTACCCGACAGGGACTTCGCGAAGATGGCGCAGCCCAGCGAATGACCGCCATTGGATATCGCACATGCAGCGCAAGCCTTAAATATCTATTTGATATCTAAATAATATCAAATTGATAACGAAGTGATATAATGAGACCACACAGGATGTACGGGCATGGATCAGGATATGAGGACGACGAAGAGTATGGCGAGCGTGGGGCAGGCTACGGCGGCCGCGGCGCCGGCATGCACATAGGCGGCTTCAGGTCAAGAGGCATAAAGTACTGGGCGCTGTACCTGCTCAAGGACAAGCCGATGACAGGCGCGGAGATAATGGACGCGATGGAGTCGCAGAACATGGGCTGGTGGAGGCCTTCGCCTGGCTCAATATACCCGATGCTGAACGAGCTCGTCCAGGACGGCGTGCTGAGCCGCGGAGAGGACGGCAGGTATGCTATGACTGACAAGGGCCTAGAAGCCATGGGCATACGGAAGGACAAGGGCTTCTACATGGAGCGCGCGCTTTCTGAGCTCGAGGGGCTTGTAGACTACCTGCAGGACAACAGGGATCTGCTCGACAAGTACAAGGACAGGGTAAAGAAGCTCAAGGACAGGATAGACAAATTATGACCGACATGGCAGAAGCTACTAGGCATGGCAGCCATGCGCACTGGGCCTGGGGCTCGGCAACTCCGGAGAGGCTGGCCCTCATGGAACTCGTAGTCAACGGCATAGAGCGTGATATTGCAGGTAAAGATGTCGTGGACCTGGGCGCTGGCGATGGCAGCATAACAAAGATTATCGCGAAGCATGCCAGAACAGTATATGCGGTTGACAGCGACCACAAGCTCAACAGCTTGCTTGCCAAGAACTGCGCAGACATAAAAAACATTGTGCCGGTGCCTTCCGACAGCAGAAGGATGGCGCTGGATGACAGCAGCGTTGACGTGGTATTTTCGAGCAGCTCGTTCCATGATCTGCCTGAGGGCTACGAGCACGAGATAGCACGTGTGCTTAGGGACGGCGGCACGACAATCGTATTCGATTGGAAAAGGGTGCGTACGGAATTCGGCCCACCCATGCAGATCAGGCTTGATGCAAAAACCGTAGAGAAGCGCTTTGCTGCCGTTGGTCTCGTCAAAATCATGGAGAAGGGCTACGGCACGCATTACCTATTGGTTTTCAGAAAGCCGAAAATCGCAAATGCATAAATAGGTTTTCGGGAAACTACTACAGTAGGAACTTAGTTCTAGGTGAGTTTCATGGGGAGTGACAAGCAGGCAGCCGACGCTATAGTCCAGATAAACGTGCAGATGGATTCGCTCATAGGTGACACGAGCGTGCCGAAGAATGTCAGGGGCGCAGTAACTGATGCTAAAGCGAAGCTGAACGAAAGCGGCGACGTGATTGTTAGGGTATCGGCGGCCATATACAGCCTCGACGCGGTGAGCAACGACATCAACCTGCCGGCGCAGGCGCGCACCGTGATATGGAGCATATTGAGCACGCTTGAATCAATCAAGCAGTAACGTTCATGGAAGACCAAGAGCTCGCGCGGCTTGTGGGGGAACTCGCCGCGAAGCTTTCGAAGTACGGATTGCTGCTGGCCGCAGACGTAGACGCATCTCCTATCAGGGGCATAGACCTCGATGCGCTGGCATCAAGGCTCGCAGGTCTCGGCAAGGAGGGCGAGCTGGTTGTGGTGGGCAACGAGCAGCTGACCGAGACCGTGCAGGGCATACTCAACGAGAAGGTGCCGATGCCGATAGAGATAGATAGGCCCCTGGAGTTCAAGCCCTTGGCTGCCGAGATAGATGCCGATTACGCAATACGCAACAGGCAGGTCGAGCACGCACACGGCTCCGTAAGCGATTTCGTGGATTATTTCAATGACAGGCTGAGGCGCATGCGCACCATAATGGCCCAGCACGTTGCGCAGATGGGAAATGCGCTGCAGAACCTTGAGGCGCTGAAAAACTACGCCAGCGGCCGCGAGGTTTACATCATGGGCCTCGTGTCAAGGAAATTCACGACGAAGAACGGGAACGTGCTCGTCGAGATAGAGGACGAGACCGGCAGCGCCAAGGTCATGTTCATGAACGGCACCTCGCAGGCAGCGAGAGAGCTGTTCGAGAAATCGGCCTTGATAATAAACGATGAAGCCGTAGCAGTCAAGGGCAAGATATCCGGGCCATTCGTCATAGCGAACGAGCTCATATGGCCCGACGTGCCCATAAGGACGCCGAAGCGCATCGACGACGGAATTGCCATAGCCTTCGTATCGGACGTGCATGTCGGCAGCAAGCTCTTCATGGAGAAGAACTTCTCGAAGATGATAGGATGGCTCAACGGCGATGGCTCTGGCAGGCGCAGCGAGCTCGCCGGCAGGGTCAAGTACGTTGTGGTGGGGGGCGACATAGCCGACGGCATAGGCGTGTATCCTAACCAGGACCGCGACCTCGCGGTGCTCGACATGTATACGCAGTACAGGATGTTCTTCGAGTACATGGACGCGATACCCGACTATATCCACGTGTTCGTGCTTACGGGCAACCACGACGCGGTACAGCGCGCGGAGCCGCAGCCGCCGCTCACCCAGGAACTGATAGGGAGCTTCAAGAAAGATAATGTGCACATGGTGTCAAATCCCAGCATGCTCAGGCTCCACGGCCTTGACGTGCTGGCCTATCATGGCACTTCGCTCGACTCAATAATAAGCGCGGTGCCGAACATGAGCTACGCTAGGCCGGAAAGGGCGATGATAGAGATATTGAGGAGGCGCCACCTGTCGCCGATATACGCGGGCAACATAGT
The DNA here is from genome assembly GCA_023473665.1 of Candidatus Marsarchaeota archaeon. Taxonomy (NCBI): domain Archaea; kingdom Thermoproteati; phylum Thermoproteota; species Candidatus Martarchaeota archaeon. The sequence goes on along the minus strand of JAMCYM010000002.1, from coordinate 43,129 downwards.
GGTGCCGTCAAAGAGCGACGGGCTGGTAATAGATACTGTGCCGGACATACTCCACATGGGCCACATACACAAGAACGGCACAGCCAATTACCACGGCGTTGGCATAGTGAACAGCGGCACATGGCAGGCGCGCACTGATTTCCAAATAAAGCAGGGCCACATGCCGACGCCGTGCATACTGCCGGTTTACGACACGAAAAGCATGACATTCGAGAGCATAGACTTCAGCCAGGCCATCGCATGAACACCAACGAATACTTCGAGCTTTTCTCAAGGGACTTCCAGAAGGCGTACGGCGTGGCAGCGAAGGCGCGGTCCTTAGGCTATGATCCTGAAGCTGAGGTAGAGATACGGCCTGCGCCCGACTTGGCGGCGAGGGTAGAGGGCATAATGCGCATAGACGGCCTGGCTGAAATAGTGCGCAGCAAGGCGAACGGGAAGTCGAGGCCTGAGCTCGCGTTCGAGATGGTAAAGGAGCTGTGCACTAACGAGCGCTTCGTGATGCCCAACGACAAGCGCCTGCTCATGGCAGTCAGGGTAGGGCTCGCTGTGATGACAGAGGGCGTGCTCGTGGCGCCTACGGAAGGCGTGCAGGGCGTAGAGCTGCACAGGAATGCAGACGGCAGCGACTACGCGGCGGTGCTCTATGCCGGGCCGATAAGGGGAGCTGGAGGCACGGCCGCGGCGCTCTCTGTCGCGTTTGCGGACTACGGCAGGAAATTGCTTGGCATAGGCAACTACAAGGCCCAGCAGAGCGAGATAGAGCGCTACATAGAGGAGATACAGATCTACGACGCGAGGGTAGCGAGGCTGCAGTACAAGCCGCCGGAAGAGGACATACGCTCCATACTAGAGAACTGCCCGGTCTGCATAGACGGGCTTCCGAACGAGCAGCTCGAGGTCAGCATACGCAGGAACATACAGAGGCTCGACGGCGAAGGCAAGACCGTCATGCTCTCGAATAGGATACGCAGCGGCGTGTGCCTGGTGACGTGCGAGGGCATAGCCCAGAAGGCGAAGAGCGTGCTGAAGCACACGAAGAATGCGGGCCTTGACTGGGGCTGGCTGAACAACGTGATAAAGGTCGAGAAGCACGTGAGCGCGCAGCCTCAGGACAAGGCAGAGGAGAAAAAGGACGCCGTGTTCTTGCAGGAGCTGGTAGCAGGCAGGCCCGTATTCGCATATCCGGAGCATGCGGGCGCGTTCAGGCTGCGCTACGGAAGGAGCAGGCTCACGGGCATAGCCGCGAAGGGCTTCAGCCCTGCCACAATGTGCATCCTTGACGACTTCATAGCAGTTGGGACGCAACTGAAGGTCGAGAAGCCCGGCAAGGGTTGCATTGCGATGCCTGTCGACAGCATAGAGGGGCCGTTCGTGAAGCTCGATACCGGCGAGGCCTTCAGGATTAACGATGCGAAGCAGGTGAGGGACCTGAAAGGGCATATAAAGAAGATACTGGCCGTGGGCGACGTGCTCATAACATACGGGGACTTCAAGAAGACCAACACCCCCATGCTGCCCTCCAGTTACGTAGAAGAATATTGGTATGCGCAGCTGCGCGAATCCGGCTATAGTGGAAGCATGCCGGCAGTAAAAAGCTTCAAGGACGCATACGAGCTGTCCAGCAGGTATGGGGTGCCTATGCACCCGCTCTACATATACGACTACGATGATGTTGGAATAGCAGGTCTTAAGGACCTGGCCGAGACGATGCTCGGGGCCAAGATTGAGGCTGATTCCGACAGCGTGTTCGACGTGAAGAGCATAGCCATAGGGGGCGATGACACCGCGAAAGCGCGCGAGGCCTTCGAGAGCATGTGCATACCGCACATCGACAAGGGCGCAAGCATAGAGGTGCACGGGGACGATGCGCAGAGCCTGCTCTGCGCCCTAGGTTTCGCTAAGGACGGCAAGCTTAGAATAGACGCAAGCGTGCTTGAGAGCTACAGTGCTGGGAAGGAAGCGTTGGATGTGCTAAATGCGGTAGCGCCGTTCACGATAATGAGGCGCTCGACGAGGATAGGCGGCAGGATGGGCAGGCCCGAGAAGGCTAAGGAGAGGCTCATGAAGCCAGCGCCTAACATACTCTTCCCGGTTGGGGAATACGGCGGCAAGGAGAGGAGCCTGTCGAAAGCTTATGCGCAGGAATCCAGAAAGTTCGGATCTCCCGGCATAACTGTAGAGATGGCGCGTTACAGGTGCAAGGAGGGCGGGGAGTACATCAACGGCCCTTACTGCCACAAGCACGGCAGCAGGGCTGAAATCATGTACAGGTGCAGGAGCTGCGGCGCGCTGGTGACCAGCAAGACATGCGACAGATGCGGAGGAATAGCAGAAGCGAGCGAATCCAAGACCATAGATATAGTCAGCGAGATAAACGAGGCGCTGGCCAATCTCAGCATATCCGGAATGCCGAAGCTGGTGAAAGGCGTCAAGGGCTTAATGAACGGCGACAAGGTGGCCGAGCCTTTGGAGAAGGGCATACTGCGGAGCATAAACAATGTCTACATCTTCAAGGACGGCACCGCAAGGTTCGACGCCACAGACGCGCCTATGACGCACTTTTACCCCAAAGAGATCGGCACAGGCATAGAAAAGCTGAAAGAGCTTGGTTATACCAAAGACTACACCGGCAGCGAGCTTGTCGATGAAAATCAGCTGCTCGAGCTGAGGCATCAGGACGTCGTGCTGAACATGAGGGGCGCGCAGTACATGCTCAGGGTGGCGGAGTTCGTTGACTCGCTACTCGAGAAGTACTACAAGCTTGAGCCGTTCTACAGGGCAGAGAGGATAGAAGACCTAATTGGCCAGTATGTGGTTACATTGGCGCCGCATACTTCAGCGGGCGTGCTCAACAGGATAATAGGCTTCACCGAGGCAAATGTCGGCTTGGCGCACCCGTATACGATATCGGCGCGCAGGCGCAACTGCGACGGCGACGAAGACACGACAATGCTGCTCCTTGATGCGCTGCTTAATTTCTCGAGAAGCTACCTGCCAACGACAGTAGGCGGCACGATGGACGCGCCGCTCATACTATCGGTAAACATAAGGCCGGAGGAAGTCGATGACGAGGTGCATGCGATGGAAGTAGTGCAGGGCTACGGGCTCGGCTTCTATGACAAGAGCATGCAGTACGTGCCGCCCGGGGAGATGAGCGTGGAGCTCGTGGGCAACAGGCTAGGCAGCGACGGCGTGTTCAGCAATCTGGACTTCACGCATGCGAGCGGCATAGGCGCAATAGCAGAGTCACCGAAGAAGAGCTCCTACACGACATTGAAGACCATGCAGGAAAAGATAGAGATGCAGTTCGAGCTCACCGACAGGCTGTGTTCTGTCGACAGGAAGGACACGGCGCGCAGGCTGATACTCAGCCATTTCATACCTGACTTAATGGGCAACCTCCATTCCTATTCAAGGCAGGAGTTCAGGTGTGTGAACTGCAATGCGAAGTACAGGCGCGTGCCGCTGATAGGCAAGTGCACGCGCTGCGGCGGCAAACTCTTGCTCACGATCTCGAAGGGGGGCATAGAAAAATATCTTGACACCGCAATTAAGCTAGCCGACAGGTACGACCTTGAACCTTACATCAAGCAACGCATCGCGCTCTTAAAGGACGAGATAGAGACTGTGTTTGGCGGCATAGGCGCAGTGCAGGAAGTCCCAGACAGGCAGTTCAACTTGTCGAAGTTCCTGTAAATCGTGCATTTTATATTTTAGTTAATTCAATAAAAATTGTATAATAAACATAATCTTTATTATCAATGTATCTTATTTCAACGTTTGCAAGCACGGGTTAGTTTCTTTGTTGTTATTTATGTCATATTAATTATCATATTTGATAATGAGATATACAAAAATCTATATCTTGCATGCGCGGAATAAAGCAATGAAGACCTCGGGATTCAACTCGTATTTATCAAAGAATGGCATACGCGTGATAAGAGTAGTTGATGCAGCGAGAATCATAGGAAAAAGCAAGAACTATGCCTCTCTTTTTCTGCACTGAAACCGACAGCAGGAGCGCTAAAAGGTGCAATCCTCGGAGTTGAAAAAAAAACATGGCCGCACCTAAAGCCTTTTGTAAGACACCAACTCGAAGATTAGGCATATGTTAGCAAGCAGGTCTCAAAGGCGCTAGGTAACGCAGGTATGTTATGATACAAGTGCATGATCAAGCCTGAACTGGAACATGAATTCCAGGAAAGCAGGTCAATATCTCGAAGTTTTAGTAGCGACATCATGGCGCGACGTATCCAGAGTCCCACGACGATGTATATATAACATTAGCAGCTATGCCATTAAGGTTATCACCACTGTAATCAGTGGGGTTGCCGTTGAGCGGCCACCAGCCAACAAGATTTTGCAGTTTAATAGGCGGGCCGCCTATGCCTTCTTTATAGATGGCTTGGATGCCTGGTTGCGAAAGGGATGTGTTGTAGATTTGGACATTTGATATGTCTCCAGACCATTCATCTCCGGCGCTTCCGTCCCATCCAATATAGGATGTGCCCGACAGTATGCTTGGAGTCCCGGTTATAGCGCATGTGCCAGATGTACCATCAATAGTCCATCCCATTGTCTTGCTTGTGCCTCCTGTCCAGTTCATTGCCACGAAATACCATTTCCCAGCGCTAACAGGCTCACCAGTGTTACAGTTATCGCCATAGAATCCTACCTGCAAAGTGCCTGAGCTTGTCCATATGTGGGCCGATTCATCAGTTGCTGCAGTTCCCTCTTGCACTATTACATTAGTTCCGGAGGTTGACGATGCCATAATCCATGCAGTCAGCGTGAGTGGCATTGTGGCCTTAAGCATGTTTGTTGAGGGCGTCGTTATATAGCTCACACCACTGAACTGAGCCACGAACTTTGGCTCTTCGCTGTTGCACGGTCCCTCAGTACTTATGAACTGCGTGCTGCCGGGGCCATATGGCCTGTAGACGCTGCAAGCACCAGGCTGGGCTCTAGGCGCAAACGTGTTTGGATTGAATACGCCAGTGGCATAGAGCGCTGCAAGCACTACTGCTATTATTAGGATGGCCCAGCCGTAGGTCATCAGGTATTCCATAGCGCTTTGCGCTTTCATTGCATGCATGGTCGACTCACTTACTAGCACGAACTGCCGATTGCCTAACAGCTATCATACTTGCACGCAAGTCATTTATTATTTCCTCTTTTGGCAATGCATCAACACCCAAAGTTGCTGGATCGTTTTTGAACGCTTCATAATGATTGCAATGTGCTTTTCCCGTTGGCATGTTTCCGGATTGCAGGTTTATTGCTTGGGCAACTGCATGTGCAACGCTCATTTCTTCAGCAGGCGCCTGAGCTTCTCGAGAGGCAGTGCGTTGGCTACGCGCTCCTTTCCAAGCCAGCCCCTGCGTGCTGTGCCTATGCCGTACCTCAACACTGAGTAATGGGTAACGTTATGCCCGTCTGAATTTATCGCGAACGTCACATTTCTCTTGGATGTGCTAAGTATGTTGGTGTCATTGAGGTCCAGCCTCAATGGATACGCGTTTATCTCGAGCATAACGCCGTTCCTTTCCGCCGCTTCTGCGACAGCCGCTAGATCGAGAGGATACGCCTCGCGCACGCCTATTACCCTGCCAGTAGGGTGGGCCAGAATGTGCATAAGGCCCGAATCCATTGCAGTAACGATGCGCTTGGTCATCTCGCGCTCAGGCATGTTGAACGCTGAATGCACTCCGCCAACAACGCAGTCCATGCTCATGAGCGCCTTCCTTTCCAGATCAAGGCTGCCGTCCTTCAGTATGTCGACCTCTGCGCCCTTCATGATCGTGAAGCTGCCGTTGTACTTGTCGTTGAGCCTGTCGACCTGCTCGAAGAACTTCGCGAATCCCTTCTCGTCCATGCCCCTTGCCACGCGCAGGCTCTTCGTATGGTTTGTGGTAGCGATGTACTTGAGCCCTGCTTTGACGGCCGCATCGGCCATCTCTTCCAATGTGTTGTTACCATCTGTCTCTTTCGTGTGCGTATGCAGGTCGCCCTGGAGGTCGCCCAGCTCTACGAGCTTAGGTAGTCTGTGCTCGAGCGCTAGCTTTATCTCGCCGCGGTCTTCGCGCATCTCAGGCGGCACCCACTCCATGCCGAGCTTGGCGTATATCTCGCGCTCGTCCCTGCTCGCTATAATCCTGTTTTTCCTGAACAGGCCGTACTCGTTCAGCTTGTAGCCCTTCGCTATTGCTATCTTGCGCGTCGCTATGTTGTGCGCCTTGCTGCCCGTGAAGTACTGCACGGCAGCGCCGAAGCTCTCCGGCTTTATAACGCGGAGGTCGCACGTTAAGCCGATCTTGAGCTGCACTGTGGTCCTTGTAGGCCCTTTTGACACCGTGCCCATGACCATGGGCAGCTTCTCAAAGAAGTCCATGACCGGCTCGCCCTTCCTAGAAAGCGCCAGTATGTCGATGTCGCCAACGGTCTCGCGCATCCGCCGCGCAGACCCTGCCACAAGCGCATCCTCAACAAGCCTGCTGCCGAGGAGCGCCTTCACGATGGATTCGGCTTCCGGCAGCGCCTCGCCTAGAGGCATCCGTGTGCCTGCTGCCTCAAGCAGCCTGATGCCATTTGCTATCGATTGCTCGCTTTTCTCGCCGAAGCCCTCCAGCTCGCGCACCTTGTGCGCGGCTACGGCTTTCTGCAAGTCGGCAAGGTCCCTAATCTTGAGCTTCCTGTAAAGGAGCATTGCTTTCTTTGCCCCCATGCCTTCCAGCTTTGTGAGCGACTTGAAGTCGACAGGGTATTTCTTCTTCAGCGCATCGTACTTCCTGATATGCCCGGTCTTAAGGTATTCCTCTATGTGTCCGGCTATGCCCTTGCCTACGCCAGGCAGCTCCATGAGCGCCTTCGTTCCGCCGCGCCTGTATATGTCCTCTATGTCCTCCTGCAGGCCCGATATGTTCAGTGCGGCCGTCTGGTACGCCCTGACCTCAAACCGCGATGTTTTTGTTTCCTCTATGCTGAGCATGGCTGCTATCTCGTCGAATATTTCTGCCAGCTCCTTGTTCCTCATTGCTACGCCCCTGCTGCCGATCTAATAGAACAAGGAACCATTTTATCCCTTTCCAGCGCAGTATGTGATGTATGGCGATTGATGCGCAGCCTATGGCCGAAAGGCAGGGCGATTTGGGCCAGCTCTACCTGGCCGTGATACAGCGCTACAAGGATTACATAGAGGAGCAGGAGAGCTTGTCCGTAGCGGAGCTGCCCACGCTTGTGACGCCGAACAATGAAAAGGTAGCTGCAAAGGCCAAGGAGGTAATGGACGACTTCGACCATTACACCTATGAGGGCAGCTTCTACGACGCTAGCGTGGAGGCGCTGGAATTCGTGAGAGATAAGATTGCCGATGCGACGCTGCCGCTCCAGTTCTGGCTCTCGCCGGCCGACACGCTGACGTTCGGCATGGGTGATATTGTTGACAAGTGCGTGCTGCTGTGCAGCCTGCTCATAAAGCTTGGCAATCCTTCGGCCAAGGTGCTGATGAGCATCAGGGACAGCACCAGGAACGTGCTGGTGTACTACGAATACAGCGGCAAGCTCTATCTGCTTGACATGAAGGACGGCATAAGGGAACTGCCAGGCAAGGACGCGATGCTGAAGGCGCTTGGGATAGACGAGAATTCGACCGCCTATGAGTTCAACGACAAGATGTATGTAGACATCGTGTGAGCTCAGCGCCGCATCACTGCCTTGAGCCGCTTCCTGTGCGGCTTCCTGATGCGCTTGAGCTTCTTGGCGCTCCTGTACCTCTTGCCGATCTTCCTGTTCGATTTCGTAACCCTCTTTTGCATGAAAACACCTACAGAAGAAGCATTTCAAGATACCTTTATAATAGCCTTTCCATGGCGCTTGCCGTCAAGCGGTGCAGTGATCTCGAGCACGCCGTTGGTGTAGTGCGCGACCGCTGCTTGCGGATTTATGCTGCCTGACAGCTCGAGCTTACGATCGAATGGCCCGTACCTGGTTGAGGCCTGTATCGTTAATGTATTGCCATTTGCCGTAACCTGTATCGACTCCCTGGCAGCGCCGTTCATTTCAGCTGTCACAGACGCGACGCCGTTCCTCTCAGACACGTCGACAAGCGGCTCCCTGTCCTTTGGGTATTTGTTTATCTGCTCTAAACTGCTCGCCGTGGGGCCCTGTGGTACTTTATTGCGCGTGCGGCGCTGCGCGTCTTGCTGCGGTTGCGGCGGCGAAGAGCTGGCGCTGATGTCCTCTATCACTGCAACGCCGTTCTCTATGCGCAGCCTGAACGACAGCACAATAGGCACGTCGAACTTCTCGAACTCGGGAAATTCTTTGGAGAGGTCCTTTATTATGCTGCTGAAGAGCGTGTTTATGTCAGGGACCGCACCGAGGTCTATCTTCATGCTTCCCCCATTCTTGGCCATTTGGCATCCTCCAGAGCTTACTTTCCTTGCATTGCTTTAAATAACGAACTGGTCGTTTCTTGGGAAAAGGGTTCATAGCGTTTTACTTGACCCACGATGAGATGCCGGCCTGCCGCGCGGATCCCTTTCGCTTCTCCAGAAGCTGCGCGTACTTTGCGACACGCTCCCTGCTGAAGCCGTGCTCGTCGCACATGAAGCGCACTATGCCGTCCGCATCTGCCTTTGAGTCGAGCGCAGCAGAAATGTACGACCTTTCCAGTTCTGTAACCTCAGGATTCATGAACAGCTGCTCGACCTCTGCTACGTCGAGCTCGAACTCCCCGCCCTTCGACTTCGCGAAGGCCTTTATGTCTGCCAGGCTGCTCGCTGCCTTGGCCGCCTTGAGCGCCGTCTTAGGGCCGACGCCCTTTATGCCCTCGTTGAAGTCCGTGCCTATCAGTATGCCTACCCATATGAGCTGCTTGCGGGTTATGCCGAGGCTCGAAAGCGTCTCGTCGAGGTTCACGAGCTCCGGCTGCACCTCTATGTATATGTTCTTCTTTGGCAGCTTCCTCCTTCCGGAAAGCGCCAGGTTGCGCACCACGTTCTTTGAGCCGAAGAGCAATGTGTCGTAGTCCTGGCTGGCCGCGGCATACGCCAGGCCATGGGCGCACATGTAGCTCGCTTGCGCCTCGCCCTCGCTGGGCGCGTTTATGTATGGCACTCCCATAAGCTCGAGGAGCCGCTTCGACGACGCAACTATTGCTTTGTCGACCCTTGAGCTCTGCTGGGCGTAGGAGCGCGCCTGCTCTACGGCGCCTGCTTCCTTCGCCTGCTGCCACGCTTCGTATGCGGATGCGCGCCTCTGCATGCGCGCCTCTATGGTCTTCTGCTTGAGCATCGAGGGCACGCCGTCAAATACGTATATAGGCTTGACGCCGTGGTCTATCAGCTCTATGGTGCGGTAGAAAAGCCCGGACAGATGGCTGGTAACGTTCCCGTTCTGGTCGGTGAGGAGCGTCCCGTCAGGCTGCCTTATTATCGAAAGGAACTGGTAGAGCACGTTGTAGGCGTCGACCGCTACCACGCGGTCGTTCAGCTCATCGACAGTTATCTTGCGCCTTACCACCAGCTTGCTCAGGTCGACTGCCATTTCAACGCCTAGCCCACGAAGTCCCCTAGAGTAGCGTTCTCCTTGCCGCGGCGCGCGCTCTCCTGCGCCTCGGCGGGCGGCTCCTCCAGAAGCCTTATGCCCAAGGCCTTCTCGAGCTTCTTCACCAGGGCCTCTGGCGGCGCTGTCTTCTGCTCCTCCACCCTGGAGAGGAATGTCTCCTTCTCGTTGAGCATCTCAGCCAGCACCTTCAGAGGTATCTTCATCGCCTCGCGGCCGCTCCTTATCCTTGCGCCATAGTCATCGACAAGCTGGAGCTCTCCGTGTTGCGCACGCGGCGCACTCCGGGGCTTTGACGTTTTAATTGGCACAGACGCATCCCTTATCACCTTCTTGCCCTTGGCGCACTTCGGGCACACCCTCAGCTCTACGCCCTCCACATCAACGACATACACGCGTTCGGTAGGCCGGCCGCACAGCTCGCAGTCCTCCATCAAATCCCCCAATAGGTTTTCCTGCCAGCTTCTATAAATCCTTTTGCCTCCCAAATATAGGTGCGTTGCTACAGCTGATTCCTCATGCTAGATAAAAATAGCCACATTGACGGCAGGCTGAGATATGCTTCCGGAGCCGCTGTGGCCATCGTAACGATTGCAGCCCTTTACTACCTGTATTTCGCATCGTATCTTGGCGCTGCGGTGCAGTGGATCGGTGCACTTGTGGCATTGGTGCTCAGCGGCACCGCCATCAAGACGATATTCTCGCTGCACGGCGGTTACGGAATGTACATGCTGAGCGGCTCCCGCGGCATAGCGACTGTGCGCAGGATCGCAAAGAGCCATTCAGGTTTCTGGCAAGCGCTTGCCCTCTGGGGCATAGTGCTGGGATTCGGCGTGCTGGCTTACCCTCTGCTGAAGGGCAGGATAAGCAAGCGCCTCTATGCTGTGGGCTTGGTGTCGCTCTTCATTATCATGTTCTTCGTGCTGCCGCTCCTTAGCTACTCGGTGCTGTTCATAAACATAGCCCCGCTGCAGAGGTATGTGCCGGCGGCGCAGGCGCTGCCTTCCCCATCGTCATACGTTGCAGAAGCGTTAAGCGGAGGCGTGTCAGAATACGCGCTCCATGCTGCCACATTCATAGCAGGATTCTCAGGTTACATGTTCTACCTGCTGGCCCTCAATTCCTACAACATACTGAACTCGGTGGTTGCGTCAATCAGCACCTCGTCGCTTGCCCCGCTGTCGAGCCAGGTGCCAGGCGTAGCGCCGCTCATACCTGGAGTAGACACGCCGCTCTTTGCGGGCATAATAGCGCTGGTCGTCATACTCATATTCCATGAGATGTCGCATGGCGTGCTGGCTGCGATGTTCAAGGTCAAGCTGAAGTCGGTCGGCCTTCTGATGTTTGGCCTGATACCTGTAGGGGCCTTTGTAGAGCCGGAGGAGAAGCAGGTGGCCAAACTGCCGGCAATCCAGCAGAACGAGATACTCGCCGCAGGGGTATCGTCGAACTTCCTGCTCATGCTCGTGTTCCTTGTGCCCATGGTGGTCATGATACCTTACATGGTGCAGCACGTCTACCAGCAGAGCGTTGTCATAACCGGCACCATACCTGGCTATCCGGCCTACAACGTGATAAAAGTGGACTCGCAGGTGATATCGTGGAACGGCTACCGCGTCAGCGACCTGGCCGGCTTCGAGGCATTCGCGTCAAACGAAAGCCCAGGCTCTGTCATCAACATAGCTACCAGCTCAGGCTCGTACGAACTGACGTCGATGCGCTCAAACATCTCTACGCACGGCTTGATAGGCATAGAGGTAGGCGTAGTGACAAAGGCCGTAACGCCTAACCTATGGTACAAGTCGGTGTATTTCCTGTACACGCTGTTCGCGCTCCTGTTCATGCTGAACTTCCTGGTAGCGGTGGTCAATCTGCTCCCGATACCGGGCCTTGACGGCTGGCGCATCTATGCTACCAGCGTGAAAAACAGGCGCATCGTCAGGGTGCTGACAGCGCTCGTGGTAATCTTCCTTCTTGTTAACGTGCTGCCGTGGATATGAGGATTCAATCGGCGTATGCAGCTTCGCGCAACTGGCCTATCGTGCCGAAGTCGATGGTCGAGCCGTACCCTATCGCTATCGCATGCATGCTCTCTATATCGGCATGCCGAAAGATTGGCGACAGGAGCTCATCCTTGCTGTGAAGGTTTATCTCAGTGCCGGACGCAAAGTAGTTTATGGCTGGCAGCACCAGCAGGCGCTTGCCTTTGTACGAACCGTACAGGAAGCACCTCAACTTTTCCTTCCTGCCTATGGCATTGTATATTGCTATGGCGGGATGCTCGTGCCCCATCACAAGCAGCTTGGCCTTTGATGGTATTTTCGACGGAAGCTCTTCGCCATGGAAGAATAGGTAGCCGTCTATCATGGCTTCCTGCCTGTAGATTTCGAGCTTGAACGGCTCTTTGTAGCGCTCGACAAAGTTGTCGTGGTTGCCCTTTATCAGGACGAGATGCACGCCCTTTGACTTGGCGAACTGTATAAAGTCGTAGAGTTCGTTGAACTCTTCTATGTCGACTGTAGAGAACTCGTTCTTTATGTCGCCATCGATTATTATGCTGCGCGCTCCTGTCTTAAGCAAGGCCTTTGAGAGCATGTCCGTCATCTTCCTGAAGTTGACCTTAGGCACCATGGTGCCGCCCTTGGCCATCACGCCCTCGTATCCAAGGTGCATGTCAGCTACAGCCAGCGCGTTCATGCTCTTTATGTGCGCTATCGGCATGCCTTCCAACAGCTCTATGTCACTGTTGAGCATCATTTTGCTGCACCGTTTATGCGCTTCATCACAAGCCTGTGGAGCTTCTTCAGGTATGCCTGCCTGTCCTTCATTAGTATGACGTCAGCATGGCCGAACGTCAGCATGCTGTGCGCGAACGGGCTGGGGCTCGGCGTCTTGATTATGTCGTATGTTATGGCGCCGCTCTTCAGGCCCTCAAGCACCTCGCTCGTCCGCGGAAGGTCCATCACTTCGTCGAGTATCTCCCTGTAGGTCTCTCGCAGTATGGGAAAGTCCGGATCGATGCTCTCTACTGCGCTTAGCAGCAATTGCGCATTGATCTGCTGCCTTCCCACAGGCAGCTTATAGCCCTTGTAATTTCTTAGTATCATGAAGCTGCGTGCAGCTACGTGCCTGAAGCGCCGCCTCATCAGCTCGGTCCTTCTTATGTTGCTTTTTAGCAGCTGCCGTGCGTCTGATTTCATTGCCATGCTTATCGCTTTGGCCACCTGCCCGCCAAGGGAGCGCTTGCTTTTCTCGATGCTCAGAACGAAGCCGTTGTCATTTATCATTACCCCTATGTCCTCGTTCAGGATGTCGCCCAGCTCTATCGCAATTATCCTAGAAAGCGCGTCGTTGACGCGCCTCCCGAACAGCGAGTGGAAGACTATGTAATCTGAATCTGAGTCTTCCTCCGAAGTCTCCTCAATTAGAATGAACCTGTTGTTCGGCACTGCGCCCGCAAACAGCACCTGCTCCACGAAATAGCCGAATATGGCGTGCCGCGCATTGGCGTCTATTGGCATCGCTTTGAGTAGCGCATCGACGTTCTTCGGTATTGTACCTCGTTTTAGAAAGGCCATCATGCCGGTCTGCCTATTGCTGCTCGTAGATGCGCCTATCGCGTCTGCCATGCCCTTCCTGAACTCGCCTATCGCATTGGCGAGCTCGAAGCTCAGCGGCAGCTGCTCAGAGAACCACGGGGGAATCGTCGGCGAGGCGCCCTTTGCTTCAGCCACATAGGCGCGCATGCCCCTGGCATGGTCAAACCGGTAGAGCCTGCCGCCCAGCGTGAATATGTCGCCAGGCTTCAGCTTGGTGAGGAACTCCTCCTCGATGTTGCCTATCCACCTGTCCGAGCCCATGAGGAAGACGTTGACAGCGACTTCATCAGGTATCGTGCCAAGGTTGAGCATGTATATAGGCTTTGCGAGCTTACCGCGCCTGCCGAAGACGCGTTCCTTATCGTCGTACCATATCTTGCCGTATACGTGCCTGCTCTCCAGGCCGACGTAGCTTCCGGCCAGGTAGGCCAGCAGGCTCATATACTCCTGTTTATCGAGATTCGAGAATGCGTATGCTCCCTTTATGACATCGTATGCCTCGTCTATATTCCATTTCTTGGTCAGCGACATGCCGACGATGTGCTGCGCCAGCACATCGAGCGGGTTCTTCGGCACCACGAACGCGTCGAGATGATGCTTGAGCGCCGCGTCGAGCATGACAGAGCACTCTACCAGGTCGTCGCGGTTCAGCACGATCATCTCGCCGTTGGCAACAGCCCTGAACGAATGACCGGCCCTGCCTATGCGCTGCACAGCCCTTGAGACGCTCTTTGGCGAGCCGAGCTGTATGACGTTGTCTATCGTGCCTATGTCTATGCCGAGCTCCAAGCTGGTCGACGACACCGCACACTTGAGGGCGCCCTTCTTGAGCAGATCCTCGACCTCAAGCCTCGAATCCCTTGACAGCGAGCCATGATGCGCCGCTATGTCCTCGCTGTAGCCGAACCTGCGCTTGATGTTGAAAACGACGCGCTCGGTGCCGCTCCTGGTATTCGTGAATATGAGCGTGGTCTTTGCTTTCTTTATTATCTTGTTTATCTCGTCATACATCTTCTTCTCGACTACTGCGCTGTCGGTGTATATCATGTCCCTGACCGGGCTCTTTGCAACTACATTGAGCTTCTTGCTCCATGATGCGTCGACCATTATGCAGTCCCTTGGGGCTCCGTTGCTATAGCCCACTAGGAACTTGGCCGCCTCTTCTTGCGGGTAGAGCGTTGCGCCGAGCCCTATGCGCACTGTGCCGTGGCCGATGAAGGACTCGAGGCGCTCCACAGACAGCGAGAGGTGCACGCCGCGCTTGTTGTTGGCGAGCTCGTGCAGCTCATCTATTACTATGTATTCGCACGTCTTCAGGTTTTCTGCATATTTCTCAGAGTTTATCAGTATCGCAAGGCTCTCGGGCGTCGTGACAAGTATGTTAGGGGGGTGCGCGAGCTGCCTCCTGCGCTCCTTTTGGTCCGTGTCGCCCGTTCGCACAGCTATGGTCACCTCACGGATGTTGCCCTTTATTATGTCGACGCCCTTCTGCTTCTTTATCATTGCGTATATCTCGTTGAGGGGCACGTTAAGGTTGCGGTAGATGTCGTTGTTGAGCGCCCTGAGCGGCGATACGTATATGCAGTAAACCTTCTCCTCCAGCTCGCCCTTTAGCGCCCTGTCGAACAGCGCACTCATTATCGATAAAAATGCGGACATCGTCTTGCCCGAGCCGGTGGGCGCAGAGACTATGAGATTGTGCCTTTCGGCTATGAGCTTGAAGGTGTATCTCTGGGGCGGGGTGAGCTCCGCGAAGTCTTTCTCGAACCATTTCCTGACGAATGGGTTGAGAGCTGCAAGGCTCTCCATGTCGCTGTAAGGCTCCCCTGCGTATTCTATCATTCCAGCACCAGAATGCGGCCGCGCTGCGGCATTACCAGTAAGGCGTAAAAGTTATTAGCGGTGCGTGTCGCGCGGCGCCAATCAGGTAAACGGGCACAGCTATTAGCGAAGCATGACATAAAGAAAATAGGGAAACGGCTAGGCGTATATAGACTTGTACTCGGTGCCGGTGTCGTCTATTATGTGTATGCACTCGCCCTCGCACTGTATCAGGCATGCCTGGCAGAGTATGCAGGCCTCGCCGTTCACTGCAACAGATATGCCGCCGCTTGTGCCGTCGTTCTCGTCTGCAAAGTGCTTGTGGCCGTCCTGGACGTCCTTCCACTTCTGCACTGTGGCCGGATCGCTCGTGCCCTTCCATTTGTGCTCTTCCGGTGCTACATCTGAATTGGCGCCCTCCATGTCCTTCCTGCTCTTCATCTCAAATACAGCCACAGGACACACGTCCTTGCAGTGCTGGCAGCCGGTGCACAGTGGTTTATCGACCCAAACCTTCATGCTAACACCATTAAACATTAACGAATCCGATAGTCAGTAGGTTTATATAAAACTTAGCCAGCGCAGGCATACTTGTTGTACAATTACTGCTTTGCGATTGCAGATGCCGGCAGGTTCTTCATGCTGATTATGTTCTCGAACGCGTTCTGCACCGCCATGAGCGTATTGTACTTGGTTCGCGTCCTGCCGGTTGAGAAGCTCCACACGTCCTTGACGCCAGCAAGCTGCAGCATGGTCTTGATCGGGCCGCTTGCAACTATGCCCAGGCCTCTCGGAGCAGGTTTGAGCAGCACGGACACGCCGCCGCACTTGCCCTTGACTGCGAACGGCAGGCTGTGCGGCTGGCCGCATGTGCACTGCCATGAGCCGCAGCCCAGAGCAACAGGCACTATGTTGCGCTTCGCGGCATTTATAGCCGAGTCCATGGCTGCCCTCACCTCGGTGTCCTTGGCCGCCCCGACTCCTACATGGCCGTGCCCGTCGCCTGCTACGGCCGTGACCCTGAACTTCTGCTTGCGGTTGTTCCTGGTCATGCGCTGCACGCTTGCTATGTCGATTATCTCGCTCTTTATCTCTGGCAGTAGCGCATCAACTATGCCGACTTCCTCTATGTGCTTGCCCATGGCGAATATCTCTTCTATGGACGTGATCTGCCGCGCCTTCACGGCCTTGCCGAGCTCGGTGGCCGGCTCCCACGCCTCTATGTTGAAGCGCTCCCTTTCATTTTCCCTACGCGGTGCAAATTTGCGCAATCAATCACTTGCTCAATATTTTTTTCTTCACTTCCTCAAAAAGAACGTCTATCTTGGCAGGGTCGATGCCTGCACTCCTGTACTTGGAGAACATGCTGCCCTGGCCTGCGGCCGAGGCCGCATATGCCGATATGTGCTTGCCGGCCAGCCTCACCGGATCGAACTCTATGGAGTTGATGAGCTCAAGGCCGCCGTCTGCGCATCCCTTGGCCGCTGCAAACAGCACGTTAGATTTTACAGGCTTGCTTATGCCAGTGTCGAGCACCACGCGCCCCACGCCATTCGCCTTCTGCTTTTTGGCCAGTAGCATCCCGGTCAGGTATGCGGTTGGAATGTTGCCTCTCGGCGGCCAGCCGAGCTGCGCGAGCTCCCTCGAGTGCGCGCTTGCAATGACCTTGTCGCCGTCCGGCTCGTATGCCACGAGCTGCGCGGTCACTGACCTGTTGCTCTTCCTTACGACTACGCGCAGCAGCCTTCCCTTGAGCAGCGCCACGCGCTTCTTGTAGTCGGTCAGCGACCTAGCGCGTCTTATTCTCCTTATCTTCATGAACATCACGCATGCTTAAGCTTGTTGAATGACTCTTCGTCTATCGCAACGCCCCTGCTCCTTATGTGGTTGAGCAACGTCGCCTTGCTCGCGAACGTGCCGCCCTTGACCAGCGCATAGAAGCCCTTGAACATCTCGTTGTTTATGGTGCCGGCGCTTTTCAGCTGCAGCAATACGCGCCTCTGCGCCCTTACCTTCTTCATGTACGTTATGCCTGCGCGCGCCTTGTAGGTTCCGTGCTTCCTTCCGGGGCCGCGCTTCCTCCCTGCAGCGCGCTTCTTCGAGAGCTCCTTGCCGTGCGCGCTTATGTTGTGCTTCTCCTTGATCGCGTAGATGGCGCCCTTCTTGATCAGCTCCCTGACGTCTTCGCGGGTTATCGCCTTCTTGGCATCGGCTATCGATGCCGCGCTGATCCTCACGGCGCTCTCGCCCCTGCCCATGATCGAGGCCGCTACCCTTTTCGTAAGCCTTATGCTCATGCAATGCCACCGTTCGTTACCTTTATGCCGTTCTGCGCGGCAAGCGAAGATATCGCAGCGCGCTTCCGTGCGCCTACAGCGCCTGCAATCATTATGTCGAAGCCTGAGCCTTCTGGATTCTCCAGCAGCGTGCGCAGCTCGCCTATGTTGTGGACAAGCACGGCGCGCCTGCCGTCGGCGCGCCTGCCCCTGATGCCCTCAGGGTTTCTGTAGCCTATAGTCGGCTCCGCGCCCGTGAACGACTTCTTTATGCGCTTCTTGTTGTCTATTCCGCGCTGCTTGCGCCAGCGCTCCCTTACGCGCTTCCTGTTCTTCGTGCCGTAATTGGGCACGTTGAACTTCGGATGGTGCTTCTTTGCTATTCTTGGCTTTGATTCCATGAACATCACTCGCTTGCATAATAAACGCCGTCCTGGAAGACGCGCGTGTCCTTGCCGTGCACCTTGCATGCCTGGCGTATGTTTGCTGCCGTTTGGCTTACGTCATCGTGCTTCGTGCCGTACACCTTGACGTCCTTGCCCTTGATCTCGATCTTGGTAGAGCCGACTATTGCGGCGGGCCGCGGCATGCGCTCTCCGAACATGTTCTTTATGAGCAGCTCGCTGCCCTTGACCTCCAAGGTCATCGGGAAATGGGCGTATACGGCCTCCATCACGATCTCGAAGTTCTTTGTAACACCGGAGATGTCGCTTCTGACCTCGTTGGCCAGCGCCACAGCCGCCTGGTTGGCCTTCTTGGCGAGCTTCTTGTCGTCAATGGCGCTTATCTTCACCGATTTTGCGCCGCTCTCGACTGTGAGCAGCAAATGGTTGAAGGCGCGCTCGTTCATGCCGAGGGCTCCCTTCGTTATGACCTTGTCGCCGTCGATCCTTATCTCGATGCCTTCCGGCACCGCTACCTCTTCCATTATACCATCAGTACACGTATGCCACAAGCCTGCCGCCTATTCCCGCGGCCCTCGCGTCGCGGTTGGTCAGCATGCCTTTCGGCGTTGATATTATAAGTATGCCGAAGTCCTTGCTCGGTATGTAGCGCTCCTCGTAGCGCTGTATGTCGAGCTTCGACAGCGCGTATCTCGGCTTGACCACGCTTATGCTGTTTATCTTCCTCGAGAGCTTCACGTCTAGCACGCGCGCGTAGCGCTCCGTACGCTCCTCGTAGCCGTCTATGTAGCCGTTCTTCTGCATTACATCGAGCACAGAGCGCACCAGCTTTGTGGAGAGCACAGTGCACCCGCGCCTGCCTACGCGCTCGTTGGCCTTTATCGTATTTATTGCCTCTGCAAGCCTGTCCATGAGCATCAACCATATTTCTTGAAGTTTAGGTCCTTTGCCACCTCCCTGAAGCACCTCCTGCATATGTAGAGGTTATGGGACCTTATGAGGCCGCGCGTGCCTCCGCATATCCTGCACTTGCGTACACCCTTGCCCTTGAATTTCTCTTCTGTCTTTACCTTCATGATTATGCACCCTGCACCTCTACCTTGAAACGCTCGCCCAGGTATCTTTCGAGCTCTTCCCTGCCTATGATCCTGTGGCTCCTGCTCACCTTTCCAGAAGCACGCTTCTTGAGCTCGGTCCTGAGGCCCGGCCTCCTAAACGATACATTAACGTTCATTCCCAGCATGCCTATGCTCGGGTCGTACTTTATGCCGCTTATGTCTATGTACTCCTTTATGCCGAAGTTGACGGTGTTGTTGGTTATGCTGCTGGGCCTTATGCGGTTGTCAACTGCAGCAAGAAGCTTCGGCAGCAGCTGCGCGGCGCGCAAGCCGCGCAGGGTTACGAACGCCCCTATCTTGCTGCCCTTCGATATCTTGAATGTAGGGTTCCGCTTCTTAGCGAGCGCGTACGTCGGCTTCGCGCCTGTTATCATCTCGAGCAGCCGCTTGGCGTTGTTGGTCTGCTGGTCGTTGCTGCCGCTGCCTATGTTTATGACCAGCTTGTCTACCTTGACCTCGCGCATCTTATTCGTTGCGTTTCCAGTTCCTGCCATTCCTATCAGCCGACCACTATGATGTTCCTTACCAGCGTCTCAAACTTGTCGCCTGCGCCCTGCTCGACAACGGCAGATGCGCCGGTGTGCATGTTGCCGGGCTTGAGCTCGGCGATCCTGCCCTTCGCGCCTGTGTGCACGCCGTCTACTATGAAGCATTCGGCGCCTGCCTTTAGCGGCACCACGCCCTTGAAGGCCCTGCTGGCGTCGACGAGCACCGAGTCGCCCACAGAGAATTCCTTGGCGCTCTTGAACGCGAGGACAGAGCCGTCATGCAGCCTTGCCATTATGCGGCCATCCTTCGCCTTGTACTTGCCGACCACCTTGTAGTGCGTAGTGTCTGCGTCTGCCTGCTTGAACGATACCTTGCCCTGCTCGTTTATCGACACCAGGTATTTGGTTCCGCCCTTGATTGTTATTATGTCGTTTATGCCCACAGGGAACGATGGGCTGCGGCGGGGCTTGCCTCCGACCGTAACGCTGCCTTCCTTTATTGCGCGCCTCGCCTCGGTCATGCTGCCGGCAATACCAAGCTTAGCGAGGGCAGCGCTCAAAGGCACGCTCTTGCCGAGCGTGTGCCTGCCGGGGCTCTGCTTCGCCACGTAGGCGTGCTCCTTCCTATGCACACCATAGTACTGGGGCGCGTGAAGGCTCTTCATGTGCCGTTTGTTGCCTTTGTTAGCCATGAACATCACTCTCTGGTTTCGGCGGAGCTGCAGTTGCTGCTTCTGCCTTCGGCGCTGCCTTTGGCGCCGACTCGGCCGTGGGCGCGGCTGCTGCAGCCTGGACCCGCTGCGTCGGCTTGAGGCGCGATACCCTCAGCTTGTCCGATAGATTGAGATCGGTTATATATACATTGCTGGCGTTCACAGCCACGCTGAGCTCCTTGCCCTTGGCGTCCTTCCTCTTATACGAATCTATGTAGAGCACTCCGCCGCGCAGGCTTACGCGCGTGACCTTGCCGGTCGTGCCCTTCTTCGAACCGCTCATTATCTTGACCGTGTCGCCCTTCGACACCTGCACCGCCCTCATCTTTATCCCAAGCTTCTGCCGCGCCTCCTTGCTCAGGTGCACGTGCAGGAAATGCTGCCTTGAGTGCATAGGCGCGGTGTAGCGGTATTTCCTCTGCATGCGTGGTTTGCCGCTCTTTATCATCATACCACCCTCGAGGCTATGCCTGCCAGCTTGATGTAGCGCTCTATGACCTCACGCGCCATAGCGCCCTTGACCTCGGTCGCGACCGGCAGGTCGCTGTCCGTTATTAGTATTGCTGCATTATCCTCGAACCTGACGCGCATGCCTGATGCCCTGCGCATGGGCTGGCGCTGCCTTATTATCACTGCGCGCACCTTCTTCTTTATGTATTGCGGCGTGCCGCTCTTCACGCTGGCCAGCACTATGTCACCTATGCCTGACGATGCCATCCTCTTGTGCGAGCCAGCCTTTCCTATCTTGTTTATTATCATGAGGGTCTTGGCGCCGCTGTTGTCGGCGCAGGTGAGTATGCTGCCCGGAACCAGGCTCTTCGATATCTTTGTGGCCAAACCCTTCATGCAACCGCCCTGGCTATTATCTTCGTCACTACGAACGACTTTGTCTTGCTGAGCTTCCTGGTGCCGGCTATCACCACGCGGTCGCCAGTCTTGGCCCCTATGCATGCAGGGTTGTACGCGGCTATGCGCGAGGTCTTCCTGAGCGAGCGCTCGTATTTCTTGAGGAAAGTAGTATAGGGCCTCTCGATTATGACGGTCTTGGCGGCGCGGTCGCTGACGACGACGCCCTCAATCTCGCTGCCGTGCGTCTTGAGGCTGCCGTGAATCGGGCATTTAGGGTCTTCGCATTCCAATCAATCACTTGCATGAAAAGCAGACATGATGCAGTTCCGCACATTCTGCTGTAGCAAAGCAAAAAACCAAAAGGTATGAATTGCGTTTAATATGATGGTATTAATATATAAAAACTATGCTCTTCGGGCCTTGTAGAATTTGAGGGCCTTCTCTGTGCGCTCGAAGGGCCTGAAGTTTATCTCCCTGCCTTCTACGACGAAGCGCTGTGCGCCTACCTCGAATGCGAAGATGCTGCCAAGTTTTGGCACAGTCCTGTCGCCGTGCCTCGTTTCTACTACAATGGTGTTCTTCGTCTCGCCTATCACGATGCCCCTGAGCGAGCCCTTCTTCCCTGCGTAGGGGCCCTTCAGCACCCTTACCTTCAGGCCTATGAGCTCGTGCAACACTATGTTCCTGTTATCTAGGATTGCCGGGTTGCTGTCGGTATCATGCATGTTCAGGCCCCGTGGCATGTTTAGCCCCGTCAGCGCACTATGATGCGGTCAGCTTCCGAAGTGCTTATGCGGTCGATCTCGAGGCTTATAGTGCTGCCGTAGTCTGTGCGCACTGACATGACACCGCGCTTCGTGTCTACGCCAGTGACCTTGCCTATGTAGGCGCCTATGTCGTTTATGACGCTCTTGTTCTTCAGCGAGGAGCGCTCAACAGCGTATCTCTTGACCATGCCGCTCAGCACCGATATGCCATAGCCTATCACTATGAGCCCCGCCACCCAGAGCAGGAACTGCCAGAAGTATATCTGGCCTATGAACCACTCGGTTAGTATGTAGAGTATGGCGAGAGATACTATCGAATAGCTGATGTACGTGCCTTGGTTTATCGCCCTGTAGCGCATGTGCCTGCTCTCCAGGTCCATTATGCGGCCGATTAAATACAGGCCTATGCTTATCGGGAATACCAGGAGGAAGCCCTGCACAGCATAGGAATCCCTCGACAGCTGGTTTGCAACCGGGTTGTGCACGAAAGCACCGAACCCGAGCACCAGGCCTATGAAGAAGAAGAGCAGGGCGCTCACGTAGAACAAAAAGCTCAGCCTGCTTATGCTGAAGCCGAAGCCCCTGAACGACGATACCAACGCATCCTCAAGGCCGAAGCCCTTTATGACGAGATATAATCCTATTAGCGCGACGGGCAGCTGCCACCCGTAGTTCAGGTAGTAGCTTACCGCAAACAGCAGCAGCAATACGGCCGGTATGCCGAACACTATGCGCGCATAATGTGGCTCCTTGAGCTTCTCGAGAACCGCGAAGTATGCGTTCTCGAACTGCTCGGCCTGCTTCATACGCACGAAGTCGACGCTGTTGACCTTTATGCGCGTCTTCAGTATGGGGAGCACGCGCGTGTCGCTGGCGCCGTCGGTTACCAGCACGCAGGCATCGACCTTGAGCCTGTCAAGCAGCATGTCCAGCTGCCTCGAGAGCTCCGCATCTGCCGTATAGCCCTCGTTCTCAGAGCCAGTTATCGTTGCGATCTCGACATCATAGCCCTGCTTCTTGAGCTCTTCATACTTGTGCACCGCCTCAAACATCGTGTTCGAGTCTGTATCCTGTGGATCTGCAAGCGCGAGCGACGTAGCCGCTTTGACGTTTGCGTCCCTGCCTATCACAGGGCCGGTCTTCTTCGCCTTGCGGTAGAGGTCGTTGTCTATGTCCACTGCCAGCACAAGCAGCCGTTCGGCCATTCTATCATAACAATATCCAGGCATCAGAATAAATACCTATCAGGAACGTTGCGGAAAGGGGAACGGCCCCAGCCCGGTCAATGCCTGGCAAGGAACATGTTGTAGTACATCACCGCCGACATTCCTGATGTGTCTGACATCTTCCCATCCCTTATGAGCGCCATCAGCTCTCCCATGCTTACCCTATTAGTCTCTATCTGCTCGCCTTCCTCCCTATTAGGCTCGCCTTCGTGAAGGCCTTCTGCCAGGTAGTAGTAGCTCTTCATCGAGTCTATGTTCGCGACGAGGCGAGTGGCGAACATCAGCTTCAGGCTGTCGGCCCTGAAGCCGGTCTCCTCCCTCAGCTCTCGCGCGGCAGCATCTTCTGGTTTCTCGCCTTCGTCTATCTTGCCGCGCGGAAGCTCGAAGCCCCATTCTCCGGATGTCTTCCTGTACTGCCGGTTCACCAGAACCGTGCCGTCGCTGAAGATGGGCAGCACCTCAACTATGCGGCTCTCCATGTATTTCTTCGCACGTGCCTTTACCAGCTCTTCCAGCCTTTTATCGCTTATCTCCATTCAATCCCCAAACGCGATTCAATGATCAGTCCCGAAAAGCTCGGATTTCCTAACTAATGAATGCAGCCTTACGCCTGCAGCCCCGATTGCATCACTTCCGCCCTCCTCCCTGTCTACCACGCAGTACGCGTGCTCGACTATCGCCTTGCGTTCCCTCAGGACATCGACTGCATACAGCACAGAGCCGCCTTTCGTCACCACGTCGTCTATTACTGCAACGTTCTTGCCTGACACATCGCCGCCCATCAGCAATGAGGTATCGCCGTGGGCCTTCCTGTCCTTCCTGACTATGTAGCACATCTTGTCAGTCGCGAGCGACACCCCTACCGCTATAGGTACCGAGCCCATCTCTATGCCTGCGACTGCATTTTCGCGTATCATTCCTGAAAGTGCAGCCACGATAAGCTTGAGATTGGCAGGATCGGCATCGAACGTCTTGACGTCAATGTAATATTTCGATTTATCGCCAGAACGCAATTTGTACCATTCGTTGCCCGGCGCCCTCTTCGCGGCGCCGGAATTATTCAGCCTTTCAACCAGCTCTTTATTCGCGTTCATGTCATCGCCTCATGCCGGCACCGCGGCGCGCTTCATCAGCAAGTAGAGCGCCGCATATGTCGGCAGCGCAACGTCCTTGTTCTCATATGGGCCGAACACCTTGCCATCCATAGTTAGCGTAGGCGCCTTTGTGGCGTGCACCAGCATCGTGCCTCCCTGGAATGCTATCGAGTCCCTCATCGGCTCGAACTTCTCCAGCTCCTTGACCGAGCCGATGCGCTTTGCTACGAGCATCGTGTCGCCATGGAGCGTCTCAGGCACCCTGAGCATGTGCGATGGATCGTTCGTGACGTTCCTGTCTATCGAGTCGCTCTGCTTTATAGTCATGCCCTTCACTACGTTGGCCCAGAACTCGGCCTTCTTAGTTATGCGCACCTTGTCCCAATTGCCGGTCGTTATTCCGAGTATCACCGCAGCCTTGTTCTTCTCCAGGAACCTGGCCTCTATAGCGCTTATCCCAAGGACAGTGAGCGCGTCCGTGCCCTTGTTGAGCGCCGCGATTATGCCTTTGGCCAGCTTGCCGCCCCAGCCGAAGTCCGTTGGCTTCGGGCCCTCGAGGCGCATGCCGCGCTGGCCTATTGTCGGGAAGAAGCTCTCGATGCGCATGCCGGTGCCCGTTATGTAGTCGCTTATCTGCTTCCTGGCATTGCCGTCAAGCTGGAACACCTCCTCGCTGTTTACGTGCACATGGTAGCCACGGTTGCCGCTGAAGTTAACCGATATCTCGTCGGCAGAGAAGCCGAAGTCTGGCACAAGGAAATCCTCTATAAGCTTGACGGTCTCTGCTTTGACCGCAGAAAGGCAGTTTTCGCACACCCAGGAGGCGCCATGCTCCTTCTGGCACGCCAGACGCATGTCGGTCGCATCGAGGTCGAAGACGAGCTCCGCGCCCTTCCTGCCCTTGGCTTCCATGGGCTGCGCAGCCGGGCGTTCGTAGAGCGCCGAAGAGCAAGAAACGAATGGCGGTGCGTTGTCGACAAGGTAGCGGTTTAGCTCCTTGTCGCTCGCGAAAGATAGGTGCCTGACCTTTATCTTCTTCTCGAAATCGCCGAAGCCGAACTCCCGCGACGCGATGTTCGCCACGCTGATAGGGTGCTTTGAGTAGTAATCCCTTATGTACTTTGAAGCTATGGATTCAGCCTCGTTCGAAGTCGGCATGCGGTTCACGGATATCATGACCTTCAAAAACTAAATGCCTGACGCATAATTTAATAATACTTGACAATCGACGAACAAGACATAGACGAATATAAATCTGGCAATTCATTGTATTCTTCAGCGATCCAGATGGCGCATGCCGCAGTATGGGATTTGGAAGGCCCTACCATACCTACCATTGACGCAGCGATAACAACTATGCTGCGGCGCGGCGACGGCATACCCAACAAGCATTTCGGATTCAAGCTCCCCACTGAGGGGATTTTCAGCAGCATTATGATGCTGCCACCGAACGCCCGCGGCCCTATTTCCAACCATCTGGACCAGAAGCTGTCCTTTGACAGGCAGAACCTGATTGCCATGGGCATAGCCCAGGACAGGGGTTATCAAATATACATCGAAACCGCCAATCCTACTTACCGTGATGAAGCCGGAAGATGCGTGGACATGGAGGCGAGGCTTGAGAGGGAGCATATAAGAGCAACGGTCAGATGGGAGCGGGTATTCGGCAAGGCCCGCAAAATAGACGGCGAGCCCCCATCCTTCATAGTTGAAGATTACAGTCCTGCTGCAATTTACTTCGCAGGGATAAAAAGGGTGCCTACGATACTCGTGATTGAGGGCTATCAGTTCATTGAAGACAGTGTCCTGAAGTCGATGGGAAGCGGGCGCCTTATCGTAACCACGCATGAAGACCTGCCAAAGGCAGTAACTTACATGATTGATCGTCTGGAGGGCAAGGATACCGAATTGACAAAGGGTTTCGACGGTACGTTGCCGGTCAAGCTGCGGGGCGCCAAGACGCCCTCAAGGAATGCGACCTGATTGACGCTTCTTATTCCTTTGCATGCAAAATATTAGCGGTCAACGTGGACGAGATAAAGCAGGCAATAGTTGTCAGGACCGACCTTGATATGGGCAGGGGCAAGGCGGCCGCGCAGGTTGCGCATGCATCGCTCATGAGCTACTTCGAGGCCGAGAAAGCTGACAAGAGAATAGCCAAGGAGTGGCTTGACAGCGGCGAGAAGAAGATAGTGCTCAAGGTCAGCGACGAGGAAGCGCTGGTCAAGCTCTACAACGCCTTCAAGTACAAGGGCGTGCCGTGCGCGCTGGTGACCGATGCCGGCCTTACTGAAATACCACCAGGCAGCAAGACTGCCCTTGGCATAGGTCCGTGGAAGAGCGCAGAGATAGACCAGTTCACCAAGGGGCTGAAGCTCCTTTGACTGCTCATTTTACGTAGGTCAGCCACCTGGCATAGGCCTTCTCATTGCCGCGAACTATGCTGTCGTATTTCTTTGACAGCATCATAGTAATCCGGCCTGGCTTGCCTTCGCCGATGCCCATGCCGTCTATGTTCACTATCGGGGTAATCTCAGCTGCGGTGCCCGCAAAGAATGCCTCGTCTGCCGTGTAAAGCTCCTCGTGATGGAGCTCGCGCTGCGCCACATTAATCCCCAGCTTATCAGCTATCTCAATTAGGCTGTCGCGGGTTATCCCCAGGAGTATGTCTGAGCTTATTCCAGGGGTGATAAGTTCGCCATCCTTGACTATGAATATATTTTCGCCTGGGCCTTCTGCTACGTAGCCGTTACTTGAAAGCAGTATGGCCTCGTCAAACCCTGATGCCCTCGCCTCGTTGTTGGCCATTATCGAGTTTATGTAGTTGCCGCTCGCCTTGGCTTCCACAGGCAGTATATCGGAGTTTATGCGCCTCCATGAAGACACCTTGCACCTTATTCCGCGCTCTTTTGCCGCGCCGAAATACGCGCCGAACGGCACAGCGGCAATGTACACGCTGATCTTCTTGCCGGTAGTGCTCATGCCTATCTTGTCATCGTTATAAAATGCGAAGGGCCTTATGTAGCAGGAATCTAGGCCATTGGCCTTCACCGTGTCTATTATGGCGCGGGACAGCTCTCCATCAGATCGGCCGAGTTCCATTGAGTATATCTTGGCGCTGTGCTGGAATCGCTTTACGTGCTCTGGAAGCCTGAATATTGCGGCACCTTTCTTCGTTTGATATGCACGAATGCCTTCGAAGATGCCGCTGCCGTACTGCAACGAATGGGTCAGTATCGGGACCTTCGCCTCTTCGTAGCTGACAATCTTGCCGTCTAGCCACACCATTCTTCCTTTGATATTCTCAGCCATGCCATGCGCCTAAACACTAACATGCAGTGCAGCTATTAATTATTTGCTTTGCGGATTTGGGCGATTGAAGGGAAACGAATCGTAAGAAGAAGAGGGTCATAACCGATACCTTTTGAGAGGGCGCATGCGAAGCCTGGTAGTGGCGCAGGGGCTTTGCCCCTGCGCGCTGCTTCACCACCTATGCCCTTGTCCTTATGCTCATCCTCGCCCAGGTGCTGTCGTCCTGGAGTGGAGCATCAGCTCCGCTCAGGAAAGAGTTGGCGAACTTGTCAAGTATTGCGGCCTTCTGGCGCTCCATACCGCGCATCCCCGCCATGCCAGACTGCGTCAGGCTGAGCCCCTTGCCAGGCTCTTCCTTGCTCGCAAAATCGGCAAGCCCGCGCTCCTTCAGCTTGTTGAGCGTGTACCACACCGAGCTCTTCGAAAAGCCATACATCTCGCTGATGTAGTTGACGAACGAGCTGGCGCTGTCTATGCTATCGGTGCCTATCTCGAGCATGAGCAGCTGCTCGCGCTCAGTAAGCACAACCGCCTTAGAATATACTCTAGTTTCTACTACCATCCGGCCCACATGAAACACCTCTTTTCTGGAAAGTGTTTATGCAGCCAGGTGGTAGTTGTTTGGTGTGAGCTTCATGATGCAATCGATGCTGACGCTGCGCCTAAAGGATGAGCCTATATACCACGTGCGCAACGTTTGCAACTGCATCTTCACACCGGCTAACTGCCTGGTTGTATATGCGGAGCTATGATTGCCCCTCTGTCAATATCTTGTGAAGGCGCATCATATTTAAAGCTTGTGTCCAGGGGTTCTGTCGCATCCTCGGCACCCGTGATGTAATGTCGCATTCGGCACCCAGCACGATATTACCGAAAGGTATATAGATTATCGAGGATAAAAAATATTGTATGATACAGACACGAGGGGAACTGCCTATCTGGTGGACAGGTGTTCCCCCCGTGTTCATCCCGTATCCTGATTAATCAGCGTGATTTTCCGTATTATTCTGGTGTTTCCTCTTCCAGTCCTCTTCTATCGCTTTCTCCGTCGCGTCAAGTATTGCCTTGAATTGTGGCAAATCAGAGATTGCCCTGATGTCCCAAACGAAATCCCTATCGGGAGTTATTATGCGGACAACGTATTCGCCTGCAACTGCAATACCTTGTTTCTGTTGCGGGGTGTCTCCCGACCGCGACGTATCTACCTCTTCTGATTTGTTATCCTGTGCTGACATATCTGTAGTACTACTCCCAAATATTCGCTTACCGAAGTCCGTCAGGACAACTTTCGTTCCCTTCCCTCTCCCGATGTATCTCAAGATACCCAACCGCTCGCAGTAATGAGCAAACGTTCCTACACCAGCATCCAGTACACTGTCAGGTAGTGTAATTCCTGACGAACTTAGGCGTGACTTAATGTCGTTTGTCTCCAATTCCTTTGCATCGCTATAATAAACCCACTTCAATATGGTGTTATACAGAGCAGGCAGATTTCTGGCAAGTGTTTCATTCTTCTTTTCCCCAGATAGAAAGCCAACACTCTTACCAAAAGAGGTTATCTTTGCCGTAGTATAGTCATCTTCTATGAACCCCAACGCCTTAGCCATATTGAAGACGTAGCTATAACTCGCCTTCTTGTCCTGACCTATGTGTTGCCACACTACTGCCTTCTTCTCGCCCCCTTGACCAGCAGTGCGAAGCTCATCCACTACCTTGAACAAGACGTCTATATTGACGTTATAAGGCAACACCAACGGTTTTTCTGTTTCAGTCAATTTATCGACCTATGGGACAATTCCCCGTACAGTATTGTGAAGAAATAACTATTTAAAGCTATCCATCAGACTATACAAAAGGTTAATAGTTAGCTCTTGATATCGTCAGAGTACCATACAATTCAGGCATGAGAGAAGAACCAATGTATATGGTGCTTATTTCACATTTCGGGGCTTATTCCAATAGGGTGATTTACAGCGAGGACATACTTTGGGCTCTTGCGTAGTATAGCTTCTCGGAAACCAAATATGTCCGCACCTCTCGCATTTATACCCGTCGATTTTTACCTTTGCCATATTAGAAGTATTATACTAATAAGTATTTAAACTTATCGTCGTATTCTTTAGTATAAATAATATACCAATAGGTATATATATCTTCTATTGCGTAGTATTACTGTGAGATTATGAATGCGGATTGCAATGTCTTGAAAAGGCAGTCTAATGTCAGGAAAGAGAGGGCGTCGGCGTTGCTCAACAAAGCGGTGCCAGAAGTGCTTGACGAAGGGGTTTATCTGGTGCCCTCTTCCGATAGGACTAAGAGATACAAGGTAAGCCACATAGATACCTATTCCTGCGACTGCCCTGATTTCATATATAGGTGCAAGGACAAGGGTCTCTATTGCAAGCACATAGACGCCATAATCCTGTTCAACAAGCTAAAGAACAAGGTCGAGATGGACGACTTCGACGTTGAGGGCATAATGGACGAGAAGATGTGCCCCAACTGCAAGAGCGAGAGGATAATACAGAAGGGTCTCAGGAAGAACAAGTCGGGAGCAAAGCAGAAATACAGGTGCTTAGAGTGCGGTGCCTTCTTCGTCCTTGACCCAACTAAGGGCATAAAGGGCAACGCTCGGATAGTTTGTCTTACCCTTGATATGTATTACAAAGGCAATAGTCTAAGGGACATTCAGGACACGCTCTACAAGAACTTCGGGCTGAAACTGCACAATGAGACAGTAAGACGCTGGATTAACCGCTTCATGGCAAGGATAAACGATTACACAGCAAACCTGAAACCACAGACAAGTGAGAGGATACACATAGACGAGCAGTCAGTCCAAATCGGCAAGGAGAACGAGTGGTGCTGGAACGTCCTTGACAATAAGACAAGGTTTCTGCTGGCTAACCAGATAACAAGGGCAAGGTTCATAAACGATGCAAGAAACATAATACAGAAGGCAAAGCCTTACCTATCGCAGAAGCCTAAGGAGATTGCCACAGACAAAGGGCAGTTCTACAAAAAGGCGATACGTCAAGAGTTCCCGACACATGGACGCTTGTTTGTCCCTGAGAGGCTTAGGGACAAGCCGCATGAGAGGGTCTATCACATGACAAAGAAGGTGGACAACCAGCTCATAGAGCGATATCATGCGACGTTTAGGGAGCGAGACAAGGTAATAAGAGGTCTAAAGAACGAAAAGACCGCCGAGCAATACATAGAGAATTGGAAGACGTATTACAACTTCATAAAACCACACATGACTTTTAACGGACTGACACCTTCTGAGGTTGCTGGGATAAGCATAGGTGCGAACAGGAATAGGTGGCTGAGCCTGATAAAATTAAGTCAGTGACCTTATTTAGAGTGGTGAATCCTTATGTGTTCGTTATATTCGCCATCAAGTTTGTCAATGTCCTCTTTTGTTCTATCCACTTTAGATTCTATTTTGGTTAATGAGTTTCCCATTTTTTCTAATCGCTTCGGGATAGATTCAGGATTATCTGGTTCAAATTGTTTTAATACATTTGATACTCTATTCCATGCTCTACCCGCAGAGAAGCTCGCCACAATTATACCTATAACAATGCTGGAACCCACTATAGGCACAAGGTTATCTACAATCCAATTTATGAAAGATGCAAATTGGTCATATATAGTATTTGTTGTGCTTGCGTTTAGTGGGTCGTGTAGGTAATTAATTTCAAAGGCAGATACTATGAGAATAAGCAGGCTTGCAAAGTAAATGACAATCAAGATGCTAAGTATATCTTCGAGTGGATTCTTAAAACGCTTATGGAATCTTCTATAAATATCCATTATGAAGTAAGCTAATACAAAGACAAAAGATACAATAAATACAGCAAGCACAAAAAGAGATACAAATACCCAAATTGCCATAGTCAGATTAAACATGCTATCTTTAAAAAGGTTTAATAATAGCGGAAACATAGCCTAACACTTTATTAGCATCAAAACTTAAGGTGCCGAATACGACATCCTGATTTAGGTGCCGAGTTTGTGGACAATACCTGTCCAGGAGAGCCTTGTTCAAAAACTACTACTTTATGGACAACTTCAAGGCTTTATGGAGAAAGATAAAGGCTCGAAGAAAATTCAGGTTACTTTCGATTTAGGTATTTATGAGATAGTCCAAGATCTTAAAGATAGAGTCTATAAGACAGATTCAGATTCTAAGGTCTGTGCCAGCATTATCGAGGCATTCTTAAATGAACACGGATACACAAAAGCAAACTTGGAGAGAAAATAGTCGTTTGATCCAAACTTCTTCAAATTGATGCTTATGTTAAGGTTTATAAACATATCTTCTCATATCTAAATGAGATAATTATATCAAGGTGATATGATGACCGATGGTGCCACTATTCCTGCATCAGTTACGTTCTACGATGTTGATAGTGTAGCCGATATAAAAGACCTTATAAAAATAGATCCGTTGATACTTGATGACAATTCACTTATCAATAAGATGGACGGTCTTAATTCAGATGATCTGCTATTAGTTAAGAAAGTTAGGAGTGGTGCTATAAAAATAGTTGATATAACAAAAATTGACCCTACTTTCATTAGCAAATATCTAAAGTAGGCTATTTCTATGACCAGATCTTTTATTCCGTATAGAATTATTTTTGATTTTAATGGGATAATGGAGATAAAGGAGAAATTAAATGGCACAACTTTTGCCAACTTTGTGTATAAACTTATGTATATCAACACAAATACATTGCAAAATAAGAGGAAACAAATTATAACCTCTAAAAAATCGTTTGATCGTTTTGCAACAGAGCTTACTAATGAAATAGATGATTCTACAATCAATATCTTAGAACCAGCAATAAGACCACAGAATGAGCCATTAGATATTGAAGCTATTGAGGATGAAGTAAAGCGAATATGGGAGCATACGCTTTATGTTAGTTCCAAAGACCCGCCATTTCAGAGTATAATCTTCACAGCTAATAGAAATCTAAGTGATTATGAAGCACTTAAAAAACAGGATAAAAAGGATAACATAATAATTAATGATGGTGATAAAGCCATCAATAACATAGAAACACTGTATAAAATATGCAAAGAAGGACACGAAAACTGATTTTGTCGTTTTAATCATAAATCTGTAGAATTAATCGTATTATTTCTACAAAGCCAAGGAATGGTGCGAGAAGAGGGGCATAAAATACAGGCTCATAGTTAGGTAGGGTTTTTAGACACTTTTTAGACAAACAAATGAGTTTTTAGACAGATTCAGAGTTTTTAAACAAGGCCGTCCAGGAGGGCTTTGCTAATAAATGCTGCTCATAAATCCTATTACTGAGCAGATTTAATAATTTATGAGCAGAATGTGATACTATCTATTAGTGAGCTTATGCCAAACGTAAATGACATAGTAATTAATCCAAGGATAAATGAGCTTCTCATTAAAATATTAGCTTTTAGGTATGACTATGAAAGACCGCTTACCGTAGGTACTACTGGAGCAAAAGTGCTATTGTCTTTACAATTATCAAAAGATGTTACTGCAATTTTAAAAAAATTCATGTCGGAGATGGAAAATCCACCATCCGAGCTTTACGAGGGATTATCTGATAGGGACAAAAGAGGCATATTGAGGGGCGAACTGAGAAAAACATTAATGGCAGTTTTAACTACTGAAGATACATTAAAGTTTGCAAAAGAAGTACTGGTAGACCATACTGTAAAAGGATATACTTGGAACAGTTGGAATGAACAGGGCGAACAGATTAAATATTGGCGCCCAGAGCTTATAGAGTCATTAAAGGAAAATGGAATACAATATGACGAAACCTCAAAGCAGTTCAGTTATGCAGACACTACGCTTACAATCTCTATAACACCGTATCTATCAAATGTATTTATAATGATGGATTTAGGTGAACCGTTATATGAGAATCTAAAAAATGAGATAAATAAGGCTTACAGTTATAGTTTGTTTACTTCTGCGCTTATGTTATCACGAAAATTAGTGGAGAATTTACTAATTGATATTTTAAGGAAAAAATATCCTGTTGCAATTAACGGTCTTGATGTGTATTACATTACCAACAAACGTCGCTTCAAGGATTTTTCTGTTCTTATAGATGAATTGGAGACAAGAAAGGCAAATTTCGCACCAGATGTGCCAGTAGTTGAAGTTATTTTGACGTTGATTAAACCAATAAGAGAAACCTCTAATTCTGGTGCGCACTCTCTAACTTTTTATTCAAATAAGAATGAGGTAGACGCACTAAAAATACCTGAACTAATAGAGCGACTAATCTACCTTAATAACAGGCTTTAATCCTAAATCAGTTTCTATCCCCCAACTCATACATCGCACTTATCAAGACTGTTATGTTGTAAGCTATCAGCTTGCACAGGAGTTCATTAGCCTGAGATACGTAGTTCTTGTTCTTGAGGAAGTCGCCGAGCTTGGTCTTTATAGCCATGTTCGTTGTCTCTACGTTGCTTCTTTTGTGGTAGTGAGTAAGGAACTCGTCCTGTTAGTATTCGAAGTAATGGAACATATTGCGCCATAGAAGCCTTGTCTGAGCCTATCCCCTGCATTAAAATCTGTCCAAGGTTTGGCCAGCGTCTCACACGATAGACGCTATGTCCTTGAAGGAATGGAGCTGCTGGCCCACCTCGTCGTCAGAGTTGAAGACTTTTATGGTTAACTTCTTCTCCTCGGCAGCGGCCAGCGCCTCCTGCACTTCGCTGGCGCCCAGCACACTGTCGTTCACGAGGACTGTCGAGGCTTCATACGCGCCTATCGCCTCCATTACGTTATTCGCTCCATAGCGCGATGATTTGCTGTCCAGGCCCTGCAGAAATTTCTCCATGAGCAGGAATTCATCGCGTATGCGCTCCTTCTCCAGTATCTCCGCCACGCGCTCGCCCTTTATGAGCTCGTAGACGCCGGAACGCTCCGGGGTGCTCGCTTGCTCTAGCATTAGCCGCTTGGTGAGCCTTTTTGTTATGCCATTCTCGTCCATGTACTTCTTGACGTCGTCCTTGGTGAAGCCCGGCCCTGCGAGTATCACCGTGTCTACTTTCATCTCTTCTATGGCATCAGATATTGCCTTGAAGTACTTCTTCTCCTGCTCGGCGAAGTCCTTGGGCGTCATCTTCTTGCTCAGGCCGCTGTATATCTCCTTCTTGAACTCTATGCCGTAGCCGAGCAGATATGCGGGCTGGGCCTTCTCGTCATCTGCCACTATTATGCCGAGCCTCGGCTTTTTCATGTCCGATACAGAGTCGCGCACCACTTCCAGCATGTAACTGGGCCATCTCGGCTTTGTGATCTCTATCGTGTCACCGGGCGCCACGTTGAGGGTGTGGTAGCTATTGAGCCTTATGTAGTCCATGGGCTTGCCCTCCACTATCTTGCCCATCACCCTAAGGCGCTCCGCGTTCTTGTCCAGCTCGGTCTTCTCGGTGCGCAGGCGCACCACCACTTCCTTGAGCTCGCCAACATCGCTTTCGCTGGACTTGAAGCGGCGCAGGCTCTGCGACTTCACGAGATCTCCGGGAAATATGACGCGCTGTATGGTCCATAGGTCTTCCAGCCTGTCGACCTTGACCTTAAGCGTCCCGTCGTTCTCGTAGAACTTTATGATGCGCATCAACAGTCCATCTCAGGAAACATATTTAGCATTAAAGATTGCGCGTTTCAGATGCGCCCCAACATTCATAAACCTTGATAGTCAAGTATTGCAGACGTGTTACTTATGGTTAGTTACATAATCTTAGGCATAATTTCTTCCCTCTTCAGCAACGCCTACGCCACAATACAAACGCTCATGTCGCATTACGGCCTGCTTGCGGTCTTCGGGCTGATGCTCCTCGAGAGCTCCTCGATTCCCGTGCCGAGCGAGGTGATACTCCCGCTCGCTGGGATATTCGTGGCGAACGGCACGTTGCGTTTCGTGCCTGCATACATTGCGGCGCTGCTTGGCAGCCTTGCAGGCATAGCGATAGACTATTACATAGGCTACTTCCTGGGCAAGGATGTAGTTTACAGGCACCTCAGGTTCTTCCACGTGACGCAGGAAAGGCTGGATGCCTTCGACGCATGGTTCGCACGCAACGGCCTCGCGGCCGTGTTCCTCTCAAGGCTCGTGCCCGTCATAAGGACGATAATGAGCTTCCCGGCGGGCTTTGCACGGATGGAGCCGAAGAGGTTCTTCGGGTATTCGGTTGCAGGCGCGGCGATATACGATGCCGTGCTCCTGATTTTCGGGATGAAGGCGCTCTCAACCAACAACGCAGTGATAACGCTAACAGCAGTTGGCATATTCGCGATAGCACTATATATCGTGTATAAATTCGCGCTGAAACACATTAGCAAGTAGGTTGGTCTCAGCTTTACATAGCTACTTTCATATTTAATTGGATGCGACAGGCAAGCTGCCAAGAAATCGGCCCCATAGGGGCCCTGCCGTACCAAAAGAGACAAAAAGTGAGATTATTGAAGCATTCACCAGTGTCACGTTTCCTGTGGCAGCCCCCGCATATATCGCAGCCACTGAACCTAAAAATGCCCCTCCCGTAACAAATGTTGCTATTAGCGTTGGTTTTGAGATCTTGGTTGCATTCGCAATGCCATCTATAAACCCAGATATATGATAGCTGATTCTTGTGTGGTATCCTGCCTTTTTCACTTCAAGCTTAAACTCCTCCCTTTCGGCCCTCTTCTCCTCCTTTCTTAGGAGACGCTGCTGCCTTCTTTCTGCGTTTAACGCTTCGACTGCATTGCGAGCGTTATCTGCGCGCGCATTAGCTGCATCCGACCGTTTTGAATAGTACTCATCAGTTGCAGTGTTCTTATTTTCCTTCGAGCCTAACATGGCCTCACCAGCACCTACTCACTATATCCACATATTTATGCTTTGCCCGTCTGGATAAATTTCCCGTCAAAACCTATTTATACGCATGACGTTAATTACCATTGTGATGAGTGAGGTAATCGCTGAGCTTTTAGCTATGACGATAAGTAGGCGGGCTGACTTTTCATGAACGTGCTTGAGAGACTGCACAAGACGAGCATACGCGCGACGGACATAGCCTCGCAGTACTGGTGCGAGCTCAAGATGGAGCTCGGCTACACCGTAGGCGAGAAGGTCACGGCCGAGATGCGGAAGGGGCGCAGCATGCACGAAGAGCTCGAGAACGAGGTGAACGAGCCCCTGCCTTTGGAGCCGAAGAGCTATGCAGATTATCTGTACAAGATGCTCTATACGAACAGCATGGCGCTCGATTCCCTGCACAAGAACAGGCGCACGCGCGAGGTGCAGGTCTACGGCTCGGTCAACGGCTACAAGCTAGTAGGCAAGATAGACGAGCTGCTCGTTCATGATGATGGGATAATGGTGAGCGAGGACAAGACCAAGTCCGAGAGGAGCCAGTTCTCCGAACCCCAGATAAGGCCGCACAGGGTGCAGGTCATGCTCTACAGGAAGATGCTGCAGGACCTGCGCGACGGCCTCTACACTTCAGAGAATTTCTGCAGGAGCTATGGAGTAGACAGGCTCTCTCTGACCGACGAGTTTACCAGGCAGCTGGATGCAATCGGCGTGGCCAAAGATGCGAGGAGCATAAGGCATGCCTCCAATGAGTTCTTCGAGAAGTGCACGAAGCTGGGCAGGCTGAGCAACACGGTGCAATTGCACTACATAGACCAGTTCAGCGGAAAGACGCTGAAAACCATGAGGCTGCAGTATACAGAGCAGGAATTCAATGATATAACGGCCTTTGCGATGAAGTACTGGACTGGGGAACGCAAGGCCGTGCCTGTACCTTTCGAAGAGAAATGGAAGTGCGACTACTGCATCTTCTTCGGCAAGCAGTGCAAGGTGTGGTGGCCGCAGAAGAAGCTTGATTCGTGATCTGATATACCCATGGTGTTGAGATGATTTCAACTTCTGAGCTGAAGAAGAAGTATATTGAGTTTTTCCAGAAGCATGGCCACAAGGTGATTGATAGCGCATCGCTCATACCGGAGAACGATCCGAGCGCGCTTTTCGTAATGGCAGGAATGCAGCCTCTCGCCCCGTTCCTGGCAGGCGAGCCGCATCCTTCCGGCAGGCGCATTTGCAGCATACAGAAATGCATACGCACCGTGGACATAGATGATGTGGGCGATTTGTGGCATCTCAGCTTCTTCGAAATGATGGGGAACTGGTCGCTGGGCGACTATTTCAAGGACGAAGCCATAAAGATGAGCTTCGAGTTCCTCACCGAGCAGCTCGGCATACCTGCAGAGCAGATAAGCGTTACATGCTTTGCAGGTGATGATGATGCACCGCGCGATGATGAATCCGCACGCATCTGGGAAAGCCTGGGCATGCCAAAAAACAGGATACACTTCCTCGGGAAACAGGACAACTGGTGGGGGCCTGTTGGGGAGACAGGGCCGTGCGGCCCAGACACTGAGATGTTCTACCATGTGCAGGAGATCCAAGAGAAAAACACAGAAGACTTTTTGAAGCTCACGGGCAACGGAGCGTTCTGCGAGATATGGAACGACGTGCTGATGCAGTACAACAAGACAAAGGATGGAAAATTCGAGCCGCTGTCACAGAAAAACGTCGATACAGGCATGGGTGTAGAACGCACGATCGCCGCGCTCAACGGCTTTGATAGCGTGTACGAATGCGACACGCTCGCGCCCATCCTTGGCAAGGTGCTGTCGCTGTCAAAACCAGGCATTGAAAGGACCAACCGCAGCGCGCGCATAATTACCGATCATATTCGCGCCGCGGTAATGATTCTAGGCGAAGACAAGCACATCGTGCCGAGCAACGTGGAGCAGGGATACATACTGCGCCGTTTCATAAGGAGGAGCATCAGGCATGCGAGGGGGCTCGGCCTCACTGGAAAGTTCTGCTCTGAGGTGGCCAAGGTAGTGATAGATGTTATGGGCGAGTACTATCCAGAACTCAAACGAAACAGCGGGCATATACTTGCCGAGCTCGATAAGGAAGAGGACAAGTTCTCTGCCGCGCTTGGGAACGGTACCGCGCATCTCGAAAGCATACTTGACAAGCTCGCCAAATCCAGCCAGAAGGAACTGAGCGCCAAGGATGCATTTGATTTATTCCAATCATTCGGGTTCCCACTTGAGATAACGGCAGAGATATGCACTGAGAGGGGCTTTAAGGTCGATCGCGAGGGCTTCAACGCGCTTATGAGGGAGCATCAGGAGCTCTCTCGGAAGGGGGCAGAGCAGAAATTCAAGGGCGGACTCGCGGACAACAGTGCCGAGACAACGAAGCTCCACACAGCAACGCACCTCCTCAACGAGGCGCTTAGGAAGGTCGTAGACCCTTCGATACACCAGATGGGATCGAACATCACTGCTGAAAGGCTCAGGTTCGACTTCAACTATGACAAGAAGCTCACCGACGAGCAGATAAAAAAGGTAGAGGACTGGGTCAATAACGTGATAAAGGCCGGTGCAGACGTCTCGTTCCGCACGATGAGCGTTGATGAGGCGAAGAGGCTCGGAGCGCAGGGAGTGTTCGAAAGCAGGTACGAGAGCACGGTAAAGGTCTATACGATCGCGAAAGACGGCACCGTTTACTCAATAGAGATCTGCGGCGGGCCGCATGTTAAGAACACGCGCGAGCTCGGCCATTTCAGGATAATCAAGCAGGAGGCTGTCGCTGCGGGAATCAGGCGCATCAAGGCAGTCGTGGAACAGAAATGAGCCCGGCACGCAGGCCGGGCAGAAGAATCAGAGCAGCGTGTACGCGACGAATATCGGCGCCAGCAGTATGCTTATGGTGCTAACGACCTTTATCATCGAGTTCAGCGACGGGCCTGCCGTGTCCTTGAGCGGGTCGCCGAGCGTGTCGCCCACTACTGCAGCTTTGTGCGCATCGCTGCCCTTGCCTCCGAAGTTGCCGCTCTCCACGTACTTCTTGGCGTTGTCCATAGCGCCGCCCGCATTGGCCATGAACAGGGCCAGCACAAAGCTTGTGGGTATCATGCCGACTAGCAGGCCGCCGAGCGCTGCCTTTCCGAGCACCAGGCCCACCACTATTGGCGTGCCTATCGCTATCACCTCTGGCACTATCAGCGACTTGAGCGCGTTTACCGTTGCTATGTCCACGGCCTTTGCGTAGTCTGGATTAGCCTTGCCCTGGAGCAGGCCTTTTATTGTCTTGACCTGCCTGCGCACCTCCTCGACCATCAAGTTTGCTGCATGCCCTACAGCCTCCATGAGGAAAGAGGAGAATATGAACGGCAGCAGCGCGCCTATGAATATGCCGATCGTCACCAATGGAGTGAGCGCGTCTATCGACGTCAGGCCTACAGCACTTGAAAAAGCAACGAAGAGCGCTACAGCGGACAGGGCCGCGCCGCCTATGGCGAAGCCCTTCGTCGTGGCCTTGGTCGTATTGCCTATGGCGTCAAGATGATCTGTTATCTTCCTGACGCTCGGCGCCATGCCGCTCATCTCGGCTATGCCGCCGGCATTGTCGGTTATCGGCCCGAACGAGTCGATCGTAAGAATCGTTGCTGTAAGTGAAAGCATGCCAACTGCGGCTATGCCTATGCCGTAGACGCTGTTGACCGCAAAGTAGCTGACGAATATGGCCGCGACTATTATGAGCACAGGCATCCACGTGCTCCTTAGGCCCACAGCCAGGCCCATGATAACGTCAGTCCCTGCTCCGCCCTTCGCTGCTGTTGCTATCTTTATCACCGGCTTGCTGACGTTGCCGGTGTAGTAGTCAGTAATCCAGAATATTAGTATTGCGATGACCAGGCCGGATGCCACGGACACGAAGTACGTTAGCGGCAAGCCCATCACGGCTGTAAGTACGAGATCAAGAATGCCAGAAACTACAACTGCCGTGAGTATTATGGCGTAGAGCGCTCTGACAGGCTTGGCGAAAGACTTTACGAGCACCATCGCGATAAGGCTGCCGACTATGCCGACGCCGGCAATGAGCAATGGATACGAAAACATGGAGGTTGTCACGCTCTTGATGCTGTTCGCTATGAGCAATGCTGCAACGAGCGTCACCGCGTAGCTCTCGAATACGTCTGCGCTCATTCCGGCGCAGTCGCCCACGTTGTCGCCCACGTTGTCCGCAATGACTGCTGGATTCCTAGGATCGTCCTCAGGCAGGTTGAGCTCAGTCTTGCCTACAAGATCAGCGCCCACGTCCGCAGCCTTGGTGTATATGCCGCCGCCGACCCTTGCAAACAGCGAGATGAGCGAGGCCCCGAAGCCGAATCCTATCAATATGGCGACCTTCGAAAGCGTTAGGTAAAGGAGAAGCAGCGATATGCTTATGAGGCCGAGGCCCACGGCAACGAAGCCCGTTACCGAGCCGCCAATCACCGCGAGGCTGAAAGCGTGCTTCACGCCTTTCTCGGCGCTCTTGGCCGTGCGCACGTTGGCGCGCACTGCCACGTTCATGCCTATGTAGGCCGTCAGGTAAGATGCGATTGCACCGGTAGCGAACGCGATATCAATCTCGCCGCCGTGTGGTATGAAGTAGAACAGTATAGCGAGTATGACGCCGAACGTGGCTATGGTCTTGAGCTGCCTGTTGAGGTAGGCTTTCGAGCCAGCGCGTATCGCCATAGATATCTCGCGCATCTTTGCAGTGCCTTCGGGCTGCCTGAGCGTGAAGTACGCCGCAAACAGCGAGAACAGCAGCGCGGCTACTCCGGCTGCTAGGGTATATATGTAGAAACTCATTTTATCCCCGAATCAAAAAGGACAGCTGGTATTCGCTGTGAAGGTTTAAAAAGATTCTGTGGGGAGCGCAGGCGGGCCGGT
Source organism: Candidatus Marsarchaeota archaeon (assembly GCA_023473665.1). Taxonomy (NCBI): domain Archaea; kingdom Thermoproteati; phylum Thermoproteota; species Candidatus Martarchaeota archaeon. The sequence goes on along the minus strand of JAMCYM010000002.1, from coordinate 2,076 downwards.
TGCTGGCCGCGGGCGCGCACCCATCCGGGATCCACGTGCTGCGCTTAGCTATAGGCGAACTGCGCACTGACGCTCACCGTGACGCCCACAAGGCCTCCGTAGAACAGCGAGTTGATGCTCGAGGGCGCGGCGCCGGCGGCAAGTTCCGCCCCGGTAAGCTCGGCAAACGGGTGTATGTAAAAGCCGCTTATGCTCACGTTCTGCAACGATATGCTCTTAGACACGGCCAATGCCTGCGCTGTGGCGTTCTGCAGCGCCAGCTGCACGGCTTCGACCCTGAGCACCGAGGTCTGGGCTGGCGTAAGCGCGGCCTGCACGCCACTTACGTACACGTTGGCCATAGAAGTTGAGGCGAGCAGCGCTGATGTCGCATTGGCAATTCCCGGCACTGTCACCTCAAGCCCCTCACTAGCCACGTAGAGCGTGCTGTTCACCGGCTTGCTGACCGCATATGAAATGGTCTTCATGTTGCTGACATTTCTGGATATGTACGGCTGCAGCGTATTGTTCAGGGCGGCCATGGTCGTTGACATGTTTTGCACAGCAGCTTGTGTGCTCGCACCAGTTCCGTTGACAAGCAGGAATATATCGGCTTCGCCTGGATACGCGGAGGCGTAACCAGTCGCACCAACAGTTATGATGCGCGCCTTCGCGTGCGTTCCTATCCCGTTCTGGAGCACGGCCAGCGCGTATACTATTGCGACCATCGCGATGAGGAATGCTATTACAACAAGGACCGTCTGCCCGCCTTCATGTACCTTGGCCATCTTACCACGCTTGACTAGCGCATTCAATATATTAATATGATGCGCAGAGCGTTAGGTTTCGCAGCGCTCACGCTGGGAAGCGAAAAACGCAGTCTTGAGGATTAATGCAGGTACCGAAATGCCTGCTTTTGCACACATTATTTTTGAGGTGATCTATCCGCAGGTTCCCCTACGGATACCTTGTTATACCTTACCCCTCCTCGCGGAACCTTAGTTCGAAAGCGACAGAGTCGCTGCCTCACTAAGACCCCACTTGGGTGAGTTGGTAGGCGGTGTGTGCAAGGAGCGGGGACAGATTCACCGCACGATAGTGACATGCGATTACTAGGGATTCCAGCTTCATGAGGGTGAGTTTCAACCCTCAATCCGAACTTAGGCCGGTTTTAGGGGATTTGCTTCGCCTTTCGACGTTGCATCTCATTGTACCGACCTTTGTATGCCGCGTGTAGCCCAGAAGATTCAGAGCATACTGACGTATCGTCGCCCTCTCCTTCCTCCTCTTTAAACAGAGGCGGTCCCAACAGAGTGCCCCCGGCATCTCTGCCAAGGTTGCAACTGTTGGCGAAGGTCTCGCTCGTTACCGGGTCAACGAATAATGCTCGCAACGATTAGGCTGTGACCGCGTATAAGCGTCACGAGCGCGCTCGGGTTTGCGACCCGCACGCGCGCACTGCCTGTTGTGTGTATCCCAAGCTTCTCGAGTATCAGTGCGTCGACGGGCTCAAGCCTGCCAAAATACAGGCCGTACCTGTCCTTGCCGCCGCTGACATCGAACATGCCGGCTATGTAGCTGCCTGAGTACTCGTTCCCGTACTTGAAGAGCTTATCCCTTCTTTCCAGCGCCTTGTCGAAACGCCTCTTGAGCTTCGAGTTGTAGAAGAACGCGCTAGTTCCCTGCGCCTGCTCCTCGAAAAGGATCTTGTTCGGCTCTACGCCGAACTCATCCATCGAGAGTTTCACGAACTTCTCTATAACTTCGTCTCTCTTTGACGTGACGCCAATGCGTTCACGAGTGCTCTGCACATACATTCCAAGCATGTAGCTTGTGTTTGGGGTCAACCTCAATCGTTGTGTCATAGCATCACTCTGTCAACTTACCGGACTTAACCGGACAGTTCACACCACGAGCTGACGGTCGCCATGCACTACCTCTCGGCTCGTCAGGCAAGATCTTCAGTCTGGCCTTCACCCTGCCGTCGCTTCTGGTAATATTTCCGACGTTGGATTCAATTAAACCGCAGCATCCACCCCTTGTGTGCTCCCCCGCCAATTGCTTTAAGTTTCAACCTTGCGGCCGTACTCCCCAGGC